>CP082942.1:3140591-3454650 GCA_019933195.1 Clostridium sporogenes
GTTATTTTAAAACCAGATAGTGTTCTTGGTTTGGCAACTGGAGATACTCCTATAGGTATGTATAGGGAAATAATAAATATTTATAAAAATCAAAATCTCAATTTTTCAAGGGTAAAAACTTTTAATTTGGATGAATACTATGGTTTAAGCAAAGATAACAATCAAAGTTATTATTATTTTATGATGAACAATTTATTTAATCATGTAAATATTGATAAAGATAATATTAATATTCCCAATGGAATGATGAATGATATAGAGAAAGAATGCGAGGAATATGAAAGTAGTATAGTTAAAGCAGGAGGTATTGATCTACAAATTCTTGGCATTGGTGTTAATGGACATATTGGTTTTAATGAACCAGGAGAAAGTTTTGAAGCAGAAACTCATTTAGTTAATTTAGATAAAAAAACTATAGAATCTAATTCAAGATTTTTCGGTTCAAAAGATGAAGTTCCAACTAGAGCAATTAGCATGGGAATTAAAACTATATTACATTCAAAAAAGATAATTTTATTGGCTTGCGGACAAAACAAAGCAGATGCTATTTTTAAGACTATAAAAGGAAAAATTACTCCTAATGTACCAGCGTCTATTCTTCAATTGCACAAAGATCTTGTTTTTATCGTAGATAAAGAAGCCGCTAGTAAATTAGATTTAAAGTAAAGTCGGTATAAATAAATTAAAAGGTGTTTTAGTATTTTTATTGATGAATAGAAATATGTAAATAAAGCGTTAGGAATTTATCCCTACAACATAGTAGTATAAATTTCTAACGCTTCTATGTTTTATAAAAAATGTAAAAGTTACAATACAATGTTAACAGAATTTTCTTACAGAAGTATATTAATATTAGATAATAATTTCTACAATATTAAAGCTTGTTAAAAAAAATACGAATAAAATAAAGATGGTAAATAATTATAAAGGGGGAATTTTCATGAAAAAAAATAAAAAAAAGACGATTCAAGGATGTATAGGATGCATTCTATCGTTATTTATGTTATTTAGCATTATTTCTTTAGAAGGAGTGAAGGCTAAGGCGTCCGATTCCAATCAATCTAGAAAGAAAATTGTAGCTTATTTTACGGAATGGGGAGTTTATTCAGGTCATGATAATTACAAAATATCAGATGTACCTTGGGATAAAATCACTCATATAAATTATGCATTTGCAACTATAAAAAATAATAAAATTGCTTTATTCGATGAATGGGCAGCTACAGGTATAGACTTTGGTGATGGATGGGATTCACCTTATAAAGGAAATCTAGGACAAATAAAAAAATATAAAAAGAAGTATCCAAATGTAAAAGTTCTTATATCTATTGGTGGATGGAGTCAATCAGCTGGATTTCATAATGTAGCAAAGACTCCAGAGAGTAGAAAAATTTTTGCTGATAGTGTGGTAGACTTTATTCGTGAATGGGAATTAGATGGAGCAGATATAGATTGGGAATACCCTACTTTTAAAAGAGAAGGGGATACTGTAGATAACCCTAATGATCAAGGAACACCTTTAGCAGATGATACTGAAAAAGAAACATTTACCTTACTTTTAAAGGATTTAAGAGAAACGCTAAATAAAGCAGGAAAAAAAGATAATAAATACTATGAACTTACTGCTGCAGTTGGATGCGGAAAAGATAAAATAGAAAAAACTGAACCAGATAAATATTCACAGTATTTAGATTTTATAAACATTATGACCTATGACATGAATGGTGCTTGGGAAAATAAAACAGGACATCAATCACCTTTATACAAAAATCCTTATGATAATCATGAAGATATAGTAAAGAATTATTATAATACAGATACTGCTATGAAATTATTTGAATCTTATGGTATATCAAAAGATAAACTTGTAGTTGGATCACCATATTATTCTCGTGGATGGAAAGGTGTAAAAAATGATGGACCTATAAAAGAATTACCAGGATTATTTGCTACAGCAACAGGCGGAGCAAAAGGAACATGGGATGGAGGACGTGCAGCAGGATGCAATCCATACCATTATATAAAAGGTACTTTAGAAAAAGATTCATCCTTTAAAAAATACAGAGACCCTTATTCAAAAGTCCCTTATTTATATAGTGAATCTAAAGGGGAAATGTACACCTATGAAGATGAAGTTTCTTTAGGAGAAAGGGTTAAATATGTAAAAGATAATAATTATGGTGGAATAATTTTCTGGGAACTGGCAGGAGATGCTCCATTAAAGGGAACAAGTTTAACTGATGTGATCTATAAAGGATTCTTTGGCGATGGGGATATCCCTTCAGATGATAAATTGCCTAAGTCACCATCAGTATCTGTAAAGAATAATGACAACTATGGAAATTATGATGTTAATATAGCTATTCCAACAGAAAATAGAGGGGATAAAGTTAGACTATATGAAAATAATAAGATTATTTTAGAAGAGGATTTAAGCAAAATATCCTCAAATAATATAGTAAAGAACTTTAAAGGAAAAAAAGAAGGCAAATACACTTATACTGGAGAAATTGTTAACGAATATGGCAGTTCTAAAGGAAATACTATAATAGTAGAAGTATCAGATCCTTATAAGTTAAAAGCGCCTGTTATTTCCGTAGATAAGCAAGTTAATACAGGAGATTATAAAATATCTGTAAAAGCTTTGAAAGATAATAATGGTAGTGAATTAAAATTATATGAAAATGGAGTAGAAGTTTTAAAAGAAAGTATAGATGGAAAAACTGAAAAAACATTTGATAAAGAATTTAAAGGCAAAAAAGTTGGAAACTACACTTATAAAGCAGAAATAGTAAGAAAAGATAGCAAAACAGAAAGTCCTGAAATAGAAGTAATGGTAAAAGATAGCAGCTCATCAGCTAAAGAAAAGCCAGGAAAACCTTCTTTAACTCATGATAACTGGTGGCCATCAGATGGAGATTACACTATTACCATGAATATGTGGTGGGGCATTAATGGAGATAAGGTAAAAATATATGAAAACGGTGTTTTAATAAAAGAAGCAGCTTTAAAAGATAATAGTCCTCAAGCTCAAACTTATAGTTTAAAGGTAAGTGGAAAAAAGAATGGTAAATATACCTATTATGCAGAACTTATTAACGAAGCTGGTGTAACTAGAAGTGATGATTTAGTTGTTGATGTAACAGAAAGTAAATAAATAATCAGGGCGTCTCAAAATAAGATTAACTTTAATTTTAAAACTGTAAATGTAATATAATAAAATTAAAGTTGAACTGTCCCCTGTAAAGAGTAACACAGTCTCTTTTTCTATCTGTATCTTACAGGGGACAGTTTAATACATTTTTTATTTGAGCAAATCATATAATTAAAAGATTTCTAATACGCATACAACATATTGTGTTTAAGCAAATAGAGCGATAAATATATTTATATAATTATATTTAAAAATGAATTATACAATTTTGTCATTTAATAAGTAAATTAGCGAATATTATTAGCTGAGTTAACTTGTTCTATCCAAGAAGCACCAGTTGGAGCTGGTTGTTTATTTTCAGGAAGATGCTTTTCACAAACTCTCAAAAGTGTCAAAAAGTCATATCGTAAAGATATATGATCTCCTCCCCAATGCTTAGAAAGAACATCATAGGCTTTTTTTACATCATTTTTCATAGCATTCCATTCCTCATCATTTGGTACATTTCTTCCATAATAAAGTCGTAATTCTTTAAAATAGTTTTCCATATCACTCCAAGTTATGTTAGCATCATAGAAGTTTTTAGTTTCTGAATCCATGGCCTTAATAACATTTTGAATGTTTTCAATATGATTAGCAAAACCAGAAAGATTAAATTCTTTATTTATATCAGGAGAATTAATAAGTTTATCTCTATGTTCTGTAAATAATTTTCTTTGAAGCAAGCCATAAACACCTCTATTATAAGCATTGTCCACTAATACAAACTCTGCCCAAGGATCTTTAGCTTCTTTTAATACGCTGCTAAAATCATTATTTGGAATAGCATATAGAAATTCTCTTGTCATAGTAAGACTCATGTAAGAAGATATAGCAGCATGAATATAGGATGGATCATCTTGTTCACCAGTTTTTAAAGTTACATAATTTTCATGTTCTGCTGAATCTGGAAAATAATCAGGATATTGCTGTTTTATTTCGTTAAAGTTACCTTTTTCTTGTTGAAAGGGTCCATCAGGATGTTTTTTCTGAATTGGCCATGACCATTTCTCACCATCTACAGTAACAATATTTTCTGTATATCCAGATTCTAAAGGAGCCAAACCACAAGTAAAGTTTTCTTTTATTGACAAACCAACCATAAAATTTGGATTTAATCCAAAGTATTCAGTCCCTGTTCCAATTCCCATAGCTAAGTATTTAGAAGGCATCCAAATTCTTAATCCATTTACACCATTTATAGGAACAGGCATTTTCTTTGGCATAGGTATTATAAGTTGAGTATCTGATGCAGGACTATTATACATAAGTTTATTACCAGTATTTATTTTAATTTTAGGATTATAGTAATCAACCTTATCAGCTATTAGATCTTTTTCGCTTAAATCCGGTTTATTTTTAGCAAAACTTGAAGGCAGAGAGGCGAATTTAGGATAACTAATATCTCCTCTTATTAAATTTGACTTAAAGTTTGATGGTGCTTTTGAGGAATGTTTTTTACCCTTAACTACAAATATTCTAGTAGTGTTGTAAGATAACAATCTTTCATCCTGTTTTACATTTATTATTACATTTTTACCATTTTGTTTAAAAGAATCTGCATTAGAAACAGAAGTTATTTCATTATCAGTTTCGAAAGACATTCCCCATAAAGAAAAACTACTACCCTGCCATATATAATTTTTATTAGGATTTGAAATAAATACTGCCCATTCAAAATTATTATCGTCTTCATCTAAAACAGTATATCCTACAGCGGGTTGACCACTAGCTGATTCAGGTAAAGGAACATCTATAGGGGTATCATTTTTAGTTACTTCATGAACTATAGTATTTTTAGATTTTGTAACACCAGCTGAGTTTATAAGTTCAGCAGTATACATATATGTTCTGTTACTTTTATTAGTAAATTTTATTTCTGCATGTTGAGCATTAGGTGAATTGTTTACTAGTTTAATTTCATGAACTAACTTACCATTTTCATAAAGTTTCCATATATCACCATTAGTTCCATACCACATGTCCATTGAAATTGTATAATTGGGAGATCCGTCCCAGTTATCTTTGGAAAGTTGGAAATCAGATGGAAAACTAGTCAGAGCATTTAAAACTTTTTGATTTGTTTTTGCAGTGTTTAATACATAGGAACTATTATTTAATGCTTTATGATTAATTTTTTCTGCTTGATTTCTTTCTAAAGCACGAACAGGTGTAGATATTCCTAATAATATAGATGTTGAAAGAGCTAAAGCACTGGCTTTTTTAAAAGTTTTAGAATCTTTATTCAAAATATACACCTCCATATATTTTATTTATATAGTAAATATATTACATTAATATAAAATATATAAGTTTTATAAATATTAGTAAGGGATAATAATTGAAAAAATAAAAAGATATATAATAAAGATTATTGATGCTAAGAAGTATATATATTATAATTTTCACATTATCAATATATAACAATATTACAATTTAATTCTAAAATAGTAAAGCTTTAATTTAAAATAATGATTGAACAAAATATAAAATTTAATAATAGAATTTTTAGACTCAATTGTTTTATAAATATTGACAGTTTCGATATTTAGATATAATATGAGTACTAAAATATAATATATTTTTTATTGAACTGGGACTAGATAGCTAGGGTTCCACCTTAATATTTTAAGGGATTGTGACCAAGCGCTATAGCTTTTGTTTTACAAGAGGCACCTATTGGAATAAAATGCCCGAGGGGGAAGGTTCAGTGTATTTTTATGCGCTGAATTCTTATCTTCTCGGTTTTTTTTAATAAAGGAGGAGATATTATGAGACAAGCTAAAGAAATTTGTCCAGGTGTAGCTATTGTGATTTTTAATAATAAAAAACAGATTTTGTTACAGAAAAGATCAGATGTAAAACTTTGGGGCATACCTTCAGGTCATGTAGAACCAGGAGAAACAGTAACTAATGCTGCAATAAGGGAGATATTTGAAGAGACCGGATTACATGTAGAAATAGTGCGTTTTATTGGTGTATATTCAGATCCAAAGTCTCAAATTTTTGAGTATCCTGATGGTAGAATAACTCATTTTGTAACTTGTTGTTTTGAAGCAAAAATAATAGGTGGAGAGATTTTTTGTGAGTCTTCGGAAACTTTAGATTTGAAATTTTTTTCTATAGATAAATTAAAGATGCACCCTAATTGGTTAAAAGATGCATTGTCTAATGCGAGCCCTTATATACGATAGAATAAATAAATTAAATAATATTTTACAATGAAAAAAGATATTATATTTATTAACGTAATCCAGGAATCTTAATATACTAATGTATATATGCCTAATATTTAGAGGATATGTTTTATATTTACTAAATATTAGGTGTAATTTTTTATTAAATTTATATTAAAATTTTATTAAATTTTTATTAACTATATATTAACTATTTATAATGTTGCTCGATAAGTAAATTAAGAGATAAAAATGAAAACTTAAGATTAAATTCTTTTAAAGATTTAATAAAATAAATGCAGAAAAATTAATTTTTAACAACTTAGGAGGAGATGATAACTATGTCGAAAAGTAAAAAAAAGAGAATAAAAACGAAACTAATTACCTTATTTTTAATAGTAGCTATAATTATTGTTATAGTAGGGGCTATAGGCGGATTTGCGCTTAAAAGCGTAGCAAAAAATGGTAAAGAAATGTACAGTGTAAATCTACAATCTGTCTATATGATTACAGATATGAACCAAAATTTAACAGAGATTAAGAGTGATATGTTACAGTTAGTGTATGAAAAAGATAAATCTAAGAAGTCTCAATTGATAGAGGATATTCAGAAAAATAAAGATGAAAATAGCAAATATCTTTCTGAGTATGAAAAGTTAGAGAAGACAGAAGAGGAAAATAAAATATTTGAAGATTTTAAAGTGCAAATAGCTGAATATAGAATATTAAGAGAAGATGTTATAAAATTGGTACAAGCTGATAATTATGTTGAGGCAGAAAAGAAATATAAAGAAATACCAAAAGTTAGGGAGGCTATGTTTGATAGTATAAATAAAATAATTGAAATAAATTTAAAATCAGCTGGGTTGGCAAATGAAGAGATTAATTCTATATATATTAAATCTAATACGGTTATTATTATTTTAAGTATAATTGGTCTTGTAATTGCAATTTTAATAGGATTATATACGGCTAGAGATATAGCTAACCCACTTAATAAGGTAAAAGATTTAGCAGAGAGATTAGCAAATTATGATTTTTCAGCTCCTATTGTAATTGAAAGAGGAGATGAATTTGGACAAACAGCCACAGCTTTAAATACTGCACAGGAAAATGTAAATGGATTGGTTAAAATAATTATGGAAAATTCACAGGATATAAGCGCCTCTTCCGAAGAACTTTCTGCTACTGTTGAGGAATTATCATCAAAAGTGGAAACTATAAATACTTCAATAAATAGTATTACAGGAAGTATGCAGGAAGCTAGCGCCTCATCTGAAGAAATTAGTGCATCTGTTGAAGAGGTAGATTCAAGTGCAAATGAATTATCACAAAAAGCTGTGGAAGGAAGCAGTAATTCAAATAAGTTTAAGGAAAGAGCTACAGAAGTTAAAAAGAACAGTCAAAAAGCTATAGAAGAATCACAAAAAATACATTTAGAAAAGAAAAATAATATGGAAAAAGCTATTGAAGAAGTTAGAGTTGTTGATAGTATAAAAGTTATGGCAGATACCATAGCAAGTATTTCAGAACAAACTAATTTACTTGCTTTAAATGCAGCAATAGAAGCTGCAAGGGCAGGAGAACAGGGAAAAGGTTTTGCAGTGGTAGCTGAAGAAGTAAGAAATCTTGCAGAACAATCAAAAGAGGCTGTTTTAAGTATACAGGAAACTATAGCTAAAGTACAAAGTGCATTTAAGAGTAGTATTGATACAGGAACTGATATATTAGAATTTATAAATATACAAGTAATGGATCAATTTGATGATTATGGAAAAACAGGAAGCCAATATTATGAAGATTCTGATTTTGTAAGCAAAATGTCTGAGGAAATAGCAGCTATGTCTGAACAAGTTACTGCAACGTTAGGACAAGTAAGTGAAGCTGTGCAAAATATGGCAGTTTCCGCTCAAAGCTCTACTGAAGAAGCAGAGGTAATAAAGGATAGTATGAATGAGACAACTAAAGCTATAGAACAAGTAGCAGAAACTGCTCAAAGTCAAGCAGAACTTGCCCAAAATTTAAATGAAATGGTAAATAAATTTAAAATATAAGTTTAAAAATTTTAGAAATATAATAACAAAAAGGCTATGAGGAATTTTAACTAATCAACTCATAGCCTTGATATATATGATTAAGAATTTATAAGATTTAGATTAGGTAAAATACAATACATATAATTTTTACTAAATTTTTTAGAAGTACATTTTGATAGTAGAGATAAATAATTAAATTTTAGAAATTAAAAACTATTTGTTATTTGGTACTTTCAATAAAATGTTATTTTCAAGTATATTCCAATAAAGTATAATAATATATTAATTTAAATGATTACATGCCTTAAATTGAATTGAGATACAATTTTTAACATAAAGTATGAAGTGCTATAATAAAATCTGTAATCAAAAGGGGCCCTAATTGATAAGTTATAAATATAATTAATGAATATTAAAATATATAAAATGTACTTAGAATTAGGAGGAAATAAAATGAAAAAAGTAATAACTTTTATTATGGCAACAGTACTAACATTAGGAATTTTTTTGATACCAAAGCAGGTTTCAGCAGCAGAAAATAAGAAAATAGTAGCATATAGAATTTCTATGCCCGTTAATTATAATACCTTAGATACAAGCAAAATAAAAAGTGGAACATTACATTATGGAGTAAATGGATGGAAGGATGTTAAAGATATTAAATTAAATAGAAGCATAGTAGATTATTATATGGGAAAAACTTTTGAAAGTTTTTATACAACTATTTATGTAGAAAAAGGATCAAAAATAGATTATTGTTTTAAACAAGAGTTTTATGAAGAGGAAACAAAATGGGATAACAATGCTAATAAAGACTATCATGTAGTTGTAACAGAAAGTAATATTAAATAATTTGATATAAGTAACTTATTTTATTTATTGTATGTTAATCTTATATGGTTTTGTTAATTAAATAGTTTAATAAAGATATAAATGAAAAATATTTATTAAAATTTTATATTTATAATATTGGCTTAGTTTGTATAAACTAAGCCAATATTAATAAAAAAATTATTTTAAGTGTAGGTGAAAAAATGAGAGTATTTTATGCAATTACATTTCATGAGCAAACAAAAGAAAAATTAATGTATTATTGTTATTTTTAGTAGTTTATATAATATCAAATTATTATAATTTCCTTCGATAAATAAGTACTAATATTTTCTGTGTTTTATACATAAATTAACAAGTAATTGTCAGAGATATAATAATAAAGAAAAATATTTATATAATTTAATTGTAATTGATTGTATAATTGAGTTTTAGAATTACATATGTAATAAAATATTATAATCTTTGTAAGGTATATAAAAGCTAGAAAGGGAGGTGTAATTATGTATTTTTTATTATTTATTTTTATCGCTTTTACAGTTGGATTTTTTGCTATGATTTATAGAGATCCAAGAACATTATGGATTGGTATAGTATTTCTTTTGTGGGTTGGATCTATGTTTGCATTTTTAGGTATCTTAGGCGAGACTTATGAAATAAGAATGCTTTTAACTTCTATCATAGTTATTATTATAATTATTATGGTAGGTTTTCCTTTGTATTTGTTATCATTTATATTTATACTTATTAAAAGTGGATATAAACTCATAAAAAAAGAAGGGGCTCGTGTAACAAATTTTTTATCTTTATCCTTAGGAATATTTATTATATTATGGATTTGTTTTATACCAAATATTATACAAAGAGTTAAAAATCCTATAGTTAATGGAATTATAGCATTTATAACTTTTTTAATTACTTACTTCTTTATGATGATGTTTATTTTTGCAATATCCGCAGCAATTAATACTTACATGCCGAAAAGAAAAAAATATGATTATATCATTGTCTTAGGTAGTGGGTTAATTGGTGATAGAGTACCACCTTTATTGGCTAGTAGGATAGATAAGGGGATTGAAATATATAAAAAGCAGCTTAAAAAAGGATATACATCTAAAATTATATTTACAGGAGCTCAAGGGGCCGATGAAAAAATTTCAGAAGGTCTTGCTATGTGGAAATATGCACAGGATAATGGAGTTCCACCTGAGCATATGATAATTGAGGATAAGGCAGTAAATACCTACGAAAATCTATATAATTCAAAAAAACTATTAGAACAAGATTATAAAGATTTTGGAGAAGAATATAGTTGTATTGTGGTAACTAATAATTTTCACTTATTTCGTTCTTTAATATGGGCTAAAATTGTAGGATTAAAATGTGATGGTGCTGGTTCTAAAACTAAACTTTACTTTTCACTTAATGCACTTATTCGTGAATATGTAGGAGTTATGTATATTTACAAGAAAGTTAATATTATTATTATAAGTTTAGTATTTTTCTTTAATATTTTATTGAGTATTATAGAATTTTATTTTGTTTAACTTTTTTATAATAATTAAATATTTTTTAAAATTAGAATCACATTGTTAAATTAACTATTTTGATGGTGTGATTTTATAAAATATAATAATATAATAAAAGTAATCTATAAATAGGAATATAACACCAAGTTTTTACAAAAGAGTATTGAAGTATAATAAATTTTATGTTAGTATAATCTTAAAATAAAGTATTATAAGCCCTTTAAATGATCCTGAGAGATTGTAAGGTAGATAAATAATAAGTCTATACAAATGTCTTGGCTAAGGGTCGAGACATTTTTTGTTTGATATGAATGAAAGGTGGAATTAGGATGGATTTAAAGGCTGTAATAATGGATGAAGTAAAAATAAAAAGATCTATAACTAGAATTTCTCACGAAATAATAGAGAAAAATAAAGGTGGACAAGATATAGTATTGGTAGGAATAAAAAGAAGAGGTGTACCAATAGCTAAGAGAATTGCAGAAAACATAAAAAATTTTGAAGGTATAGATATTCTAGTAGGCATTTTGGATATATCTCTTTACAGAGATGATTTATCTGAGTTATCTAAGGATCCAATAGTTAAAGATAATAGATTAGATATAAATATAAAAGATAAAAAAATCATATTAGTAGATGATGTAATTTATACTGGAAGAACTGTAAGAGCAGCTATACAGGCAATATTTGATAATGATAGACCTGGTAAAATTCAATTGGCTGTTTTAGTAGATAGAGGACATAGAGAATTACCAATAAGACCAGACTACGTTGGTAAAAATATACCAACTTCATTAAGTGAAAATATTTTAGTAGAACTTAATGAAATAGATGGTAATGATTCAGTTAAAATCCTTGTACATCCTTTATATAAATAATATTAAAAGTTAATTGCAGAAAATTTTTATATTATGATATATGAATTTTGTACAGGGTTTTTGTAAAATTATTTTCTACTATTGTTAAGGAATATTTAGTAATATTATTAACAAATATATGAGAGTAATTAAAATATAAATATGTAATTGATTAATGAGAACAGTTAAAAAATAGAATAAACAAAATAAACTGTGCTGTGCTTGGATAATGAATATTTTATAATTTTTAGCAATATTTAGATATTGTTAAGAAAATAACGAATTCCTTACCAAAACTATGGTTAAATTTGCCACATTGCAGCACAGAGTTTGGTTTTATCATAAATAGCTAAAATAGACCATTTCTAAGTTAGAAATGGTCTATTTTTTTTGTTAAACTATTGTTATAACTGCAATTAACTTTTTAATATTAAATATAAGGGAGGAATAAAATTGGAGAAAAAATTAACTTATATGGAAGAGAAAGAAAAAGTTTTTACACCGCTTCTAGCAATTGAAGAAGCATCAAGATGTTTGTTGTGTCATGATGCACCATGTACAAAGGCATGCCCAGCAGGTACAAATCCTGAAAAATTTATACGTTCATTACGCTTTAGAAATTTTAAAGGTGCTGTATCTACAATTCGCCAAAATAATATATTAGGTGGAATCTGCGCAAGAGTATGTCCCACAGATAAATATTGCGAAGGAGCCTGTAGTAGGTCTGGTATAGACAAGCCTATTCAAATAGGAAGACTTCAACGCTATTTAACAGATTATGAAAAAGCAACAAAAATAGAGGTTCTAGAAAGTGTACAACCTAAGAAAGAAAAAGTAGCTATTATAGGTTCAGGGCCTAGTGGACTTTCAGCAGCGGCTGAATTAGCTTTAAAAGGATATAAAGTTACTGTTTTTGAAGCTAGAGATCAGTTAGGCGGATGGTTATCTTATGGAATACCAGAAGATAGACTTCCACAAAAGGTTGTTAAAAATGAAATCGGATACATAAAGAACTTAGGTATCCATTTTAAAACTAATTGTAAAGTTGGAAAAGATATTACTATAGACAATCTTAAGAAAGAAGGATTTGAAGCATTTTTATTAGCTGTAGGGATGCAAAAGAGTAAAGATATAGACATAAAAGGAAATGATTTAGATGGAGTTATTGCTGGAACTGATTTTTTGGCAGAAGCTAAAATTTCTAAAGGTAAAGTTAAAGTTGGTAACAAAGTTATAGTTATAGGCGGTGGAGATGTTGCTATGGATTGTGCTGTAACCGCTAAATTGTTAGGAGCAGAGGATGTAAAAATAGTTTATAGAAGAACTATAGGAAAAATGCCAGCTGATAGAAAAGAAATAGCTTATAGTCAAGATTTAAATATACCAATATTTACAGGGTTAAAACCAAATGAAATAATTGGACAAGCAGAAAAAGTTACTAGATTTAAAGCTATAGGAATGTTTGATGATTCAGAATTAAATCTACCAGCGGATATGATTATATTTGCTATTGGACAAGAGGCAGAAGAAGTGAAAGAACTAAAAGAGGCAGTTAAAGAAGTAGCAGCAGCAAAGGAATTAACAACAGTAGAGTTAAATGAAAAGGGAACAATTAAAACTGTAGATTATAGTACTAATATAGAGGGGATTTTTGCTTCAGGAGATATAATTGAAGGAGATAAAACTGTTGTAAATGCTGTAAAAGAAGGAAAAGAAGCTGCAAGGGCTATAGTAAAATATTTATTAGCTAAGAAAGAAGGTACAAGATAATGAAAATAAAAGATCTTTCTATAGAATTTTGTGGAGTAAAATGTGAAAATCCATTTTTCTTATCATCATCACCAGTAGGAAACTGTTATGAAATGTGTGCTAAAGCTTTAGAAACTGGTTGGGGAGGTATAGTATTTAAAACTATAGGTTTCTTTATTGCAAAGGAAGTTTCTCCACGTTTTACGAATTTAGAAAAGGAAGGGACTCCATTTTTAGGATTTAAAAATATGGAGCAAATAGCAGAACATTCACTAGAAGAAAACTTAGAAGCAATGAGAAAGCTAAAGGAAAATTATCCAAATAAAGTTTTAGTAGCTTCAATAATGGGACAAAATGAAAAAGAATGGGAAGAGCTTGCAAGGCTTGTTACAGATGTTGGAGCAGATATAATAGAATGTAACTTTTCATGTCCACAGATGACTAGCAGTGCTATGGGATCAGATGTTGGTCAGAATCCACAATTAGTTAAAAAATATTGTGAAGCAGTAAGAAGAGGAACTGATATCCCAATATTAGCTAAAATGACTCCAAATATAGGAGATATGAGTGTACCAGCAATAGCTTCTATAGAAGGTGGAGCAATAGGTATAGCTACAATAAATACTATTAAATGTATTATAGGAGTAGATTTAGATAAATTTATAGGATATCCTATTGTAAACGGAAAATCATCAATTTCAGGATATTCAGGTAAAGCAGTAAAACCAATAGCTTTAAGATTTATACAACAATTAGTTATAGATGAAAGACTTAAAGATGTTCCAATAAGCGGTATAGGTGGAATAGAAACTTGGGAAGATGCTGCAGAATTTATATTATTAGGTTCAACAAATTTACAAGTTACTACCGCCGTAATGCAATATGGATATAGGATAGTAGAAGATATGATAGAAGGGCTTTCATATTATATGGAAGAAAAGGGATTTGAAAAATTAGAAGATATGGTAGGACTTGCAAATAAAAATATAATTCCAGCAGAAGATTTAGATAGAGGATATATTGTATATCCAAAATTTAATGAAGAAAATTGTGTAGGCTGCGGCAGATGTTATATTTCGTGTTATGATGGTGGACATCAAGCAATTAAATGGGATTCAGAAAATAGAAAACCAATGTTAGATAAGGAAAATTGTGTGGGATGCCATTTATGCGCTAATGTATGCCCAATACAATGTATATCAAAAGGAGAAATAGAATTTAAAAAGGATGAAATAGCTAGAGAAATTATACTTTAATATGAATAAAGATACAGAGATATAAAAAATATACTAGTTAGTTATAACATAATTTTATTTAAGATTAAGAGATTCTTAGGTGCATTAAATAATATAAAATATTAATATGAGATGAAAATTTAATAATTTTATAAAAAGATAAAAAACTACTAATTATAAGTGGTTTTTTATTTTTTAACAAAATTAATTATAATAAATTTAAATTTAGAAAATTTAATAGTAGTTTTTTCATTATTAAATTTATTTTAATAATATTTTTGTCTTGTAATTTTTATCTAATAGTATAGGAATAATAAATTAGAATATATTAGTAAATATAGTTAAAATATATGTATTTAATCTTAGGTATTTTGATATAATTATATGTAGGTAAAACTAAAGTTTAAATATATATTTTAGGAAGGATTTGTACTATGGATAGGGTTATTATGCACGTTGATATGGATGCATTTTTTGCATCTGTAGAGCAAATGGATAATAAAAAGCTTAAAGGTAAGCCTGTAATAGTAGGTGGAATAGGGGAAAGAGGAGTAGTTGCTACTGCATCCTATGAAGCAAGAAAATATGGGGTTCATTCTGCTATGCCTGTTTTTATAGCTAAAAAGAAATGCCCTTTTGGAATATATGTACCCGGCAGACATTATAGATATAGGGAAGTTTCAAATGATATATTTAAGATATTATATAAAATTACTCCTATTATTGAGCCCGTATCTATAGATGAGGCATACTTAGATATTAGTCATTTAAAAGAAGAACCTATTAAGGTAGCAGAATATATTAAAAAGAGAGTTAAAGAAGAAATAGGATTAACTTTATCCGTTGGAATTTCATATAATAAATTTTTGGCAAAACTTGCCTCTGATTGGAATAAACCAGATGGTATTAAAATAATAACAGAAGATATGATTCCTAAAATACTAGAACCTCTTCCTATAAATAAGATACATGGTATCGGTAAAAAGTCTGTGGAAAAGTTACATAACATAGGTATTTATACCGTTGAAGATATGCACAAGTTATCTAAGAATTTTTGTATAGAGTATTTTGGAAAATTTGGAGTAGAAATATATGAAAGAATAAGAGGAATAGATTATAGAGAGGTAAAGGTTAGTAGAAAAAGAAAATCTATAGGCAAGGAAACAACTCTTAAAAAAGATATAATAAGTAAAGAAGAGATGAAAAAATACCTTTTAGATTTTTCAAATAAAATATCTACTAATTTGTATAAAAGAGATAGTGGTGCAAAAACTGTTACTGTAAAAATAAAAACATCTGATTTTCAAACTCATACTAGAAGTAGAACAATGAATGATTATGTAATAGATAAAAGTGAAATTTATAGTATATCCTGTGATATATTAGATAATATAGATTTAAAAGATTCTATAAGATTAATAGGTCTTACTGTATCAAATTTGGGGAAAAATGAAATTAAGCAATTAACTTTTAATATTTATTGATTTGGGAAAACTATGCATTAATAAATAATATTAAAATTAAGAAATCATGTATTAAGAAACAAGAAATTAAAAATTAAGAATAATACATATCAATAAATATAGTGTTTAAATTTGAAAATTTTATATATAAATAAACAGAGTATTAAAATATAAGAATATTATATTTAGAAAAATGAAGTATTAAGATTTTTAAGTATTAAATAAAAATTTAGATATTTTATAAGATGTTAATTATAAATTTAAAAAGCAATCTTATATAGGCAGGAAAAGATTGCTTTTTATAAATTTATTTAAATTTTTAAGGAATAAGAATTGTTATTTTAAGTCATCAGGATTGTTACTTTAAGACTTTATCAATTTTGTCTATATAAGTTTTAACTTGTTTATCTTCTAGAGGAGCACCTTTATACCAATGCTCTTTTGTTTTATTGTTATCACCAAAATATTTAGCTTTCATTATAATTTCAGGTCTATATTCAAAATGCAGTGTATCAAAATGGTTCCATTTTCCACCCCATACAAAATTGTTTTTTTCAAAGGTTTCTACAATTTCTTTTGGGTAGGATGATATTCTTTCTTCTCCTTGTTTTTCAGTAGCCCATTTCCAATAATCTCTATTATCCCTTACTAAGTCAATGGCAATGCCAAAAGCATGAGGACTCAAAAGATTTGTGCCTGCAATGTGCCTATAATTAAATGTACCATTAAGAGGACTTACATGAGAATTTATTTTATTATTATGTTTTCCATGAAGCTCATCTAAAACGGCTTTTAAACTATCTGCTCCTTTAGCTTTATTATTAAATTGTACTGTTCCATAAGGAGTATGAATAGTCTTTAGATTTTTTTGAATTTCATTAGAGCTATTTCCATAAATATCTTCTAATAAGGAATATGCTCTAAATCTACCAGGATCAAAATCTTTATCCATTAATTTTCCAGTAATTTCTAAAGGATAAATTTGTTCCAACATATCTTGTATATCTGAATTATATATTTTTTCTTCAAAACTCTTTTCTTTTTTATCATCATAAAGAATTTTTTTACCTGATTTCATTATTATATAAGTTTTATCATTTTCACACTTAATATTTTCTATATGATCACCGTAGGCCATCATTAAACATAATATATCTTGTTTCATAGTTATGTTATATAAATTTTCATTTCCTTTATTATTGTTAATATTAGAAGCTTTTACTATAAAAGTATTGCTACAAAAAATAAAAAATAATATATTAAAAGCAATGATTTTTTTAAATAATTTTTTAATAGAAAATCACCCCTTTTTAAAAATGTACTCTAACTAACCAAAATTTTATTCCTTTGTTGCTCCATCCAAGATCCCAAGGTACTTTGTTTCTGTCAGTATTATGGCAGCTTACTAAAGAATATCCCTTAGAGTCTGCTCCAGTTACTACAGAGATATGAGTTATATCTCCTTTTTTTTCATAGGCTACAAAATCTCCAGGTAAAAGATTGTAAGAAGCTTTATATACTTTTTCATAATCTCCATGAGCAATTACAGAGGCTCTACCACTATAAATCATGTAATCTTTAAATCCATCAGCATTTACCCAAGCTCTAGTAGCTCCTTTAGAATCATAGTTCCAAGCAGAGTTTTTTTTGAATTTTCCTCCCTCAAATAAAATTTGAGATGCAAAATTTGCACAATCTCCACCTTTAGGATTGTAATCTCTATAATTTTTATTATATTTATAGCCATGTTCTTCTGTACTAGCAGCTCCGCAATATTTGTCTGCATATTCTATGGCTTTTAATCTTCTATCATTTAAGCTAGAAAAATCTCTAAAACTGCTGGTTACTATATGTTCTCTTATATCATCTGCTTTTAAATTATTTATATTAAGAGAGTCAGCAAAAGGATCTTTATACCATTCTTTTGTAATTACCCATTTGTTATTTTTGTTAGCTATCTTCACTAAATGATTAGTACCTATAATAGATGTATTAACTTTTTTTAGGTCATCTTCATATACATATTTATATTCAGCAGAGCATATTAAATTAATTGAGTAATTATCTTTTTGTTTTTTGATATTTTTAATTACAACATTGGGCTTTATATCAATAAATTTAACTCCTTGCTTTTCTTCCCAATTATGAAGATACTTTATCTTTTTTTCCTCATGTTCGTAGGCCCATACACCATATTTGGTATTAGTATCATAAATAGATTTAATAAATTTTAAATCACCTTTTAATAATGCTTTATTTCTATTTAAAAAAATATCATTTATTAAATTAGTTATTTCAGTTTTATCAATAGTATCATCAATATCATTAGATTTATAAACTAAAACATTTTTCCATTGAAATAGTTCCATAAAAGAAAAAGATAAAATTATTACTATAGTAAAGATAGCTATAATTTTTTTAGTTTTATTTCTTTGAAAAAATTCCATAATTTTTATCTCCTTTGTTTAGTATTATAAAGCATTTTATTAGAATTATTTTATAATTTAGTCTATAATATTATGGTTTAAAATTAAGTAAAATAAACATTTTAATTTTTCATAAATATATAAAAAAAGGATTAGATTAAAAATTTTTGAAAATAAAATACGAAAAATGCTATCTCAAAAATATGTTTTGAGATAGCACTTTATATATTAAATATATAGATTAACTTATGTAATTTAATGTTTATAATTATAATAAAAAGATACAATTGTTATTTGTAGCATAACTTTATAGTAAACTTAGCACCTTTCCATTCACTTTTATTAGCAATTATTTGACCATTGTGTTTATGTGTAATAATATCATAAGCTAAAGATAATCCTAATCCGCTTCCTAGTCCTAATGGTTTAGTTGTAAAGAAAGGTTCAAATAGCTTTGATGCAATTTCATCAGAAAACCCCATTCCATTATCTGAGATTTCACAAATCAATAAATCATCTTTATTATATGTTTCTATTTTTAAAATATTGTTTTTTATATTTGCACCTAAAAATTCAGATTTTTTATTCATTTCATAGATGGAATTTTTAAGTATATTCATAATAACTTGACTAATTTCTATTTTATTGCATAATATAAGAGGTAAATTTTGTGAAAGTTTTAAATCAACTTTATCAAAAATCATCATATCAAAGCTTAATATATCTAGTACATAATTTACTATTTCATTAAAATCTTCTTTACTTAATCCTATTGGTCTTGACAGTTTCTTGCTTTGGCTAAGTTTTAGCATCTCTTCATGTTGAGTAAGTTGAGCTTTTAAACTATGAATATTTTTTTTGTTTTTTATTAGTTCTTTAGCAGCATACTCAAGTTCTTTTTCATGATCCAATCTTGCTAAAGCTCCAGCAAGCATTTCTGAAATTAATTTTAGAGAAAATTGATTATTTTTATTCCAAGTTTTATTATCAAAATTATTATCTAATCCTAAATAACCTACTAAATTATCTTTATAACATATTGGCAAAGCAATAAGAGATTTTATACCCTGTTCTAAAAGAAGTTCTTTTTCTAATTCTGCAGTCATCTTTTCTACATCTTCAATAATAATAAGTTTATTATTTTTTAATTCATTTATCCACCAAGGAAACAAAGAAGTTTTTAAATTTTGAAGATTATTTTTTTCAGAACTAATTCCTTTAGCACACCATTCATAAGTATTATCCATATATTGTAAATTATTTCTAAATAAGAATATATAAGCTCTAGAAGAATTAGTTTTATTACCTACTTCTTCTAAGCATTCCTCTATTAAATATTCTTTATGTAAATTAATATTTACAAGTTTAGATGAAATATTTGAAAGGATTTCTATAAAAATTTTAGAATTTTTACAACATTCATCATTAAATTCCCACTTGATTTTTTTAAATTCCTTCATCATTAAAGTCCCCTTTATATTTATTTTAGATAATATAGAATAATTTTATTTAACTTTTAAATATTTTTTATAAAATGATCTATATTATAGATATATTTAAATAATGTTTTAAAATTTTTGATACAAATATAAAATTTTATTATTTAAATTATTTAATTAATAAATTATATATCGACTAATGAAGTTAGTTTCTTTAAAAAATAACTTCTTAATTTTAGATGTATAGATTATATACAAGTTAACTATTTTTATAAGAATATTAGTTAGCCATTAATAAAAGTACAAATATATAGAAATAACTGTATTTAGAAAAACAAAGCTATATGGTATTATTAGATTTGGAAATGATGGTATAAAATAAGTACATAAGTTTTTTAGTTTATTTAATTATAATATATAGAATATTAATGAAAGGTAGCGAAAAAATATGAAAAATAATTATCATAAAATAATGTTAGATGAAATAAATAAAATACTTAAAGATAATAAAAAACCAAAGTTGTTATTACATAGCTGTTGTGCTCCATGTAGTTCCTATGTTCTTAAATTTTTGTCTCAGTATTTTTATATAGAAGTTTTTTTCTTTAATCCTAATATTTATCCAGAAGAAGAGTATATAAAAAGATTAGAAGAACAAATTAGACTTATAAAAGAAATGGAACTTAACTATAAAGTTATAGGAACTGAACATGAAAGTCACCTGTTTTATGATGCAGTTAAAGGATATGAAAAAATGGGAGAAGGTAGTGAAAGGTGTTATAATTGCTTTGAATTAAGATTAAATAAAGCTGCTGAATATGGTAAGTTAAAAGGATTTGATTACTTTACTACTACTTTAACAATAAGTCCTTTAAAAAATGCAGAAAAAATAAATGAAATAGGATTAAATTTAGAAAAAAAATATAATATTAAATTTCTTAATTCTGATTTTAAGAAAAATAACGGATATAAATGTTCTGTAGATTTATCAAAAGAATATAATTTATATCGCCAAAATTATTGTGGATGTATTTTTTCGAAGCAAGAATACATTGAGAGAATAAACAATAAAAAAATGAAAGGATAGCTATTATTAAGAAAAAAATAGATTTTTATAGATTTAATAAAAAATATATTCATATTAATTTAAAGATATCAAAAGTTACTAGCCTAATAACTTTTATAATTAAAAGGCATCCTTGCAGCATATATATTTACTGCAAGGATGTTTTTTTATAACAGTTTAAAATAAAAGCTTATAAAACCCATGATTTATGAAAAACTCTATAATGATAAAAATATACAATATGTAGTGAAAAAATAAGATGTTTATACAATATATAGAGTTTATTTTATTAAACTATATTTTTATGAGATTGATTTTAAGTATAATACCCTATATAATTTACTTAAAAATTATTATTTTATAATAAATTTTATTAGTAAAGTAAATTTTTCGGAAAGTAAGGTTGGAATATGAATATTAAAATAAAAAAGAGAAATGGACAATACGAATTACTACAAGTAGAGAAAACAAAAAAAATGGTTAGGCTAGCCTGTGAAGGTATAGAGGGGTGTGATCCTCTTGAATTAGAATTAGATTCTAGAATACAGTTTAGAGATGGTATGACTACTAAAGAAATTCAAAAGATATTAATACAAACTGCTATTGAAAAAGTTATTCAAATCAGTAAAGACAATCAAGGAAATAATATAAAGAAAACTAATGCTAACTGGCAATATGTTGCTGCAAGACTTTTATGTTTTGATTTATACAAAGAAGCTAAAATTAGCAGAAATTATAATAATTTTGGATATGGCAATTATTATGAGTTAGTAAAAAAGCTAGTAGAAATAAAACTTTATGGAGAATATTTAATTAAGAATTATTCTGATGGAGAGATTAAGGAATTAGCAAATTACATAGTATCAGAAAGAGATGAACTATTTAATTATGAAGGTTTAAAATTATTAAATGATAGATATTTAATTAAAGGACATAATGGAGAAATATTAGAGCTTCCACAAGAACGTTTTATGACTATAGCTATGCATTTAGCTATACCTGAAGGAGATAACAGAGTTTTTTATGCGAAAAAATTCTATGATGTTTTAAGTGAATTAAAAGTCACAGTGGCTACTCCTACTTTAGGAAATGCAGGTACCCCTTTTTATCAATTAAGTAGTTGCTTTATATCTACTGTAGGTGATAACTTATGGTCAATTTATGATGTTAATCAAAAGTTTGCACAAGTTTCAAAACATGGTGGAGCATTAGGTATTTATATGGGCAAAATAAGGGCTTTAAATAGCGAAATAAGAGGACATAAAAATGCATCAGGTGGAGTTGTACCTTGGATAAGACTTTATAATGATACAGCTGTGGCTGTAGATCAGCTTGGAAAGAGAAAAGGTGGAGCATCTATAACTTTAGATATATGGCATAAGGATATATTTGATTTTTTAGATATTAGAACCAACAATGGAGACGATAGAAGAAAGGCTCATGATGTTTTCCCTGCTGTAAGTATTCCAAATTTATTTATGGAAAGATTAGAAAAGAGAGAAAGTTGGTCTTTATTTGATCCTTATATGGTGAAAAAGATAATGGGTTATAGTTTAGAAGATTATTTTGATGATGAAAATCATAAAGAATTTACTAAAAGATATTTAGAATGTGAAGAAAATAATAGTATTCTAAAAGATACAGTACCAGCACTTGATATAATGAAAAAATTAATGAAAAGTGCAGTAGAAACAGGAACTCCTTTTATTTTCTTTAGAGATACTGTAAATGAAGCTAATCCTAATAAGCATAAAGGTATGATATATGCATCAAATCTTTGTCATGAGATAGCTCAAAATATGAGCGAAAGTGAACTTATAGAAGAAGATATAATTGATGAAGATGGATTCCCTACAGTTGTTCAAAAAATAAAATCTGGAGATATGGTAACCTGTAATCTAAATTCTATGAATCTTAGTAAAGTAAAGAAGGATGAATTTAGCAAATGTATTCCTCTTCAAATAAGAATGTTAGACAATGTTATAACTTTAAATAAACTTCCAGTTAAGGAATCTAGAATTACTAGTGATAAATATAGAGCTATTGGATTAGGTACAAGTGGATATCATAATTTCCTTGCAAATAATAAGATAAGATGGGAAAGTGATGAACATATTAAAATAGCAGATGAAATTTATGAAGAGATAGCATATACGGCTATAAAAGCTTCTATGGAATTAGCTAAGGAGAAGGGCAGTTATCCTGCTTTTAAATGTTCAGAATGGGATACAGGAAAATATTTTGAAAGAAGAGGTTATAATTCTGAAAGATGGAATCAACTTAAAAATGATATTAAAAAATACGGTATAAGAAATGGTTATATTACAGCTATTGCTCCTACAGGTAGCACCTCTAATATAGCTAATACTACTGCAGGAATAGATCCTGTATTTAAAAGATTCTTTATGGAAGAAAAGAAAGGAAGTTTTACACCAAAAACGGCGCCAGATTTGAACGAAGAAAATTTTTGGTATTATAAAGAAGCCCATACTATAGATCAGCAATGGAGCATTAAAGCTTGTGCTGTAAGACAAAAGCATATAGATCAGGCTCAATCTTTTAATTTGTATATAACTCCAGAGATTAAGGCTAAAGAAATTCTTAATATGTATATAGAATCATGGAAACAAGGAATTAAAACTATATATTATGTAAGAAATAAATCATTAGAAATGGATGAATGTACAAGTTGCTCATAAGCAAATTACAATGATTAATAATCAGTTTACAATTATCAAGGCTTAATGCTCAATTTACAAGGCTTGAAATTTATAATTAATGATGACCAAATTACAATGATTAATGATTAATTTACAATTAGCAATGCTTAATAATAAATAATTAATTGACAATGCTGGGTTGACAATATTTTGAATTTGCACTTAACAATTGGTAATATTCAATTAAAATGGCAAGGAAGGGGAATTAAAAATAATGCTTAAGAAAATGATATTTAATGAAAATGGTCAACGGGGAACGGAATCAATGATAAATGGTAATACCACAAATTTAAGAGAATGGAACAGAATAAAATATAGTTGGGCTAGAGATTTTTATAGAACAATGCTAAATAACTTTTGGATACCGGAGGAAATATCACTAAATGAAGATGTTAAACAATTTCCATATCTAACAGATGGAGAAAGAAATGCTTTTGATAAGATTATTTCATTGTTGAATTTTCTTGATTCTATACAAAGTGAAAATCTTCCTAATCTATCAAGGTATATTACTGCAGCAGAAGTTTCTTCTCTTTTAAATATTCAAACATTTCAAGAAGAGATACATGCTCAAAGTTATTCATATATACTTGATACAGTGACTAATCCAATTACTAGAGATAAAATATATGATCAATGGAGAGAGGATGAACATCTTCTTACAAGAAATAAATTTATAGCAGGTATTTATGAACAATTTAATGAAGAACCTAAAATGCATAATTTTTTAAGAGTAATTATGGCAAATTATATATTAGAGGGTATATATTTTTATTCTGGTTTTAGTTTTTTCTATACTTTAGCTAGGCAGGGAAAAATGACTGCCACTAGTACAATATTTAAATATATAAATAGGGATGAAGTTACACATCTTGTTCTTTTTCAAAATATTATTAAGGAACTAAAAAAAGAGAATGAAAATATCTTTACAAAAGAATTAGAAGAAGAATTTAGACAAATGATGAAAATGGGTGTAGAACATGAAATACAATGGGGACAATATGTTACCAATAATGAGATATTAGGTCTTAATGATGAATTGATAGATAGATACATTAAATATCTTTCTAATCTAAGATTAACAGCTATAGGATTAAAACCATTATATCCAGAAATTAATAAACATCCTATGGAATGGATTGATAGTTTTTCAAAATTAAATAGTACAAAAACTGATTTTTTTGAAGCAAAGGTTACAAATTATACAAAAGCAGCAGCTTTTGATTTTGATGATCTTGATTAAAAATAAAGGTATAAAGATAGTCTACTGAAATATATCTTAATATTTTAGTAGACTATTTTTATATAATTACCCTCTAATACTTCCATCTTTTTCAAAGTGGAAGTAAAGAGTGGCTAGGTTCATGGATAAGGATTTTAAGCTTTAGAGAGAACAAAAACTCCCTCTAAAGCTTAGAAATCTCTTTATGATAGCTGATTTTATAAGTATAGTAAAAATATTAGTAATAAGATAAACTTTTTAAGGTTTATTTAAGGTACAAGTGATAATGAGTTAAGGTTATATTAATATAATTGCTTTATATTAATAATTTAGGAGGATGAACATGAAAGAAAAAGGATTTACAGGATTTCAGCTAAAAATAATAGGATTAATTTTGATGATATTTGATCATATTCACGAAATGTTTGGATTTACAAATAATATACCTGTAGCATTTAATTGGGTAGGAAGAATAGTAGCACCAATATTTATATTTATGACAGTTGAGGGATTTGCTCATACAAGAAATAGAAAGAAATATGCTGCAAGGCTTTATATAGGATCAGTATTAATGAGTTTAGGAAATTTTTTCATACCAAGATATTTCCAAAGAACAGATTCTTTTGGATTAATGAATAATATATTTGCTACACTTTTTATAATTGTTATATACTTATCTATTATAGAATATTTAAGAAAAGCGATGAAAGAAAAAAATACTTTAAGAATTTTTAAAGGAATAGTATTATTTATATTGCCTATAGCTATAGGGGCTATAATTCTTATGAATATTGAAGTACCAGGTATGATTTATGCTTTTTTTATAATTCCTACACCTCTATTGGTAGAAGGTGGACCTGTTTTTATATTGCTTGGAATAATAATGTATTTATTTAGAGATAAAAAGAAAGTGTTTATTATAATATATTCAATTTTGAGTATTCTTATTATGTTAATAGGAGGAAATATCTCTATACAAGGACTTTTATTTAAAAATTATCAATGGATGATGATTTTTGCAGCACCTTTATTCTATTTATATAATGGGAAAAAGGGAAAGGGCATGAAATATCTATTTTATGTATTTTATCCAGCACATATATACATTTTTTATATAATTTCTGTTTATATGATGAAAAAATAAATAGAGAAATATAAATTCACATCTATATTTTAGTAGATATAAGGTTTGGTAAAAAATGAAGATTATAATATTGTTTTAAAATGCAAGAGCTATGAAATTAAGAATGATAACTTAATTTTATAGCCTTTATGTATTTTATAAAAATTTATAATTTTTTTTGGATGTAATTGTTATATTTCAAAATTTATAAATTAATATAGTAATCCAAGTTAACCTATATTTTATATGGAAATATTAAAAAATATATCCTCCAAAGAATTTATTTTAAAAGATTAATATAATAATTTAATGATTTATATAATTTAATTGGTGATTTATATAAAAAAATAAGTTTGAAATTTGTTTTAAAACAATTAATTGTTAATTTTATGCCAAAAATGGACGGAAAATTTAAAAAAATATTTAAATTTTTAATTTTCTGATATATAATGAGAATAACAGAAAAAGTTGGATAAAAATATAGTTTAAAATGAGAGGAGCATTTTTACATTTTAAGGGGGGAAAATAAATGAATATTAAAAATATTGTCCAAAAAAGTATTTTTGCTAAGATGATGTTTTATATTCTTACAACAGTATTTGTTGTATTTTTAGTTTCTGGTATTTTTTTAGAACTTAAGACTAAAGATATTGTAACTAAAATGAATTACGAACATCTTTTGACAGAAGCTAAGGCAGCTGCAAATCAAAATAATGAATTCTTTAAGAAAAGTGAAATTTTAGTAAGGCAAATGGCCACAAATCAAGATATTATAAAATTAATGAAAGGCGTAAAAACTAGAGATAAAGTTAGAAATTATCCAGATTATAATGATGTAATAAAATCTTTACAAGAAATAAAAAAAACAGATAAAAATCTTGCTTTGGTATGGATTGGGTTACAGGATGCCAGTTATTTAGTTACACAAGATCAATGGGATTCTCAAACCAGCTGGGTTATTAATGAAAAACCTTGGTATAAGGAAGCGCTAAAATTAAAGCAAGGAGAAGTACTTTATACGGAACCTTATGTAGATTCTGTAACAGGAAAGATGGTAATTAGTGTTGTACAAGTAGTATATGATGAAAATGGAACTAGTTTAGGAGTAGTAGCTATTGATGTACTCCTAGATGAATTACCTAATATTATGAAAAAATATAAAATAGGTGAAAGTGGATTTGCATTTTTAATAAGCAAAAAAGGTGAGTTAGTTTATCATCCTGTAAAAGAGATGATCTTAAAAAATAATATGACAAAAGAAAAAGGTGGCATGGGTGAAATTGGAAGGAGTATGGTTGCGCAAAAACAAGGCACAGGAGTATATTCTTATAATGGTACAGATAAATATGTAGGATATTACCCTATAGAAGCTAATGGATGGTCTGTAGCAGCTGTAGTAGATCAAGGAGAATTCACTGAAGAGACTTCTGTGGTGAGAAAACTTCTTATTATATCCTATGTATTAGGAGCAATTATTATTGCTGTATTAATTTTTTTAATAGGAAAAGCTATAGTAAAACCTATTAAAAAGCTTGAAAAATATGGAGATAAAATGGCAGACTTAGATTTTACAGAAGATATATCAGAGGATTTAGTGAAAAGAAAAGATGAAATAGGATTATTAGCAAAGGCTTTTGAAAATGTTTCTGTAAATTTAAAAGATTTTGCTAAAAAAACTTTAGAAAGTGCAGAGCAAGTAGCTGCTTCATCAGAAGAACTTACATCTACTAGTCAACAAACTGCAGAAGCAGCAAATGAGATTACTAAAACTATAGAGGAAATGGCTAATTCAGCAGAGGATCAAGCAAGACAAACAGAAAGTGGTGCTATGAGTATTAATGGTCTTGGAGAATCAATTGCTAAAAACCAAGAGATGATGGCTAATTTAAATAAGGCTATAGGAAAAGTAGACATTTTAAAAAATCAAGGAGTAACTACTTTAAAAGAATTAGTAGAAAAAACTATGGATAGTGAGAAAATATCAAAAGAAGTATATAAAGTAATTATGGATAGTAATAAAAGCGCAGAAAAGATTGAAAATGCTAGTGAAATGATAAAAAGTATTGCATCTCAAACTAATCTCTTAGCTTTAAATGCCGCTATTGAAGCAGCAAGGGCAGGAGAATCAGGTAAAGGATTTGCAGTAGTGGCAGATGAAATAAGGAAATTAGCAGAACAATCTGATGCTTTTACTGATGAAATTTCTTTGGTAATTAATGAATTAGCGATTCAGACAGAAAGGGCAGTCCAAAGTATGGAAGTAGTAAGTAACAATACACAAGAACAAACTAAGAGTGTAGAAAATACAAATGAAAAATTTGAAGGGATTTCTGGAGCTATTGATGAAATGCAGAAAGTAGTAAAAGTTTTAAATGAGTCAGGAGAGGATATGCAAAATAAGAAGAATGAAATCATTACAGTAATTGATAATTTATCTGATATTTCCCAGGAAAATGCTGCAGGAACAGAGGAAACAGTAGCGGCAGTAGAAGAACAAACTGCTTCTATTTCAGAATTGGCTAATGCAAGTGAATCTTTGGCTAAATTAGCAGAAGATATGCAGGTAAGTATATCTAAGTTTAAGTATTAAATATATTTAAATTGAGCATTAAATAGGGTGAATAATAGTATTTTGAATAAATATTATTCACCCTATTTTATTTAGTGAATACATATATATAACTATTAAATGTTTTAATTTTTGTGTTATATGGTATAATTTAAACATAATTTTAATAAATAATAAGTGAAACTTAGTTTAATCTGGGTTTTTATTTAATTATAGAGGTTTAATGACTTTACAAATCTTACATCTATATTATAAAATAGGAAGTATTAGAATTATAAAGTATATACTGATATGATGAGCTTTATATTTTTATATAATTTATGGGAGAGTGATAAATTGAATAAAAAAGTTTTATCTTTTATTATAGTGTTAACTTTAATTTTGGGTACAGGTAGTAACAGTTTAGCTGCACCAACCGCTAAAGAGTCAGGTGAGTTAAGTGAAACTAGAGACCAAAAGAAAGAAATAGAACAAAGAGTTAATAAAATGGATAAAGAAATTGATAATATAATAAATGAAATTGATAATAATAAGCAACGTATGAATAAAATTAATAATGATGTTAAAGAGACAGAAAACAAATTGGACAAGATAAAAAACAATGTAAGAGAGAAAGAAGAATTATTTGGCAAAAGAGTAAGAGCTATGTATATAAGTGGTGGAAGTAGCTATTTAGATACAATTTTAGCTTCTGAAAGTTTAAGTGATTTTATGTCAAGGATAGATACAGTTTCAAAAATAATGAAATTTGATAAAGATGTTGTTGTTAAATTAAAGGGAGAAAAAGAAGCTATAGCAAAAGAAAAGGAAAACTTAGATAAGGAAAAAGATAAATTAACTGCATTAAAGAAAGATAATGAGCTTACTTTATCCAGAATGAATAATAGCATAGCAGAAGAGAAAAGAACTCTTAGTAAGATAACAGAAAAAGAAAATCAAATAGTAGCTAGTGAAGCTGCAAAAGCTAAAGAAGCTGAAGAGAATAGTAAGAAAGCTAAAGAAATAGCATCAGCTAAAGATAGCAGTTCAAATGGAGGAACATTATCTCGTGGTGACTCAAATTTTGGTTCATATTCAGAGGTAGTTGTAGTTGAAGCAACTGCTTATGCCGGAGATAGTAGCACTGCTTCAGGAGATAAGCCTAATAGAAATCCTAATGGATATAGTACCATAGCTGTAGATCCTAGAGTTATACCTTGGGGAGCTAGAGTGTATGTAGAAGGTTATGGGTATGCCATTGCTCATGATACTGGTGGTGATATTAAGGGTAATAGAATAGATTTATTCATGAACTCAGAGGCTGAATGTAATAGCTGGGGAAGAAGAACAGTAAAAGTTTATATATTAGGATAGTAAGATATTTATAGAAAAATAACAATATTTATAAAAACTATTTTATTTGTAGTAATAGAGAGTACAATTAATGCATGTAAAATGATAATATTTTGAATTTAAATTTTAAAGATAAATATTATTATAAAGTAAAAATATTTCATGGGAAGATACCTTTTAGATTATATTTTTAAAAAATATATTTCATGGGGTATCTTCTATTTATATAATATAAAAATTTATGAACTTTTTATATTAAGCAAGAATAATCTTATTTTATAAAGTTTAATATTAAAAATTATTTTTATATAAAAGAGGATGTATCAAAATAAAGCTAAAGGTATTTTGATACATCATCTAGAAGTATATTATAGAAATATTATTGAAAGTTTTTAGTGCATAACAAAAGTTGACTTAAAAATATTATACAAAGGATGTATAATTAATATATAGTATATTATCGTAAAAGACAGGGAGACGCATATATGAATAGACTACTTAAAACTATTATAGAAAACAATAGAAAGTGGATAGATGAAGGTATGGTAGCTTCATATATTCCTGAACTTTCTAAAATGAATAAAAACTTATTAGGCATTTCTGTATGTACTTTAGGAGGAGAGGAATATTGGGAAGGAGACGCTGAGGTTAAATTTACAATTCAAAGTATATCAAAAATAGTCACTTTAATGTTGGCTATAATAGATAACGGAGAGGAGTATGTATTTTCAAGGGTAGGAATGGAACCTACAGAAACTGCTTTTAATTCTATAGTGAATTTAGAAGTAAAAAAATCTCAAAAACCTATAAATCCAATGATAAATGCTGGTGCTATAGTTGTAGCTTCTATGGTAGATGGAAAAGATTCTGATGAAAAGTTTGAAAGAATTTTGAAATTTACTAGAAAAATAAGTGGTAATAATAATATTGATATAAGTTTAAATGTGTATGAATCTGAAAAAGAAACAGGGCATAGAAATAGAGCACTTGCTTATTTTATGAAAAGTACAGGAGCTCTTGAGGGAGATGTAGAAGAAATTTTAGATGTATATTTTAAACAATGCTCCATAGAAATTACTTGCAAAGATTTAGCCAGAATAGGAGTGATGCTGGCTAATGATGGAGTATCTCCGTATACTGGAGATAGGATAGTTCCAAGATATGTAGCTAGAATTGTAAAAACCATAATGGTAACCTGTGGAATGTATGACGCATCAGGAAACTTTGCTGTGCATATTGGAATACCTGCCAAAAGTGGCGTTGGTGGTGGGATACTTGCTTGTGCTCCAAGAAGAATGGGTATAGGCATTTTAGGTACAGCTTTAGATGAAAAAGGCAATAGCATAGCTGGGATTAAGATATTAGAAGAACTTTCAAAACAATTAGATTTAAGTATCTTTTAAAAATACTTAAATCTAAAGTAAATATAAAAAATAAAATATTTATTAGTTTTAAAATTATTATAATAAAAATAACTTAACACAATCATATAATTACTATTGTGTCATTTTATTTAGGAGGTAATATATGGCATATGATATTGTGGATTTAATAAATAGAGTTATAGACATAGAGAATAAAGTTATTGAAATATACATTAATGTAAATAAAAAATATGATAGCACTGGTTCTTTTAAAATATTTTCTAAAATATTTATGAAATACGAAAAAGAAAAGATAGATTATTTTAATTCATTAAAAATGAAGTTAAACAAAGAAAGAATAAAAGAAATAGATATATATATTTATGATAAGATATCTTCTTTAATTGCCGAATTTAATGGCAAAATCTCAACAAATTGTTATAAAGATAAAAACGTGAAGGAATTTATAGAATGTGTATTAAATATGAATAAAGATATAAGAGCACTATTTATAGATATAAGAGGGAGAATGATACAAAAAAATGGAGATGGAGATAGTTATGAGTACGAAATATTAACAGATATTATAAAGATGGAAGAAAAATACATAGAAGACTTAGAAAAAGTACATAAACAATAATTATACCTATGAGGGGTATAATTATTGCTTATTAATTATATAATAAACATAGGGTTATTAAATTTTATACTTATAGGCATATATAATATATTTAAATATATTAACTTATAGCATTTTTAGGGCAACTCTTTATGCACTTTCCACATTGGATACAATCTGGATGCTCAATTGGATTTCCTTTATACTCATAAGGTACTATCCCCATAGGACAAGCTGTTTTGCATAGTTTACAATAAACACAATTTGAAGATACAATTAATTTTTTCCTATCTTTTTTAAAGAAAGATATTATAGAAGCAATAGTTCCCATAGGACAAAAATTGCACCAAGTTCTATTATTATATAAGAAGCTTAATATAATACCTATAAAAGTTGTAATTACAATCATTCTATAAAAAATCAAACCTATACCCGTAGTGTTTCCCCAATTTTTATATATTCCATTTCCAAACATGTAAAACATAAATGCAATAACAGATATTCTGAAAAATTTAGATTTAAGAAAGTTAGGAATTTTATTTTTTCTACTAAAATTAATTAGAACATTGTCAAAAAAACTACCTCTTGGACATATATTTCCACACCAAAACCGCCCTTTACCTAAAAATGCTAAGAAAATAGGTGCTATCATACAAAAAATAGCTGTTAAAGCTACTTTAGCATTAAACATACCTGCTATTATAAAAAATATAAGAATAATATAACTATATCTTTTAGAAAAGTTTAGAAAATAGGATTTCATTTAATCACCTCATAAGATTTTAATAATATACCCATATGGGGTATATTGAAATTTTAATATATCTCAAAAACTATGTCAATAAAATATATTAATAAAATAGTTTAAATATAACAAAGGATAAAATTTAGCTATCTTGTTGTTTAAGAATTGTTTTTATGATAAGTATTAAAATTTTTAAATAGGGAATAAATAAAAATATAACATAATTTATTGATGACATTATAGATGTTTGATAATTTAATATAAAATCCAGACAATAAATTATAAAAATTGAATAACAAATTATTTAAATATTATATAAAATAATTATATAATATTATAGCACTAAATAAAGTTTTTTTATAGGGAGAGATCATTGATATACATTGAATCAATGGAAAGATAACATTGCGCCTATTTTTTTATTATAAATTACTTTAAATAATATATTAAAAATAATATTCTTTAGATAATACATTGAAAAAACTTCTAAAGTATGTTAATATAATAACAAGGATATTGTTAATAATATAACAAATAGCTTTCATCTAAATTATTTTATTATTATAGATAAAGAGGTGTGTTAGTATGGAAAAATTAAAAGTTTTAGTTCCAGTGGATTCATCTGAAAGAAGTAATTATTCTTTAAATTTACTAAAGGATATGTTTAATGAAAAACAGGTGGAAGTTACTTTAATAAATGTTAAAGAAATACAAGTAAATAATATATTCTTAATTCAACAACAAATAAAAAAACTTAAAAATAAAAGTGAAAAAGTTATGAAAGAAGCTAAAGAAAAGATTAAAAATCTTGGATATGAATATAATATGTATTCTTGTTTTGGAGTACCAGCAGACAAAATAGTAGAAAAGGCAGAAAAAGACAATTTCGATATGATAGTTATGGCTAAATCTAATAAAAGAGGTTTAGAAAAAATAAAAGGCTCTGTAACTACTAAAGTAGTTAAAAGTTCAGAAGTTCCAGTAATTGTTGTTTAAAATAAATTAGACTCTTAATTTTTAAACTATTCAAATAAAAAACATTATGAAATTAATTTAAATATAATTTCATAATGTTTTTTTTTGAAAAATTTCAGTAGTGTTATATTATGGTAATTAGAAACTGTATATCAAAAATATTTTATTAAATTCGATATTATATATATATTGTTTTTTATAATTTATATAATATTTAGGAGGTGGGTTATGAAACTTAGAAAAAAACTTATATTATCTTTCTCAATAATACTTTTTTTATTTTCTGTTATTATGTTTTCAACAGTGTATGCTACGGTTAATAATATGGCAAATAAAAGTTTTTTAAAAAATATAAAAGATAATGTTAATTTAGGATACTCTTATTTAGATTCAAAATATCCTGGTAACTGGAATATAAAAGATGACAAACTTTATAAAGGAGAAGAATTAATAAATAATAATTTTTATATAGTGGATAATATAAAAGAACAAACAGGAAGTTTAGCAACTATATTTATGAAAGATATTAGAATAGCTACAAATGTAATAAGTAGTGATGGGAAAAGAGCTATAGGAACTAAGGCTTCAAAAGAAGTATTAGAAAAAGTTTTAGATAAAGGTGAAGAATTTCAGGGAACTGCAAATGTAGCAGGAAAAGAAGTTTTAACCTATTATAAACCTATAAAAGATTCCAATTCTAAAATTATAGGTATGTGGTTTATGGGGGTAGAGAAGGAAACTATTAAAAAAGAAGTTTGGAGAATATTAAGCTATATTCTTTTTATTATATTAATTATACTAGTCATAGGAATAATATTATTTAATTTTATAGGCAATAACATAGTTAAGAATATATATTCCTTTAATAAATACCTTGAAAATATGTCTGAAGGAGATTTTAATAAGAAATTAAATATTAAATATTTAAAATTAAAAGATGAATTGGGAGACATGTTTAATAATTTAGAAAATATGCAAATATCTATAAGAGGTATATTAAAGGAAGTAATGGTTAATTCCAAGGATTCTATAAAATCCAATGAAGATGCTTTTGTGCTTATAGATAAACTATCTTCAAATGTAGAACAAGTTACATCAACTACAGAAGAAATATCTGCATCTATGGAGGAAACTGCAGCTTCGGCGGAAGAGATAAATGCTACAGCAAATGAAATAGAAAAGTCTGTAAATTTAATAGCTAATAAAATAGGAGAAACTTTTATAAAATCTGAAGAGATAAGCAATAAAGCCAATAAATTAAAAACAGATGCTGAAAATTCTAGAAAAGAAGCCTTTGATTTATATAAAAATAATGAAAAAGAATTAAGTGAGGCTATAGAAAGATCAAAGTCAGTAGAAAAAATTAATATATTGTCAGATGCTATACTAAAAATAACAGAACAAACTAATCTTTTGGCTTTAAATGCTGCCATTGAGGCTGCTAGAGCAGGGGAGGCAGGAAAAGGTTTTTCAGTAGTTGCAGAAGAAATAAGAAAATTAGCAGAACAATCCAATAATACAGCTAGTGAAATTCAAGAGATTACGAAAATTGTAGTTAATGCAGTGGAAAATTTAGCGAATAATTCTAATAAAATATTAAAATTTATAGATGGAAAAGTAGTAAAAGGCTATGAGAATTTAGTTACTATAGGTGAAATGTATAGCAGTGATGCAGAATACTATAAAGAGGTATCTGAAGATATAAGCACTACTACTAGAGAACTATTAGTTTCTATGAAAAATATTATAGAATCTATAAATAGTGTAACTATAGCTGCCAACGAAGTGGCAGATGGCACAAGTAATATAGCTAAAAGTACAAATAATATATTGGAACAAAGCAACAATGTAAAATGTAAATCAGAAGAATCTATGTCAAATTCCGAAAAATTATTAAACTCAATTTCTAAATTTAAAATGTAAAAATAAAAAGAGTTAAGTAGAGTTGGGCAAAAACAAAGTTACTTAAATACCCTAATTGAGAATATAAAAATTAAAAAGCTATGTTTGAGCTGTGTTTACAAATACATAGCTTTTTAATAATTAAATTTTAAAATAAACAATTATTTATTTTAATTATTCTCATTTTTTTCTTTTATATTTTCATAAAAATCATATTTTTTAATATTATCATACAAACCTTCATAAGAGTTTTCAGAAGTTTCTAGACTTTCATCAGAAGTTTCTTTGTTTTCATCTTCATTTCCTTCATATATATTATTTATATCTTCATTGGTTACATTTAGTTTTTCACCTATTTTTTCAGATTTATCCCTTAGGTTTTCTTTAATATCCTTTCCTTTGTCCTTCATTTTATTTTTTAGGTTGTTTCCTTCACTTTTTAAATTGTGAATTTTGTTTTTAAAAGCTTTGTTAGATTCTATTTCTTCGCAATTATTTTGTTTACATTTGTTATTAAGTTTTTTTACTATAAATATGGAACCTGCTATAGCCACAGTAGCGCCTATAACTTTACTTATATTGTTCTTAGTTTTTTTCATAATGTAACCTCCTTAAAAATCTATAAAATTATATAGTTATGTTATGTACGTTTTTAAAATAAATACTGTCATAACATAATAGAATCAATTAGGACTGAAATATAAAGTGATTCATGAAAATTTATAGGGATAGGTATATAATAATAAAAATAATTAAGTGAAAATACAGATAATTTAAAACAAATGAACATATACTAATGGATAGTTATTATTTTTTATTATATCATAAAAAATATATTTAAAAAACAGCTTTAAAATAAATAATTTTAAAATATATTGCATATAAAATTTATTTGTGATATCCTATAGAAGGTGATTTAATAAGATAAAAACTAAGTTCTTCTTTTTTAAGAAGTATAGATTTTTCTTTATTAAATTAAAATAAATTTTCTTAAAAAAGGAGAGATATACAAATGGCAGATAAGAATATTACATGCAAAGATTGCGGAAAAGAATTTGTTTTCACAGAAGGAGAACAAGAATTCTACAAAGAAAAGGGATTCGAAAATGAACCACAAAGATGCCCAGATTGTAGAAGAGCTAGAAAACAATCTAGAAACAACAGATCTTTTAGATAATTAGAAAAGATTTTTTAATGGCTGTTGATTATATGTCAACAGCCATTTTTAATTAAAAACTAGAAAGGAACATTATATGGAAAATAGAAACTTTGAAAATTTAAATTTAAACGAAGATGTACTAAAAGCTATACAACATATGGGATTTGAAACTCCATCTGCAATACAAGAAAAATCAATTCCAGTAGTATTAGAAGGAGCAGATGTTATAGCTCAAGCACAAACAGGAACAGGTAAAACTTTAGCTTTTGGAGCTCCTGTGATAAGTAGTTTATGCGATAAGGATAAGAAAAGAGGCGTAAAAGCTTTAATATTAACACCTACAAGAGAATTAGCACTTCAGATAAAAGAGGAGTTAAAAAGATTATCTAAATATAGCAAAACAAAAGTACTTCCTGTTTATGGAGGAGAGTCTATAGAAAGACAAATAAAAGATATTAAAAATGGAGTAGATATAGTAGTTGGTACTCCAGGAAGAATTTTAGACCATATTAATAGAAGAACTTTAAAACTTGGAGGTATAGATTTCCTAGTTTTAGATGAAGCAGATGAAATGCTTAATATGGGATTTATAGAAGATATAGAAACTATAATGGCAAGTACTCCTGAAGAAAAACAAACTATGCTTTTTTCAGCTACTATGCCAGAACCAATTAAAAATTTAGCTTTAAACTACATGAAAGACGATGTAGAGCATATAGCTATTTTAAAGAAATCTTTAACAGTAGATAAAATAGCACAAAACTATTTTGCAGTAAAGAATAAAGATAAGCTAGAAGCTTTATGCAGAATAATAGATTTAGAGGAACCTGAAAGTGCTATAATATTTTGTAGAACTAAAAAAGGTGTTGATGAATTAGTTGAAGCTATGCAATCAAAGGGATATAATGTAGAAGGTATGCATGGAGACATGAGCCAAAATCAAAGAATAAATACTTTGAAGAAGTTTAAGAAAGCTACATTAAATTTTTTAGTTGCAACAGATGTAGCAGCAAGAGGAATAGATGTAGAAAATATATCTCATGTTATAAATTATGATATACCTCAAGATGCGGAATCCTATGTTCATAGAATAGGAAGAACAGGAAGAGCTGACAAAGAAGGAACAGCTTATTCTTTAGTTACCCCTAGAGAAATATCTTCTATTAGACAAATAGAAAAAATAACTAAGAGTAAAATTAAGAAAAAAGAATTACCTAGCCTAGAGGATATATTAGAAAAAAAATATGATAATTTATTAAATGATATAACTTCTAAAATAGGAGAAAATAAATACGAAAAGTTTATGCCAATGGTAAAAACTTTAGAACAAAATTTTGATTTATCTGAAGTATCAGCGGCTTTGATGGAGATGCTATTTAGTAAAGACATGAGCTTTGAATATACAAATGATAAATTAGAGGCAGATGTGCCAGTAAGATTATTTTTGAGTGTAGGAAGAAAAGATAGCATAAATGTAAAAAGCTTATTGACATTTATACAAGATACAGCCTCTGTTAAAAAGCATGAAATTGGAGATATAGATATATTAGATAAATTTACTTTTATGGATATATCATCAAATACAGCAGAGAAAATAATAAATAAATGTTCAGGAAAAAAATTAAATAGAAGAAAAGTTAATATCGAAATAGCTAAAAGTAAAAAATAAATTATTTTAATTTTAGTTATTTAAAGGGGAATTACTAAAGAATTTAGAAGCTAAGAGGTAAATTTTATTTGTTTCTTAGCTTTTGTTATTTTTTGATATAAAAATTATTAATATTATTTTTTTATTTTGTAATAAAATTTTTGACTAGAATAATTAAAGCAATAATACTAATAATAACATATAGAGTAATCCTAAATATATAACATACTGAAAATTTAGGAGGTATATGTTTAAATGAATATTAAATTTAAAAAGCTTGTTTATTTATTTTTATTTTTAGTTTTTTGCGGTACTATTGCATTTAATTATAAAGTTAAAGCTTATAAGAAAGAAAGTGTAGGTGATAAAAAAGAAATTTATTTAACTTTTGATGATGGTCCTAGTGATAAAACTACAGAAAGTATACTTGATGTTTTAAAGGAGAATGATGTAAAAGCTACTTTTTTTATAGTAGGAAAATATATTGACGGTAGAGAGGACATTCTTAAAAGAATAGTTAAAGAAGGACATAGCCTAGGTTTACACACTTATAGTCATGACTATGAAAAAATATATAGTAATAATAAAATTTTTATAGATGAAATGTTAAAATGTCAGGATGAAATCTATAAAGTTACAGGAATTAAAACTAATATAATTAGATTCCCTGGAGGAAGTGTAAAAAGATTAAATAATGATTTTAAAAAGGAATTAGAAGATAAAGGTTTTAAAATATATGATTGGAATATGGCTTTAACAGATGGCATAAATCCTAAAGCACCTGTAAGTAAATTTTATAAAGAAGGAACTAAAGGAAAAAAGCCACTATCTAAAATTATATTGCTTATGCATTGTGATTATTTAAATAAAAATACTTGCAAAGCTTTGCCAAATATAATTAATTATTATAAAAATGAAGGTTATGAATTTAAAACAATCGATAAGAATACTCCAGAATTCATATTTCCTTATAAAAAATAAAACTAGTTAATAATAATTTAAAACTTATTTATTTTATAATTAACATGAAATGTATAACTATAATAACTTGGCTTAAAAAGATTCCTATGAATTTGATGGGAAATTTAAAAATTAGTAATAAAAATTATTTTATTTTCAGTAAATAAGATAAATCATTTTCAAAATGTATGGATGCAATTGAAGAGTGACGTTTCTTATGGAATAATAGTATTAATTTGGAAATGAAAAAAAGGGGGAGGTATTTATGAAAAGTAAATATGATTTAAACAACAATTTATCACAAATACTTAAGAGTGGAGTTATAATGGATGTTGTTAATCCTGAGCAAGCTAAAATAGCAGAAGAGTCTGGAGCTGTAGCTGTTATGGCATTAGAAAGAGTTCCATCAGATATTAGAAAACAAGGGGGAGTAGCTAGGACATCTGATCCTAAAATGATAAAAGAAATAATAAATTCAGTTTCAATACCAGTTATGGCAAAGGTTAGAATAGGACATTTTGTAGAAGCTCAAATTTTAGAATCTATAGGTGCAGATTATATAGATGAAAGCGAAGTTTTAACACCAGCTGATGATTTATTTCATATAAATAAAAAAGATTTTAAAATTCCTTTTGTTTGTGGAGCAAGAAATTTGGGAGAGGCTTTAAGAAGAATAGGAGAAGGTGCTTCTATGATAAGGACTAAAGGAGAAGCTGGTACGGGTAATGTAGTAGAAGCAGTAAGACATATGAGAACTATAAGCTCTGATATAAGAAAACTTAAACTTATGCCAAAGGAAGAATTAATGACAGTATCTAAAGAAATGGGAGCACCATTTAATTTAGTAGAATATGTAGCGGAAAATGGAAAACTTCCAGTAATAAATTTTGCAGCAGGTGGTATAGCAACACCAGCAGATGCTGCTTTAATGATGCAATTAGGATGTGATGGAATATTTGTGGGATCTGGAATATTTAAATCAGATAATCCAGAAAAAAGAGCAAAAGCTATAGTTAAAGCAACAACTTATTTTAATAATCCAGATGTAATAGCTAAGGTCTCAGAGGATTTAGGAGAAGCAATGTCAGGTTTAGAAATTAATAAACTAGAAACAGAATTTGCTGAAAGAGGTTGGTAAAACAGATAGATATATAGGAACTATAGTTATAACATTTTATAATAAATCACATATTTTTATTTAGACTTTAGAAAGAAAAAAGATTTAATAATATTATGAATAGATATAATTATGTAAATTAATTTATATTTTAAAAACTCTTTTGAACTATGCATAAAAAATTTATAGTTTAAAAAGAGTTTTTGTTATTTTATGATAATTTTAATAATACTATTATTAGTCATATAATTAATTACAAATATTTGCAATTAACTATTAAAGGAGGTATAATATAAATATGATTTGGAATTTTATTCAAATGGAGGGGTAGGCTATGTTAGATAGAGGATTTATACAAAATGGATATGTTTATAATGAATATGGAGATAGAATGTATTTTATAGAAGATATTTATATTTATAATTTAAATAATATGCTATGTGAATTTTATATTAAAGATAATTTAATTTGTGAAATAGAAGGTACAGATAAATATTGGTTGAATAATAATTCCTTATATTTTCTAGGTAAACAAGCTATATAATGAAATAACATGTTAAAAATATATTAAAAGATTTATAATTTTAGGTATAATGTGTTACTTTATATTAAGTTCATTATAATTTATAAAGTAAAAAAACACTATGAAAATTTAATTTTCATAGTGTTTTTTTATAGAAATCTATCTGAGCATACTTTAAAAGAAGAGGTGTTTTATAAATAATATAATTAAATTTAAAGAATTTGCACATAATATATAATAAGTATATATAAATCATATATAGAAAGGATAAAAAATGAGAGATAAATTAGATGATAGAATAAAGCCTATTTTAGATAAACTTAATGCTCCAGATAAATTTAATGTAAAAAAAATAAACTTAGGTAAAGGAAACAATATAAAAATAGCATTAGTTTATGATAAAGATTTAATAGATAGAAATATAATAAGTGATTACATATTAAAACCATTAATGCTTCATGTAGAGGAAAATTTTACAGGTAAAGAAAATATTACGGAAATTTTAATGGAAAAGTATATATGTGTAGATGATACTATTTTAAAAACAGATTCTGAGGAAATAATGGATCTTATAAAAAAAGGATCTACAGCAGTTTTCGTTCCTAATAGTGAAAATACTATAATTATTAATACTGTGAAAAAAAATTATAAGCCAATACTTCCTCCAGAAATAGAAAGTTCAATAAGAGGACCTAAAGAAGCATTTACAGAAAGTATAGAGAGTAATTTATCAATAATTAATAGAAAAATAAAGGATAGAAATTTAAGAATAGAAAGATTAATAATTGGAGAAAGATCACAAACAGAAGTGGCAATAATATATATAGAAGATATAGCAGATGAGAATTTAGTAAACCAGTTAAGAGAAAGATTAAATTTAATAAAAGTAGATTATATAAAAAGTATAGCATATATAGAACAATATATTGAAAATAATACTTATACTGTTTTTCCACAGTTTTTTACTACAGAAAGACCAGATGTAATGGAAGCCGGTATTATGGAAGGAAGAATAGGTATATTAATGGAAGGTAGCCAGCAGGGAATGACTGTACCAGCTATTTTCACAGAATTTTTTCAAACTGTAGAAGATTATAATCAAAAATTTATGATATCAACAGTTATAAGATTTTTAAGATTAATAGCTGTAATTTTAGTATTAAGTATTACATCTATATATCTAACTCTTGTCAAATTTAATGTAGAGTTACTTCCAGATAAATTATTACAGCCTATTGTACAATCTAGGGTTGGTATTGCTCTAAGTCCTATAATGGAGATAATTTCAATGGAAATAATAGTAGAATTTTTAAGAGAGGGAGGATTAAGATTACCCACAAAAATAGGGCAGACCTTAAGTTTAGTCGGTGGAATTATAATTGGAGATGCTGCTATAAAATCTCATTTAGTAAGTGCTACTACTCTTTTAGTAGTAGGTATATCTACAGTGGCTACCTTTCTTATTCCAAATTATGAAATGTCTTTAGCTATTAGAATATTAAAATTCCCTATATTGTTTGTTACTAATGCTTTGGGGATAGTAGGTGTTGCTATAAGTTGGTTTTTTATATTGGTAGAATTATGTTCTATGGATAGTATGGGAGTTCCATATTTTGAATTTAAAAAATCTGATATGAAAGATATCTTTATAAGAGAACCTTTATGGAAAATGAATGAAAGACCGAAGACTATACCAAACAAGAATCCTGTACGTCAAGAAAATTTTAGAAAAAAATTTGGGGGAGACCATAATGGAGAATAATAGCAATAATGTTTTAAGCACAAGTCAATCTATATTTATGATAGTAGGCTCTATGATAGGGATAGGTATATTATCTCTTCCATCTGATTTAACTAAAATAGCAAGAAATGACGGTTGGCTGGCTATAATTATAGGAAGTTTATATCCTTTTTATATGGTGATTTGTGCCATATTAATATTTAAAGATGCATCTTACCAAAATGTTAATTTAATAGAAATAAGTAAAATACACTTTGGAAAAATTTGGGGGAGTTTATTATCATTTGTATTTACTTTACAATTTTTAGCTTATATAATTATCACCAGCGCTAATATGAGTAATATGTTAAGGGTGTATTTAATCTTATTTTTAGAGCAATATAGATTAGCTATTCCAATATTATTAATTTCTACATATACTGCATCTAAAGGAATAAGAGCTTTAGGAAGGATAAATGAAGTTATTTTTTATGCATTTATCCCTTTAATATTAATAACTGTTATGGCGTTAAAGCAAGGAAATAGCTTAAATATTAAGCCTATATTGGGAACACCCAGTTCTTCTATTTTCAGAGCTAGTATAGAATCTATATATTCTTTTGTAGGAATAGAGATTATTTTTTTAATAGTTCCATTAATGAAGAATAAAGAGAAGATAAAAAGTTCTTTCTTAAAAGGTACAGCAATTATAGTTTTTTTATACATATGGTTAAGTTTTGTATCTATATATTATTTAGGACCAGATGTAGCACAAAATTTATATTGGCCTACATTATCTACCGTAGAAACTATTGCTATACCAGGTATAAGTAATTTCAAATTTGTTTTTATGTTTTTATGGAGTAGTATAGTTTTTAAAACTATAGCTAATCAAAATTATTTTTTTTATTATTCACTGTCTAGTATATTTAAAAGAATAAACCCTAATGTTGTGTATATATTAGTATTTTTATTTTGTTCTATAAGTGTTAGTTGGTTAGATAGTTTTATAATTCTTAAAAAAATTAATAAAAATATTAGTATATTTTATTTAATATTTAACTTAATTTTTATAACTATTGTAACTATTGCAACTTGTATAAAGAGAAGGAGAAGAAATGAAAAATCCTATTGAAAAATTAATGGAAATATTAAATGATAATAGAATTAATATAATAATAGTAATAATAATAATTTTAAATATATATTATTATAACCCTAATATAAAATATGCAGAAGAATTAGATATACCATCAGGTATAGGTTATGATATTGAAACAAAGATGGATGGTGTAAAATATTATGAATTCCCTATTAGTGCATATATATTTAATGCAGATGGAACTATTAAAAGCACTGTACATGCTGGAAAAGGAGAAACACCTCTAAAAAGTCGTCAATATAGACAAAGAAAATCTAATAGAAAATTTTTATTGGGTAATGAAAAGGTATATTTGATTAGTGAAAAGGCTGCTTATAGTGGAGTAAGTGAGTTTATTAATCTTTTGTTTTTTAATCCTTTAGCTAATCCACAGGCATTTTCAGTAGTTTGTGCTGGAACTTCAGAGGATATGTTAAAGCATAAGATAGAAGGATATGCTAGTTCAGCAGATTATATATATGGATTAATTGAAAATTCACCACAATACAATTTCATTCCAGCAGAAGCGTATATAACAAGTGTTAATTATTATAAATTAAAATCAGAAGGAGAAAATTTAGTTCTTCCTTATATAGAAAAAACAAAAAATGGCGTAGCAATTACGGGTATGGCACTTTTTAAGGAAGGTAGAATGCAACAAAAAATAAACGTAAATGAAATGCAAATATTAAATAGGCTAAGAGAAAATAAAACAAAAGGTATTATCGGTGTTATGAAAGGACATAATAAATCCGCAGAAATGGATTGTTATATAAAAAGGAAGGTTGAATGTTATAAAGAACAGGATAAATATAAGTTTGTTATAAAACTAGATATAAAAGGGGATATGATTAATTGTAGAGGATGTAAAAATGGGTTATCTGAGAAAAAACAAAAAGAATGCTTAGTAAAAGAATTTGAAAAAAAAATATATGATGAATCCTATGAATTTATTAATAAAATGCAAAGGATATATAGAATAGATGCGTTAAATCTTGGAAGTGTAGCAGCAGCTAAATATGGTAGACATACTGGAGTAAACTGGGATGAGGTTGTAAGTAATTCAGAAATAAAAGTAGATATAAATATGAGACTAATTCGTGGGTCTAGAGGTACTTTTTAAGTTAATTATTTTAAATGCTAAAGATCAATATTATTTAACATTTTAAATTAATATGAATATTAAAAATTAAACTAAATATTTTATATATTGATAAGATATCTAATAATTGAAAATGGAAAAGATATTAATTATATATACTACAAATTTATATCTTTTCCATTTTCAAAATAAGGTAAAATTTAATTAAGATTGTTTTTTAAAAAGGTGAATTTCGGCTCATACAATTTAATTTTTGTAATTTTTGAAATATTTTATAAAAAATGTTGTAAAATTGTTAGTCATGAAGTGAAATTTCTATATTAATAAATCTTATATAGAGCTATTTTATAGAATATAATATTTTTTATTTAAAAGGTCCAATCACCATTTTGGAAAATTTTAATTTTTTCACCCTTATTATTTTGCCCTGTAATATCTAAATCAGAAGAACCTATCATAAAATCAACATGAGCTAATGAATTGTTAGCACCCGCTTTTTCTAATTCTTCTTTTGTCATGCTATCTCCATTTTCAATACAAGTAGGGTAAGCTTCTCCAAGAGCTAAGTGACAAGAAGCATTTTCATCAAATAGTGTATTATAGAAAACTATGCTTGAATCCGAAATAGGTGAATGAAATGGTACTAAAGCTACTTCACCTAAATAACAAGAACCATCATCTGTTTCAATTAATTTTTTTAAGGTTTCATAACCCTCTTCTGCAGAAAAGTCTACTACTTTTCCATTTTCAAATTTCAAAGTAAAATTATTTATAAGATTTCCACTATAATTTAAAGGTTTTGTACTCTTTACTATGCCATTTACTCCAGTTTTTAAAGGAAGAGTAAATACTTCTTCAGTAGGCATATTAGCTACAAAATATGTTTTGTTTTTATTGTATTCTCCACCACCGCACCATATATGCCCTTTAGGTAATTCTATTGTTAAGTCTGTATCATTTGATTTATAATATAGTTTGGTTAATTTTTGATCATTTAAAAAGTTGACTTTATTAGCTAAGTTATTTAAATGATTTTCCCAAGCTTTAATAGGATCTTCTTTATCTATTCTAACTATGTTAAATATATTTTCCCAAAGTTTTTCTACAGCTGTATCTTCCTTTAAATCAGGAAATACTTTTTTTGCCCAAGCTTTTGTAGGAACAGATAAAACGCACCAAGATACAAAACTATTCATTATATATTCATAGTATTTTTTTAATGCTTTTCCTCTAGTTTTATTAGCAGTAAAAATTCTTTCAGGATCAACATTTTTTAATAATTCTGGATTTGAAGCAGATATAGATAAAAATGCAGCATTTTCCTTTGCTAAGCTTTCTAATTCATTTACTTCCCAATCAGGAAATTCTTCGAAGATTTCAAATGGTGCTTTCATATATTTTATAAGGGATAATTTCTCATCGTTCCATTTTACATGTACATTTTTAGCACCAGCCTCATAAGCTTTACTAGCTATAATTCTTACAAATTCTACACATTCTATAGGCGAATTTATAACAAGGGTTTGTTTAGGCTGTAGATTTATACCTATTTTAACAGCTATATCAGCATATTTTTCTAGAAGGTTTTTAAAATTATTCATAAAAACACTCTCCTTACCATATGTATTTTTAGTTAGTACATATTTCCTTTATTATTAGTTTATATCAATAAATATATAAGTCAATAATATTTGTAAATTAATTGAAAATATATATTTGTAAAATATAAGTTGAATTATAAGTATAATTATATTATATAAAAATTATATATAAACAAAATAAAACATTATGTAATTTTTTTATTTGATAAAATTTGATATACTCCATTCATAGTAACAGTTTTATTATTTCAACTATCTACTATAAAGGGAGCATATGAATTGGTATAGTAACTTATTTTTTATTTAATTATGGTAAATTTAATGGAGTTATCTCATTAAGGGATTTACACACAATATATTGTTTTTCAAATTTAAAGTTAACGCAACATATTGTAGTATTTATTCTTAGTATGACAGCAACATTTGAATTAAGAAAATTTTAAAATATAATTTTAAAATATAATATTTTATTGTTTTTTGTAAGTAAAATGATAAATAATATAAGAAATTATAGAACCTATAAGATCCGCTATTAAGTCTACCATAGTATCTGTAACACCAGTATATTCTACACCTTGCATATCTAAACTAAATAGAGAGTCAATAGTGAATTCATATATTTCCCACATTACACCACATAAAGATGCAAAGGACAATACAAAAATAAATATAAAAATTTTATTATAATTGTCCATGGAGTTATTATAGCTATGCTTTTTCAATATAATAATAGCGAAGAATCCTATTATTATACCGGATATGGTATGAAGCATAGTATCCCACCACTCATATCTATAAAAATTGTTTAAAGTGCCTAAATAAAGAGCAATAAATATGAAAATTATAATAGATAAATATAGGGTTTTATCAGGTTCCATTTGTAGTATTTTAAAAATTAAAGATGGTATAAAGGTTAATAAGAAAGCGGCAACTCCAATTAGCGTAAAGTAGTAGTCTTTTTTGATAAAATTATTTATTACATTAATAAATATAAGAATTCTTATAATATATTTACATATATTATAGGTTAACGTTTTTATTTTATAATTAATGTTCAATATATCACCTAACCTTCCATTCTGTATTAGCCAATATATAATATTATATGGTTATTAATATTTTATTATTATAAATAAATTACGACTTAAAAGGTAGTTTACCTTTAGTATATTAAAAAGGGATATGTGTCTATAAAGGCAACTCAATTCGCTAAGATATTCTAATCTGTTTTTTGTAAAATATATTGAAAAAAATGATAACTTCCTATTCGCGCAAACAATCAGTTTTTTCTAATAGTCAGTTTTGCCTCTGGTCAAAAATTATAATAACATCTTTTAAAGGCATTAAAACAATAAATACTTTTGTTCAATAGATAGCTATAAAAATAAAGAATACTAATATTTGTGTTCTAATATTTAAACTAACACTCTAATGCCACGTCCTGTGGCAGCAGAGCTAAGCTTCATGCTTAAATATTAGTTCACAAATAAAGTATTCTTATTATTTTTCTAGATATTTATTTTCGCTAAAAGTATTTATTGTTTTAATTCTCACCCTTTAAAGGATGTTAAGTGGTAATTTCCTCATTTAGTTCATAAACATTTTTATATCTTCATCTACTGAGGATATAGTTCCTATACCAAAGTTTTCTACTAGTATTTTAGCTACATTTGGTGATAAAAATGCTGGTAAAGTTGGTCCTAAGTGAATGTTTTTAACACCTAAGTGAAGTAATGCAAGTAATACTATTACAGCTTTTTGTTCATACCATGCTATATTATAAGATATTGGTAATTCATTAATATCTTCAAGTTCAAATACTTCTTTTAGTTTAAGAGCTATTACAGCTAATGAATAAGAATCATTACATTGGCCTGCATCTAATACTCTAGGTATTCCGTTTATATCTCCTAAATCTAGTTTATTGTATTTATATTTTGCACAACCAGCAGTTAATATAACTGTATCCTTTGGAAGTGATTTAGCAAAATCTGTATAGTAATTTCTGCTCTTCATTCTTCCATCGCAACCTGCCATTACAAAGAATCTTTTTATGGCTCCAGTTTTTACTGCATCAACTACTTGAGAGGCTAAAGCTAAAACTTGGTTATGAGCAAATCCACCTATAATTTCACCTTTTTCTATTTCTCTAGGGGAAGAACATCTTTTTGCATGTTCAATTATTACTGAAAAATCTTTTTTGCCGTCTTTTGAAGCATTAATATGTTTAACTCCTTCAAAACCAGTTACACCAGTGGTGTACATCCTATCTTTGTATGAAGCTTTAGGTGTAACAATACAGTTTGTAGTCATTAAAATTGGTCCATTAAAGGCTTCAAATTCTTCGTTTTGTTTCCACCAAGCATTACCGTAGTTACCTACAAAATGTTTATATTTTTTGAATGCAGGATAGTAATTTGCAGGAAGCATTTCACTGTGAGTATATACGTCTACTCCAGTACCATCTGTTTGTTTTAAAAGTTCTTCCATGTCCTTTAAGTCATGTCCGCTTATTAATATACCAGGATTATTTCTAACACCTATATTAACTTTTGTTATTTCAGGGTTTCCATAAGTTGATGTATTAGCTTTATCTAATAGGGCCATAACATCTACACCATATTTTCCACATTCTAAAACTAAAGCAGTTAATTCATCTGCAGAAAGGGTATCATCTAAAGTAGCTACTAAAGCTTTTGCCATAAAGGCATGGATACTATCTTCGTCATAACCTAAATTATTAGCGTGTTCTAAGTAGGCTGCCATTCCTTTTAAACCATAAGTTAAAAGTTCTCTTAAAGATCTTACATCTTCATTTTCAGTAGCTAATACGCCAACTGTTTCAGCTTTCTTCTTAAAATCTTCAGGATTATTTGCAGCCCAAACTGCAGCATCATGAATTTCTTTTTCATCTTTATCATTTTTTATTCCTAAAACATTTAAGAATTTAGAAGTCCAACTTTTGTTTTCTTTAGAATTATAAGAACCACCAGCTTTTATAATAGCATCCTTTAAATTTTGTCTTATTTTTAGACCGTTTTGAACCCTAGCATTCAGTGCTTTACCATCAAAATTAGCATTAGTTATAGTGGAAAAAAGACTTTCAACTATGAATTTATCAGCTTCACTAGTATTTAATGCCATTTCCCTAGCTTGGGAACTATATATTGCTATTCCTTTTACTACATATATAATTAAATCTTGAGTTTTAGCTATATCCTCAGTCTTACCACATACACCTTTCACTGTGCAACCGCGTCCTCCAGCAGCTTCTTGACATTGATAACAAAACATACTCATTATTAATCCCTCCATATATTTTAAATTATTTTAATTACTAACTTAGTAGAGCAAATTTATTGCTTAACTTTAAATTAATTGTATAAAAAAAATATCATTAATTCTGTAACCTATGTTACAACTAAAATAATTAATAAAAAAATTATTGATTGTTTATAAAAAGCTTGTTGACAATGGTTAGAAATTTTGTTATCTTATAAGTGTATTAGTTGATATAGTACACCTAATACTGGTGATACACACTACTTTTTATACAAGAGCATATGTGAAATTTTTTCAATAAGTTTAATATTTGAAGTTAGTCAATATGTATTTGGAATAGGTGCTAGTGACATAACGGATATTATCACTAATACTATTGGAGGAATTGTTGGTGTAGGTATATATATGGTAATTAAGAAGGTTTTTAAAAATGATATTAAAGCAAAAAACTTCATTACTATTTGTAGTATTGTAATTATGATACCAGTATCAACTATATTAATATTACTATTTATATACAACTAGATTTTCAATATAGTTATGTAGTAATTTTATTAAATGAGAAAATCGCATAATTCATTTTTAAATATAAATATATCAAAATATTCTATTGATATATTTGTTTAAGCACAACATGTTGTATGCATATTAGAAATTTTTTAATTATGTAATTGGTTTAAATAACTTTAATATTAGATAAGATGGATAAAAACACAAATGAAATTTATATTTCTAGTAATGATTTAAAATATAGTCTAAAAAATAAATGTAGTATCAATAAAAATAAAGTAAGGTGGTGAAAAAATGATAAAGATAGATAGTAGAAGTAGTAAACCTATATATGAACAAATAATAGATGGTATAAAGGAAAATATTATAAGGGGAATATTTAAACCTGGGGATAAATTACCTTCAGTAAGAGAACTGGCTGTTATGATAACTACAAATCCTAATACAGTTAGTAAGGCTTATAAAGAATTAGAAAGAGAAAAGATTATAGAAGTTTTAAGGGGAAAGGGAACTTATATATCAGATTTTAATCCTAAGGAGGATGAGGAAAAAATGAGTTTTTTAAGAAAGGAATTAAAACAACTTTTAATTGAGGCACAATATATGGGCATAGATAAAAAAGAATTTTTAAAATTAATAGAAGAGATTTATGCAGATTTAGATGGAAAGAGGTGATTAAGTTGATAAATATAAGTAATGTATCAAAAATGTTAGGAGATAAAAAAGCTTTAGATGATATTAATTTAAATATAGAAAAAGGAAGTATATTTGGTATTATAGGAGAAAATGGAGCAGGAAAGACAACTCTTATAAAGTGTATGTTAGGAGTATATAAACAGGATAAAGGAGAAATAAAGATAGCAGGAGAGCCTGTTTTTGAAAACACTTTAATAAAAAATAAAATAGGCTATGTAGCAGCAGAAGTTCAATATTATTCATCCTTTAAAGTGAAAGAGCTTATAAAACTTTATGCTTTAACTTATACTACTTTTTCTTATGAACGCTTTAAAGAACTTAATAAAATATTTAAAATACCAGAAAATAAAAGAATAAGAGAACTTTCAAAAGGAATGAAAATGAGAGTTTCTTTAATGCTAAATTTAAGTATATATCCAGAAATACTAATATTAGATGAACCTACTTCTGGATTAGATCCTATAATAAAAAGAAAATTAATAAACATATTACTAGAAGAGGTTTCAGAAAGAAATACTACTATATTTATAGCAAGTCATCATTTAGATGATTTAGAAAGAATATGTGATTGTGTAGCTATTATAGAAAAAGGCAAAATAAAATATACAAATAATATAGAAGATATGAAAAAATATATAAAGAAACTTCAAGTTTTATTTAAAGATGAAAATAAAATAGATGAAATAAAAACTTGGGATGAAATAATGACAGTAGAAAATATAGGAAGAATAAATTACTTAATAACAAATAATTATTCAGATGAATTACAAGAAAAATTATTAAAATCTGGAGCAGAGTTTGTAGAAGAAATAGATTTAAGTTTAGAGGATATGTTTATATACTCCGTGGAAGGAGGAAAAGAAAATGAAAAGATTATTTAAAGATCCTTTGTTTTATAAAGATTGGAAAAGTAGTAAATGGATTTGCTTGCTTATGACTTTAATTTTATTTTGGGATAAGACTAGTAGAGCTTCAAGTGATTTAAATATCCAAAAATATCAAATGGTTATGGATAAAAGTTTTGTATTTGATAAAATGTGGTTTAATCAATTTTTATTAGGATGGAGTAGCGTTAAAACTACGCTTGTGCTAGGAGTAATAGTATTGCTTTGTATATTATTATTTAAAGGGGAAAAACAGGATTCTACCTGTGATTTATTACATTCTATGCCTTTTACAAGAAAGGATATTATGATATCTAAAATTAAAGTAGGAATTTTAACTATAGTTATACCATTTTTAATTAATTTTATAATACTAACATTTTTTTATTTTAACAATAAATCTTATATAGGAAGTTCCTATGTAGATATACCTAAGTTTTATTTTATAAATTTATTATTTTCTTTATTCCTTTTTATGTTTTTAGTTTTTATGCAAAGTATAGTGGGACAATATTTTGCAGCAGCTGTAATTGCACCAATAACTTTATTTGTACCAAATATGTTTGCAGCTTATATAGTTGATTTAATAAGATTCAGTAAAGGATTAGAATATGATAGCCCTAAATTAATGGTATTAGATCAATTTGTTAGAAATTCAAATATATATGATATAGTAAATACTAAGGCACTAGATAGAGTTGAAAAAGGACCAGATGGAGAACAAATGAGAAATATTGATAGATTTATATATGAAAATTTTGATATTAAAATAATGATACTTATAATTTTAATAGTAGTGTTTGCTATTTTATCAGTAATTATATATAACAGGATTAAATTAGAGAGAATAAATCAATTAATAATATTCAAACCAGTTGAAACAGTATTTAAATTAGGGGTAGCTATATGTGTAGGAATGATTTTTTCACAAATGTTTGGATATCCAAAGGGAGCGGAACCAGTTCCCAATATGCCACTAATATATATAACCTTATTAATAGGCACAATTATAGGATATTTTTTAGCAAAACTAGTTGTGAAATTTTGTAGCAGATAAAATTTTTTTATAAATTCACTATAAAATGCTAGTAATAAGTTTATATTACTAGCATTTTTTATATTTAAATTTTAGTCAATAGCTATTCTATTATTACTCCAGTACCTGAAGCTGTTACCATAAGCATTCCTCCACCTTGACCCAAAACCTCATAATCTATATCTACTCCTACTATTGCGTTACAACCTAATGAAGCAGCTCTATCCATCATTTCATCTATGGCTTCATTTCTTGCGCGAATTAATTCTTCTTCATATCCTTGAGATCTTCCGCCAACTAAGTCTCTTATTCCAGCCATAAAATCCTTTAAAAAATTAACCCCTGTAATAACTTCACCACATACTATTCCTTTATATTGTTTTATTTGTTTACCTTCTATGTTATTAGTGGTAGTAATTAGCATAATTAAATCCCTCCTAGAAATTATTATAGAATCAATTCTATATAGTTTGTGTAAATCCTTTAAAAATAATATTAAAAATTCCTTAAAGTGATACTAAATTAAAATTAATCAACATATATTAAAAATGTAAAGTATATAAAAATAATGAAATATATACTTTAAATTAGATTAGTTTTATTATTATGTTTAAATTTAAGTGGGATGGAGGTTTTGGATATCTATTGTAAAAGGATAAATAATAGGCCTTAATGGAGAAATTCTTATATATTAGCATAAAACTGTATTTATACTGACATATGGCCAATATATAAGAAGATAATTACAATATTTCTGATATTTGCATTTTTATATAATTAATTTTAAAAAAATGAAAAAATATATATTGAAAACGTAAACAAAAGATGGTAAAATAAAATAAATTTAATACTATAAGGCGGAGATAAGAGAGCCAATTCATTACATTTTAATGGGTGAAGTGGCTCTATTTTGTCTTTTCCAAAATTTAAATAATTTTACAGGGGGAGTAAAAATTATGTCAATTTATATGGCGGAGTTTTTGGGTACTATGATAATGATATGGTTAGGAGATGGTGTTGTAGCCAGCGTAGCTCTTAACAAAAGTAAAGGAAAAGATGGTGGCTGGATTGTTGTAACAGCAGCCTGGGGAATAGCTGTTGCTGTACCTGCATATATTTTTGGAAGCATAAGTGGAGCTCATATGAATCCAGCAGTTACAATTGGTAATGCAGTAGCAGGAAATTTTCCTTGGCAGAATGTAGTAGGATATATTATAGCTCAAATGTTAGGAGGTTTTGCAGGAGCAGCTTTAGTTTGGCTTACTTATCTTCCACATTGGAAAGCAACAGAAGATAAAGCTACTAAATTAGGGGTATTTTGTACAGCTCCAGCAATAAGAGATACAAAAGCAAATTTTATAACTGAATTTTTAGTAACTGCACTTTTAGTATTTGGATTAATGGGTTTTGGACAGGTTAAAGTGGTAGATGGTTTTGGTCCATTAATAGCAGGTGCATTTATATTTGTCTTAGGACTTTCTTTAGGAGGACCAACAGGCTATGCTATAAATCCAGCGAGAGATTTAGCACCAAGAATAGCCCATGCAATTTTGCCAATAGCAGGTAAAGGGGATTCAGATTGGAAATATGCATGGATACCAGTACTAGGACCAATATTAGGTGGATTATTAGGAGCATTATTATTCATGCTAGTTTTTTAATCAAGACTTTATACAAACTTTTAAGAAATTTATTTTGCCATGATATAATAAAGCAAAAACAATATTAATAAATTATATATAATAGAAAATATTTGAAAAATTTTGTTGTTAATAATATCCTATACAATATTTATAATTATTTTTAGATTTACAAATCAAAACATAAGGAATTTATGCTTTGAAAAATTATTTTACTAGTTTTTTATCTTAATATTTTGTTAAATGAAATTTATATAATTAAAAGCAGGTGTAAACAGAATACATGCTTTAAAAATGGGAAGGCGGAGTTTGTAATGGAAAAGTATATAATGTCTTTAGATCAAGGAACTACTAGTTCAAGATGTATAATATTTAATAAAAAAGGTGAAGTAGTAAGTGTTGCTCAAAAAGAATTTACACAAATATATCCTAAAGCAGGATGGGTAGAACATGATCCACTAGAAATATGGGGAAAACAAGCAGGGGTAGCAGGGGAAGCATTAAATATAGCTAGAATTTCTCCAGAACAAATAGCAGGTATAGGAATAACTAATCAAAGAGAAACTACAGTAGTTTGGAATAAAAGAACAGGAATGCCAGTATATAATGCTATAGTATGGCAATGTAGAAGAACAGCTGGTTATTGTGACGAATTAAGAGAAAAAAATATAGATAAAACTATAAAAGAGAAAACAGGCTTAATGTTAGATGCTTATTTTTCAGCAACAAAAATAAAATGGATATTGGATAACGTAGAAGGAGCTAGAGAATTAGCAGAAAAGGGTGATCTATTATTTGGAAATATAGACACTTGGTTAATATGGAATATGACTAAAGGTAGAATTCATGTAACAGATTATACTAATGCTTCAAGAACTATGTTATTTAACATACATGAATTAAAATGGGATGAAGAATTATTGGAGTTATTTAACATACCAAAATCTATGCTTCCAGAGGTAAAACCATCTAGCTGTGTATATGGTGAAACAGATGAAATATTATTTGGAGTGTCTATCCCAATAGCAGGAGATGCAGGGGATCAACAAGCAGCTTTATTCGGACAAACTTGTTTTAAGGCTGGTATGGCTAAAAACACTTATGGTACAGGTTGTTTCCTTTTAATGAATACAGGAGAAAAAGCAGTAGATTCTAAAAATGGATTGTTGACTACTATAGCGGTAGGTATAGATGGAAAAGTTGAATATGCCTTAGAAGGAAGTGTATTTATAGGTGGAGCAGTAGTTCAATGGCTAAGAGATGAACTTAGGATGGTAAAGAGTGCTGAAGAAACAGAAAGATATGCTACATCAGTAGAAGATAATAATGGAGTCTATCTTGTACCAGCTTTTGTTGGAATAGGTGCCCCATATTGGGATTCCTATGCAAGAGGAACTATATTAGGACTTACAAGAGGTGCTAAAAAGGAACATATAATAAGAGCTGCATTAGAATCTATGGCATATCAAACTCATGATGTATTAAAGGCTATGGAAGAAGATTCAGGTATAGAGCTAAAATCATTAAAAGTAGATGGGGGAGCCTGTCAAAATAATTTCTTAATGCAATTTCAATCTGATATATTAAATGTAGAAGTAGATAGACCGGAAGTAGTAGAAACTACAGCATTAGGAGCAGCTTATCTTGCAGGACTTGCAGTAGGATATTGGAAAGATAGAAATGAAGTATCACAAAATTGGGCAATTTCAAAAAGTTTTTCACCAGCAATGGAAGAAGAAAAGAAAGAAAAACTTGTAAAAGGATGGCATAAAGCAGTAACAAAAGCAATGGACTGGGAAGACAAAGAATAAGATAAAAAAGGAAAGTGCGTGGCACTTTCTTTTTTTAGATGACAGAGTATAGAGAAAGATTAAAACAAGAAATACTTTTGTTCAATAGATAGCTATAAAAATAAAGAATACTAATATTTGTGTCCTAATATTTAAGCTAACGCTCTAATGCACGTTCTGTGGCAACGTAGAAACGTCTTGTTTACTTTACGCTTAAATATTAGTTCACAAATAAAGTATTCTTATTATTTTTTTATATATCTATTTTCTCTAAAAGTATTTCTTATTTTAATACCTTTAAAAGATGTTATTATAATTTTTGATATGATAGAAAATATACTAAAGGATGATTTGGGTTTACTTCTTTACACAAAATTTTTGATTTAAGCGGTCATACTAAATTTTAAAATTATAAAAAATATCGTTTTCTGACATACCACAAAAATTTTAAATTGAAGCTTTTTTCAATTCTTACAAAAAGAATACATATCTCTCTGTACTCTTTTTCTGCAATCTGTACTTTAAATTAAGCTTTTTTCTCTGAAATCTCTACTTTGTATTAAGTTCTGTCCTCTAAATTAAATCACACCTGATTCAATTATGGAAAAGCTTTTTTTATTACAATCGATTTCTGCCATTGCACCGTATGGTATACACATCATGGGTTTATATATAATAGGTATATGATAAAGTTCTAATTCGGATATTATTTTCATAATTACATTTTTATATTCTTTGTAATATTTTTCTTGGTATGGTTTACCGAAAATTATTGCTTTGGAGTTTTGTAAGATACCTTGAGTTCCATAATTTCTAAGCCAGTATTCTACATAAGTGGGATGTGTCATATTTTCTGAGGTTTCAAAGAATAAAATAACATCTTTAAATACATCATTGGAAGGCCATAATGTAGTGCCTTTTATCATTTCTAATACTTCCATACACCCCCCTATTAAAGGTCCTTCAATTATTCCTTCCCTTTATAAAAATTCGTATCCTTTATTTTTTATCATGTTTTTTGAGATAGATGAGTTGCTTTCAAACCATTCTATTCTTTCCCCAGTCCATTCCTTAGCCGCTGGTATTTGTCCAATTGGAGAAGTATCGAAGAGAACTTTTTTTAACCAATGGGCAGTATAATCAAATATTTTAATGTTTTCTGCTAATTCTGCAAGAAGGGAGGCACCATAGAAACTAGATAGATTTTCTTTAAGACAGATAAAATGTGATACAGTGGTATCAGAATATCCTATGAATATTTTAGGGTTATTTTTTATAATTTTGAAGTCAATATAGGGTAATATTCTTATGCTTTCTTCACCACCAATACATGAAAAAATTCCTTTTATAGATGTATCAGAAAAAGCGGCCATTAAGTCTTCTGCACGCTTTTTTGGATGATGATATAAATAATCTGATCCTTTTAAAGTGTTTGGCATTTCTACAACTTCTAGACCAAATTGTTCTTGTAACCTTTTTTACCTAAATTATATCTCCAAAGTAGGTTCATATCACCAGCACCACCCCAAGAAAGACTTATTGTAGCTACTTTATCGCCAGGTTTTAATCTTTTTGGTTTTGTTAATTTTAGCATTTATTTCACCTCACAATTATAAATAGATTTTTGAAGTTAGAAAAAGCGTTTACTATCACTAAAGCTTAGTGATAGATTATATAGATACGCCCTTTCCATTTTCTTTGAATTAATATTTTTCTGTAATTTATACTCTATACTTTGTAATATTTCCCCTGAATTAACCTTTTAAATTCAAAAAGATAGAGTATTAAAGTGTGTAGTCATGGGATAAATAATTTAATAAAGATTTTTTATGAAAATTAGCATAAATTGATAGGCTAAAAATAATAATTAAAGTTGCAACTTAGTATAAACAATAATTTGATTGTAAATATTATACATTATGAGCATAACAATTTCAACATAATATCGTTTTGATATAATATTATTGTAGGATCAAAACAGGAACACAAATAACTTTATTTAAATTATGATATAATAGACACAGTTAAAAACCGATAGGAGGAAATTTATGCCAAGAGAATTTGTAGAGTATACAAATGATTTGCCTATAAAAGTTTCTATGCAAAATATAAAGAGAAGTCCTATTCATTGGCACAATGCTATGGAAGTTATATATGTTCTAGAAGGTAGCATAAAAATAATTATAGAAACAGAAAGCCATAGGGTAAACAAACAGGAAATAGGTATAATAAATCCAGAGGAAGCCCATAGCATAAAAAGTATAACCAACAACAATAAAGTTCTTATATTTCAAATAGATACTAGTTTTTTTAATAAATATTATGATATAGAAAATATGTTTTTTTATACAGATTTTTCAGCACCAGAGGCTCAAAAACATGAAAAGTATGATGTACTAAGAAAATATCTTTCTACATTACTTTGTGAAATAGCTCAAAAAGGTGATAATTACGAAGATGTAGTAGAAGAAAATTTAGTAGATCTTTTATATCATCTTATAAATAATTTTCACTATTTAATATATGATGAAGAGGAATTAAAAGAAAATGAGGTACAGTTTGAAAGATATGATAGAATAATAAAATATATATATTCTAATTATAATAATAAAATAAGTATACAAGATATAGCTCGACTAGAATTTTTAAGCTCTCATTATTTATCTAATGAAATGAAAAATAAAGTAGGATATAGTTTTAATGACTTTGTAAATTTAACTAGAGTAGAAGAAGCTATAAAATTACTTTTAGATACAGACAAAACCATATCTGAAATATCCGAAGAATTAGGCTTTTCACATACTAGGTATTTTAATAAACATTTTAAGAAACATTATAAATGTACCCCAATGCAATACAGAAAAAAGTATAAAGTAGATGAAGAAACTTATGAGAACCTAAAAGTTTATGAAAAATTAAAATTAAAGGATGCCTATGAATATTTAATGCATTATTTAGAGGACTATCCACGATTTAATTATGAAGGTAAAATTATAAAAATTAATGTGGATTTATCTAAAGATACAAATGAACTAGAAGAAATTTGGCATGATATTATTAATTTAGGCAGTGCTAAAGAAATATTAAAAGGAAACCATGGAGAACTTATAAAAGAATTTCAAAAATATGTAGAATGTGAATATGCAATTATACAAAATATATTTTCAAAGGATATGAATGTTTTCTCCACAGAAAAGGATAGATTTTTTAATTGGTATGAGATAAGACAAGTATTTGAATTTATATATGATTTAGATTTAAAACCTGCTATTTTAATAGATTTTAATAAATATGAAGTGAAATTTTTCTTAGCACTTTTTAAAGATTTTATGGATTATTTCACAGATTTTTTTGGTGATAAAGAAATTAAGAAATGGAGATTTTATTTAAAAAATTATTCAGATAAAAACAGTGATATTTTGGAGAGTTTTTTACAAGAATATGAGGATATAGAATTTGTAAATTGGGATTTAGATTACAAGGAAGTAAACAATATTTATGATACTGCATATATGCTTCCTTACATATTAAATCAATATTTAAATGAGAAGTCCAATGTAATTTTCTTAACTACTTTTGATGAAATATATGGAGGAGAGTACATAAATAACGAATTGTTTTACGGTGGTTCTGGAATAATAAATCGTCAAGGAATAAAAAAGCCTTCTTATTATGCTTACTATCTTTTATCTAAATTGGGCAATGAGGTAATAGAAAAAGGAGATGGATATATAATTACTAAAGAGGATGATGATATTCAAATTCTTGTTTATTCTCATAGTGAAGAATTAGAGTCTTTAATTTCTTTAGAGGATTTATACAAAAGAAGAGGCTTAAAAGAAACTGCAGAAAAGAAATTTTCTATAAATATAGCTGCGCTACCTTATAATTATAAGATCGTTACTTATAAAATAGATGAAGGCAAGGGATCTTCTTATAATAATTGGTTATCTATGGGGAGACCAAAGAGAATAGATGAGTATGAAAGAGATTTATTAATACAGAGTTCTGTGCCTAATATAAAATTAGGTTTTGCTAAAAAATCTCCTATATATAATATAGTTTCAAAGATAGAAGGATATGGAGCATTTTTATTTATATTGCAAAGAGTATAATAGATATATTTTTGTATAAAACTTTTTAAAAGTGAAGAAATTTTTAAGCAGAAAAAATATTATAAAGAACAATATAGACAAATGACATTTATTTATAAAATATCATATAAAAATATAATATTAAAATAGTACTAAATTATATATTGAAAAAGTACAAAAATACTTTTTGTATTTTGTTTGCTTAAAAATTTAAGTTAAATACAGTAAAAATGTGTACAAAAAGTACAAAAGCACCTTAAATAAGGTGTTTTTTTGTTTATTACTAAGAAATGGAATAAATCATAGTCCTTAATTATATACACTATACTCCTTAGCATAGTGAATGAAAATATATATTTAAAAGAATATAATATTAATATAAAGAAAATAAAAATATATTTTAAATTATAACCAATAATATATTTTAAAAATATGAAACATAGTAGGTTCTTTTAAAGTTTAAATACCTTTATATAAATATTAAATTTAAAATATTTTTTATTAAGTATTTTAAGAATCTATAAAAATAGATATTTAAATAAAATAATTTTTAATATATGTAAATAATATTGTTAATTTATATAAGATTATAATTTTAAAAAAAGGAGTGGATAACAAAATGAGTGCAAAAATATTACCTAAAAATACAAAATCTATTAGAACGGGGTGCTTATCATGGGAATTGACTATAAATTATTTTCAAAGGAAAAGGTAGAAAAAGCTTTATTAAAGTTTGCAATTCCAGCTATGATTTCTTTACTAGTTATGGAATTATATAATATGGTGGATACTTTTTTCGTAGGTTTGGCTATAGGTCCGAAAGCTATAGGAGCATTAACTGTGGCCTTTCCAGTGCAAAGACTTATGTCTTCACTAGGAATGATGATAGCAGTGGGTGCATCTACTGCAGTGGCTAGAAGTTTAGGAAAAAAAGATTATGATAATTTAAAATCAGTAATATTAAATGCTATAAATATTACTATAGTTATAATGTTAGTTTTAACTTTTGTAATTTCAATATTTAAAAAAGACATGATTACAGGCCTATTAGGTGCTAGTCAATCTATTTATCCCTATGCGGAGGAATACATTTCTATAGTGGTACTTGGTGGAACATTTCAAGCCTTAACTTTAGTTATTTGTTATATAATGACATCTTTAGGTTATACAAATATAACATTAAAAGCTACTTCAGTTGGAGCTATATTAAATGTTATAATTGACTATTTCTTAGTTATGCATTTAAATTTTGGAGTATCAGGAGCAGCTATAGCAACTGTGGTTTCACAAGCAGTTGGATTAGTATATGCGATATATAAGTTTAATAAGATTAAAAAGAAAATAGGATTAAATTTTAAATTGAATTTTGATCTTAAATTGGATATATTAAAGCCAATATTAGCAGTAGGTTTTTCAACCTTTATTATAGAAATATCTGATGCAGTGGTGGCAGTAATATTAAATAATATACTTTCTATTTATGGAGGCGATAAGGCGGTAATTATAGTAGGTGTAACTACTAAAATATCAATGTTCTTGTTTATAACAGTTATAGGTATAAGTTCGGCAATGCAACCTATAGCAGCTTTTAACTATGGTGCAAAAGATTTAGTTCGTGTAAAAGAAGTAGTTGTAAAGACTATAGTAGCTGTAACAGGAGCAACCTTAATATTATGGGCAGGAATGCTTATATTTGCAAGTCCTATTATAGGATTATTTTTAAAAGATCAGAGCCTTTTAGGTGAGACTGTAAAGGCTTTTAGAATAATAATATCCCTATTCCCAACTATAGGAATATATTATGTATCCATATATTATTATCAATCTATGGGTAAAGCAAGAACTTCACTTATACTATCTGTGTATAGACAAATGATAATATTTATACCATTATTATTTATATTAATTGACAAGTTTAATATTATGGGAGCTTGGATAGCTTATCCAATTTCAGATTTAATATCAGCTATTACAGGAGTAATATATGTAAGAGTAGCATTAAAAGAAAAAGATAAGGCTATAGAAGCTCAAGAATATGAAAGAAATAGAAAAGATAAAGCATTCAAAGGAAGATCCTTAGAAGCAGGTGGCCTTTAAAGAGGATAAAATTAAAGAAGAGGAAACAGCTTAGACAAAATATATATGAATAATATGAATGAAAGATTTAATAGTTAATAAAAATAAAGAGTATTTTCATTAATAAAAATAGTTGTAAAAGCAAATAATTTTAAACGCTTTTATAACTATCTTTTTTATTTAAAAATACTCTTTGTTTTTTATATTAACTGTTGACAAAAAGTGAAAATGATATATAATATTAATTGTAAATGAAAATCGTTTTCGTCAAATGAGGGAGTGATACAATGGCAAAGGTAAATATAATTTATTGGAGCGGTACTGGTAATACAGAAAAAATGGCTGAAGCTATTAAAGAAGGATTAGCATCAGCAGAAGTAAAACTATTATCTGTATCTGATGCAACTACAAAAGATGTAGAAGAAGCAGAAGTAGTAGTTTTAGGGTGCCCATCTATGGGAGATGAAGTATTAGAAGAAGGCGAAATGGAACCTTTTGTAGATTCTATAAGCAATGCAGTTAAAGGCAAAAAGGTAGCTTTATTTGGATCTTATGGCTGGGGAGATGGCCAATGGATGAGAGATTGGGAAGAAAGAATGGAAAGCTACGGTGCAGAATTAAAAACTGATAGTTTAATACATCAAGGAGAACCAGACGATTCAACACTAGAAGAATGCAAAGCTTTTGCACAAAAGTTAGTATAATAACATACACTAAGTAAGATTAATATTGTTATATAAATAGTTTTTAATTGTTTATTAAAACTAACATATAATTAAAATAAAGTTAATAGTTCATAATTACACATAAAGTTTAAAACAGTGTATATTTTAATGATTTATATAGGATAACTGTCCTCCAGACAGAATGTTGTATAGTTGAAAAATAGTTATCAAAAGACTTCCTATGTAAATATTAAAAATGCACTGTTTTTTATTTTTTGTCAATAATTTTTAATTAAGCAAATTACATAATTAAAAAATTCCTAATACACATACAAAATATTATGTTTAAATCAATATATTAAGATAATATGTTGATTTAATTATGTTAAAAGTGAATTATGTATTTTATCAATTCTTAAACTGCTTTTATTTAATAGAGTAATATCAAAAAAATGTGTATAATTAATAATATATATTTAATTGTTGAATTAAAATTATGAAACAAATCTAAAGGAGTGTAGCTTGAAATTATGGAAGATAAATTTGTAGATTTAAATTTAAAGTTTAATGAGGAAATAGATGAAAGATCCATACACTCAAATATTTTAGTCGTAAAAGATACCAGTGGAAATATAGTGGCATCTCATGCAAAGGTGGAAAAAAAGAATATACTTAATATAAAAATAAAAGCAGATGAAGAGGATATGTGTAATGAATATATATTAGAGTTTAAAGAATGTATATATTCACGAAGTGGCAATGTTTTTAAAGAACTAAATAATATAAAAGTTTGCTTAAATAAAGGTGGTATGGAAAATAGTGGTGAAAGGGTAGTGAAAGAAGACAATTGGATTTACTATAGCGGTAACAAAAACATTTATACTTATATGGACTATAATCCTAATGGAGAAATAAGAAAAGTTAATCTTGATGGGTCTTTAAATATAAAACTTTGTGATGATTTTGCAAGTAATATTTGGATAAATGGACAGTGGCTGTATTATATAAATTATAAAGGAGATAAGGAAGAAAACTATCTTTATAGGATAAAAAAAGATGGAACTTTAAGGGAAAGATTAACAGATACTACTATAGATTCTTTAGCATTTTCTGATAATTATATTTTTTATTCACAATATATAAGCTCATCTAGCAAGGATAATTATAAAATATATAGAATAAAAAAAGATGGATCTAATAAAATAGATTTAAATGATGTTAGAGGTACAAATATTACAATACAAGGACCTTTTTTATATTATTTAAATACAGATGACTCTTATTCTATATATAGAATAAGAGTGGATGGATTAGATATTAATAAAATAAATAATTATTCTAGTAGAATTTTCATGGAAATAAAGGAAGGATGGATATATTATATTAATGAAGAACTAGGAAATAATTTATATAGAATAACTTTAGATGGAAATTATGAAGAGAAATTAAATGATGACAATTGTATAAATGCTATAATGGACAATGAGTATATTTATTATGGAGTAAATATAGATAATAATAAAACTTATTTATATAAAATAAACATAAATGGTTTAGAAAGAAAAAAATTATGTGAAGAAGATTGTTCAAGATCTATAGTACTCTCAAAAAATAATATATATTTTTCAGGAAACAATAATAAAGGAATATATAAGATAAGAAAAGTAGGTGGTAAAGTATCTGTTATAACAAAAGATAATGCTTTAGGCTTAGATATAGTAGGAAATTGGCTTTACTACTATAAACTTAATTTAGATGAGTTAAGCATGAAATTACATAGAATAAATTTATATAATAATATAAAACAGGAAGTTTTATAAGGAAATTACGACTTAAAAAGTATACTACCCTTGGTTTAAAAAATGGATATGTGGTTACAAAGGCAACTCACTTCAATAAGAGATTCTAACTTGTTTTTTCTTAAAATATATGGTTCCAAATCATAACTCGCTGAACGCTTAGACAATAATTTGGAACATACATATATTTTGTAAAAACAACCAAGAATCTCTAATTTTGTTCAAATGCCTTTTACACCACATATCCCTATTTTTTAAACCAAGGAAGTTAGCATAACTCTTTAAAGATAATTTCTTGTAGATCACGAAGCACCAAAGGAAGATTTTACTCCACTCTGTTTTTAAAAATTCATAATTATATTTTTCTTTATTAAGTTATTTAGATATTTAAAAAATTTTCAGCTAGTTACATTCTTTTAAGTGAGTGCTTAAAAAAATTTTCATTAGAAAATTGATGCGTAGCATGTCAATAAAATATATCTTTATAACATTCCTATAAATTAAATTTACACCAAACCATATTTGCGTTAGCAAACAAATTTAATATAATAAAGCTAATAGATTCAATAAGTTTTATTGTATAAATACATTATTTATAGTTATAAACACTAATAAAAAGTGTTTTCATCTTATAATATAAAAAGAAATTCTTATATATTTAACAGAAGACTTTCTGTATACATCGATTATTGTGAATAAAATTAATGTTTTTCTAAATAGAAATACAAATTAATTACTATAGAAAGTCTACGATTGCGCTATCGCTTTTTTAGCCATTTATATATGGAATTTAGATTTAATTTTTAAATTTATAAATAACTTAACAGGACTATTATAATTAAAGATTTTCCGTAAAGAAGTGGAACAAAATTATCCTTTAGTCGGTGTTGTCTCTTGTCAAAAATTATAATAACATCTTTTAAAGGTATTAAAACAATAAATACTTTTGTTCAATAGATAGCTATAAAACTAAAGAATACTAATATTTGTGTCCTAATATTTAAACTAACGCTTAAATATTAGGACACAAATAAAGTATTCTTATTATTTTTCTAGATATCTATTTTCGCTAAAAGTATTTATTGTTTTAATTTTTACCCTTTAAAGGACGTTAAGTAGTAATTTCCTTATCTTGTAAAGCTTGTTTTTGGTGTGTCTTTAGTTATTACATCAAATACAAAACCTTGTTCTTTTAATCCTTTTATTATTTCTGGTAAAGCTTGTACAGTTGTAGTTTTAGGATTAGTATCATGCATTAATATTACAGCTTTATGCTGACCACGACTTTCAGTTAGAACAGAATTTATAATTTTATCTTTTCTCTGACAAAAAGCTGAGGCATCGGTTGAATCTACATTCCAATCAAAATGCATATAACCTAATTCATTCATATGAGCTATTATTTGTTTCATTATACCAGGTCCACCATAATTATGGCTTATAGTATTATTAGAACCACCAGGATATCTAATAATATGGCTTGGCTTTTGACCTACAGTTTCTTCAATATATTTATCTAATTTTTTTATATCTTTTTCAAAGTTTTCAGGAGACATATAAACTTTTTTATAGTCATGACTATATGTGTGATTAGCTATAACATGTCCATCTTTTGCGATATCCTTATATAAATCTTCTAGGCCTGGATGACCATTAACAAAGAATGTAGCTTTAATATCATTTTCTTTTAATATTTTTAATATTTCTCTAGTATTTTTAGATGGACCATCGTCAAAGGTTAAATATGCTATTTTTATATGTTTCATTTTTTCTTTATATGTTTCATTTTCTTTATCTATATTAGACATAAGTTTTACATTTTCATCTTTTATATTTTTATTTTCTGAAGACATATTATTAATTTTTTTTGCTAACATGTTATTTTCAACTTTAACTTTTAAAAGCCTTCCTCCAGTAATGAAGGTACTTATGATTGAAAAGAATAATAAACATATGGTTACCGTATTTCTCAAATCATGTTGTTTTCTTTTGCTGTAAATATTTTTTCTAGAATTTCTCATAGTCAACCCCTCGTTCTTATTAAACTCCTTTTAAATTAGAAACTTTATTTTTTATTTCTTTATGTTTTTTATCTAACTGTTCTTTTTCCGAACTTAATTTTTTGTTCTCTTTTTGTAAAATTTTTAAGTTATCATTTAAACTTTCATTTTTATTTTTGTAAGTGTGTACTCTATTTACATTAATAAATGAAAATATGAATAAAATAACTGTAACAGCTAGTAATAAAATTAGTTTAGATTGAGATTTTTCTCTCAAGGTTACCTCTCCCTTTCAACAAAATTTTTATAAATTAATTGTTTTTATAACAATATATTTCTTTATTCCTTATATTTTATATTATACATATAAAATTTTTACATTTGTAACAATAAAGTAACAATGTAAAAAATAAAATAGATTTAATTTTAATGTGTAAATATAAAAAATACACCTACGAATCTTAGTAAGTGTATTTTTTATTTGTTACATCAAGATTAAATCTAACAATATAATATACATAAGTATATTAAGCAATTATTTTTTAGATAGAGGTATTTTATACTAAATATTTAATTTGGTATACTTCGGCCTATTATTCATAATGGTCAGTTTTAGCACCAAAGCATTCAATTACAGGTAGTACGAACATAAACCCTATACCAGGTTTATTATCTATATCTAAAGTTTCTCGTATTCTTTTAATTACTTTATTCTTTTTTCCTTCAGAGTCTATAACACTTATAATAGTTTTATTGTAAGGAACATCACCTTCTACAAGCTTCCTTAGACCAGCAAAAACAGGTACATCTAAATTATTTTCTAATAGAATTTTACCAAGACCTCTACTATTTATATTAGTAGCTCCACAATTTTCCTCATAAAATATTTCATTTATATCATGTAGTTTTTTTATATCATTAAGTATTAAAACAAGAGCGTACATAAAAAGCCTCCTTTATATATTTGCTTCCTTAGCCTTTATTATAGCAGTTTTTGTAGATAGTGGTCCTATTATCTCTGTAATAATTGTAGTGGCTAAAAGTATAGTTAAAACTTTTGTGTCAAGACCAGTTCCTTTAAATTCTCTACTAACTATAATAGCTAATCCTACAGCTACACCTATCTGTGAAAATAGTCCATAGCCTATGTATTTTCGCACTGCCTCAGGTGCTTTAGAGATTGTAGCTCCTAAGGAAGCACCAGATACTTTTCCAATCATTCTAAATACAAGATAACATATACCCAATATTCCTATTTTAGGTATCATTCTTATATCTAATCTAGCACCAGCTAAAACAAAGAATGCTGTTATAACAGGTGAAGCAAAATTTTCTATAGTAGAAAAAACTTCATTACTATGGGCAGATAAGTTTGCTACAGTTATACCTAAACACATAGATGCTAAAAGAGAAGATAAATTAAATTTTATACATAACCCTGTAAGTATTATAATTGCACCTAATGTTAATGTTTGAATCTCAGAATCTCTAGAGCATTTATTGAGTATATAAATTAAGATTGCGCCTAAAACAAAACCCGCCAAAAGAGAAAAGAATATTTCTACAAGGGGTGGAACTATTATGGAATAAGCACTAATAGATTTATTTGCAATAAAAACCTTTGCCAAAGAAGAGGCTACTGAATATATCATAAGGCATATTGCATCATCTACCGCTACAACACCTAGTAAGGTAGTAGTTAAAGGGCCTTTAGCTTTCATCTCTTTAAGTACCATTACTGTAGCTGCTGGAGCTGTTGCAGAGGCTACTGCTCCTAATATTAGTGCAGTATATATTTTTTCACCTAATATTAAAGTAATTATGGTAACCGCAGCAAATGCTAAAGTAGCTTCAAAAAATGCAATTATAAAAATAGGCTTGCCTAATTTTTTTATTACAGATACTTCTAATTCGCTACCTATATTAAAAGCTATAATCCCTAAAGCAAAATCTCCTATAAAAGATAATTTTTCAATCATTATACTGTTTTCTAGATTAAAACCCGACACTCCAAGTACTAATCCAGCAATGATATAACCCGCTACTGCTGGTATTTTGAATCGATTCATTATCTTTCCAAAAAGCACACCAACAATAAGAGCAATACCAACTCCTATAAATGGATTCATTGAATATTCCTCCTAAAATAAATTTATAAAGATTACGATAATTTTAAAATTTATATAGAAATTTTAAAATTTTGTTTACATATTTAGTATACAACAAATAAGTAGAATATATCAAATTAGCAAGATACTCTTATCCAAAAAAAATATTAAGCATATAAAGATAGTAAGAGTATTGTTAAGGAGCGTGTGTATTTTGAGATATATAGTGGCACAATATATATTAATAGTTGTATTGATAATAGCCATAGGTTACTTTTTATATTTAATTAGAAATAAAAGTGAAGATTATTTAGAAAATTATTATGGACTTTCTGATATAATAATAAATACGGATTGTGAAGATGAAAAAAGTAGAGAAAATATAAAAATTATATTAAGAGCTATAGGTTCTTCCGTATATGAAGTAGAAAAAATTTTTAACAATGAATCTAAGGAGATAAAGGAAGATAAAGCTTTAAAAAAAACACAGCAATTACTAAAAGAATATAAATTTCAGGGGAAAATGAACGAAGATACTTTAAGATATTTAATAAGAATAAATTGTGCTTTAATGGGTGAATTATATAAATAATATTATATAAATATAGATGGAATGTTTAAAATTATTGTTTTTTAATATATAATAACTAAGGTAAATGTATATATTATTTTAATATGCAGATATTTATATATCAGCATATTATTTTTTAGATTTGAAAACAAGAACGTTTGTTTTCAAAAGCATTGTTTGATATAATCAATATGATATTATACATATGCTTATAAGTTAATATTTTAAGTATAAATTATTAAAACTACAAGAAGTAGGTTTTTTAATGTATAATGAAATAAGAAATAATATGGAATAAAATGTAAAGGCAGGTTTGGAATATTGTTTTTACAATTAATATATTTATAAAGTTGAATTTTCGATATATTTTTATTTAAGTTAATAATAGAGATTATTCCACAATTTAAATAAAAACTGTAGGTAATAGAAATAATAAATACTAAGTTAGATTTGGAGGATAAAAATGGAGGAAAGAATAGATAACACTAAAGATTATGATGTTACCAAATTAACCTCTTTGGAAAAATTAGAACCTGTAAGGGTAAGACCGGGAATGTACATAGGATCCACAGGAACCAAGGGGCTTCATCATTGTATTTGGGAGATTTTAGACAATGCTATTGATGAAATTTCAAATGGATATGGAGATACAGCAGAAGTTATATTAAATAAAGATAAAAGCGTTACAATTGTAGATAATGGAAGGGGAATTCCTACAGGGATTCATCCTATAAAAAAGAAATCTGGTGTGGAGATGGTTTTTACAGAACTTCATACAGGTGGAAAATTTAATAATTCAATATATAAAACTTCTGGAGGGCTACATGGTGTTGGAGCATCAGTAGTTAATGCTTTATCTGAGTGGACAGAAGTTGAAGTTTACCAAAATGGTAAAATATATAAACAAAGATTTCAATACTCATTAGATAAAAAATTAAATAAAAAAATGCCAGGAACTCCTGTAACAAAACTTAAAATAGTAGGAGATACAGAGGAAACTGGTACTAAAGTAACATTTAAACCTGATAAAGAAGTATTTTCAACTATAGATTTTAAATTTGATGTTATAGATGAAAGATTACAAGAGTTAGCCTTTCAAAATAAAGGTATAACTTTAAAACTTATAGACAATAGAAAAGAAGAGCCAGAAATAAAAGAATATCATTCTGAAAGAGGCCTTTTAGATTTTATAGATTATTTAAATGAAAGTAAAACACCAATACATAATCCAGCAGTATTATTTGAAGGGGAAAAGGAAATAAATAATTTAAAAATGGAAGGAGAAATATGTTTCCAATTTACAGATTCCTCAACAGAAAACATAGCAAGTTATGTAAATAATATTCCAACTACAGAAGCTGGAACACACGAAACTGGATTTAAAACAGGTATGACTAGAGCTTTTAAAGAAGGAGCAAAAAAATTAAGTCTTATAAAAGAAAAAGATAAAGAATTTGATGGAGATGATCTTAGAGAAGGAATTACAGCTATAGTTAGAATAAAAATAAGTAATCCTGTATTTGAAGGTCAAACTAAAACTAAGCTTGGGAATAATGAAGCTTATACTATGATGAATGATTTAGCTTATACTAAATTTTTAGAATGGATAGAAGATAATAAAGAAGTATCCACATTGATTATAAATAACGCTTTAGCTGCTGCAGCTAGAAGAGAAAAAATAAAAAAAATAAATGAAGCAGAAAAGAAAAAAATAGGTAAAGGATTAGCACCATTAGCAGGAAAAATAGCTGTTTGCACTCTAAGAGATTCAAATGTGACAGAGTTTATAGTGGTAGAAGGGGATTCAGCTGGAGGTTCTGCAAAACAAGCAAGAGATAGAAGATTTCAAAGTATAATGCCTTCTAAAGGTAAAATAATGAATACAGAAAAACAAAAAATTGAAAATGTATTAGGCAGTGAAGAGTTAAAAATATTTAATACAGCAATAGGTACAGGTGTGTTAGATAATTATAAAGATGATGACTTAAAATATGATAAAATAATAATATTAAGTGATGCGGATGTAGATGGGTATCATATTAGAACTTTATGGATGACTTATATATATAGATATATGAAATCTTTAGTAGCTAATGGCCATCTTTATATAGCCATGCCACCTTTGTACAAAGTTTATAAGAAAGATAAAAAAGGGGAAAAATCAATTTATTGTTATAATGATGAAGAATTAGAAAAGGCTAAAAAGAAAATTGGAAGAGGATATTTAATTCAAAGATACAAAGGATTAGGAGAAATGAATCCAGAACAATTATGGGAAACGACATTAAATCCTGAAACAAGAACGCTTCAAAAAATCACTATAGACGATGCTGCAAAAGCTGAAAAGATGGTATCTTTGCTTATGGGAGATGTAGTAGAACCTCGAAAAAATTACTTATACAAATATGCAGAATTTTAGATAAAAGGGCTAAATAATATATATTTAGCCTTTGCCATGTAAATAAATATAAAAGCACAGGGAGGACTTTTGGATGGCTAAAAAAATAGTAATACCTAAAGATAACAATATAATATCTTTTCCATTAGAAGAGGCTATGCCAGAGAATTATTTACCTTATGCAGTAGAAGTAGCCAAGGAAAGAGCACTGCCAGATGTCAGAGATGGATTAAAACCAGTACAAAGAAGAATAGTTTATGGTTCATATATGTTAAAAGCCTTTCCAGATAAACCTTACTATAAATCTGCCAGAATAGTAGGTGATATATTAGGTAAATATCACCCTCATGGAGATTCTTCTGTTTATGATGCTATGGTAATATTAGCTCAGAGTTTTACTACAAGAATGCCACTTATAGATGGACATGGAAACTGGGGAAGTCAAGATGGAGATAGTGCAGCAGCTATGCGTTATACAGAAGCAAGACTTACTCCTATTGCCATGGAAATAATAAGAGATATAGACAAAGATGTAGTAAATATGGTAGATAACTATTCAAATTCAGAAAAAGAACCGGAAGTGTTACCAGCAAAGTTTCCAAATATCCTTGTAAATGGAGCTTTTGGTATAGCTGTAGGGCTAGCTACTAATATACCACCTCATAATTTAGGAGAAGTTATAGATGGAACTTTAGCTTACATAGATAAAAATGAAATAACTACTAAGGAGTTATTAAACTACATAAAGGGACCGGATCTTCCAACTGGAGGAGTTATAATAGGTAAAAAATCCATGTTATCAGCTTATGAAACAGGAGAGGGAAGAGTAACATTAAGAGCTAAGACAACCATAGAGAAATTGGAGAATGGAAGGTTAGCCATTGCAATTACAGAATTCCCTTTCAGAAAAAACAAGGCAAAACTTCTTCAATTTATATCAGAAATGACTGCAGATAAAAAGCATTCTAAGGCTTTAGAAAACATTACAGATATAAGAGATGAATCTGATAGAAATGGAATAAGAGCGGTAATAGAATTTAAAAAAATGGCTACTGAAGATGTAGTAGAAAAAACTTTAAAATATTTATATAAAAAGACAGATCTTCAGAGTAATATATCTTTTAATATGGTAGCATTAGCAGATGGCAAACCTAAAACTTTAGGATTAAAAGCTATGTTAAAATATTATGTAGAACATCAAAAAGAAGTAATTACCAGAAGGACTAAAAGAGAACTAGAAATAGCAGAAAAGAGATTCCACATAGTTGAAGGTTTTATAAAAGCTATAGGAATAATGGATGAAATAATAAAAACTATAAGAGGTTCAAAATCTAAAAAGAATGCTAGGGAAAATTTAATAGAGAAATTTTCTTTTACAGATATTCAAGCAGAAGCTATACTAGAGCTTATGTTATATAAACTTACAGGTCTTGAAGTGGTAGCCTTTGAAAAAGAATATAAAGAATTAGAAAAATTAATAAATAAGCTTACAAAAATATTAAAAAGTGAAAAAGAACTTTTAAAGGTTATAAAAAAAGAATTAATCGAAGTTAAAGAAACATATAATGACAATAGAAGAACGGATATAATAGAAGATGATGAAAAAGCCAAAATAGATATAGAAGAAATAATAGTGGAAGAAGATGTAGTACTAACTTTATCTAATGAAGGTTTTGTAAAGAGAATATCTCTTAAATCTTATAATAGATCCAGTGCTAATATAGAAGACATAGAATATAGGGAGGGAGATTTTAATAGATTCCTAATTCAGTGTAATACGAAAGATACATTATGTTTAGTTACTAAAGAAGGAAATATGTATCAAATAAAAGTTATAAATATACCTGAATTTAAGTGGAAAGAAAAAGGTGTTAAGTTAGATGAAATAATAAAAACTATAGATTTATCTAAAAATATAATAGAAGCCTTTTCTATAGAAGACTTTACTGCTCAAAAAGATTTGATATTTTTAACAGATAGTGCATATATAAAGAAAACTACATTAGATAAATTTAATACAAATTATACTAAAATAATGGCCTTAAAACTTAAAAAAGGAGAATCACTTGTTAAAGCTAATTTAGTAGATAGAACTAGAGAAGAAAAGTTTTTCAATATTAAAACTGAAAAGGGATTAACTTTTAATATAGAAGAACCTACATTAGAGGCAGTAGATAGAAATATAGTAGGATATAAATTATTTGATGTTTTACCAAATGATAGTATAAAACAAATAGAATTTTGTGATAACTATGAATATAAAAGTTTCTATGTAAATATATCTAAAGATGGTTTAATAACTATATCAGATTTAAAAGAAAATAAATCACATATAAGTTTATTTACAGATTCTTCTAAAACTTTAATTTTATTTGATAGTAATGGAAAAGCTTATTATATACCAGCCTTTATGATTCAAAATATAAAACAGAAGGGAATAAATATTTCGGAATTTATTGAGGATAAAATAAACGTGTTAAGTGCTGTATCTACTTTTAGATTTGAAGAAGATATGAGTATATATTTTGTATCACAAAAAGGATTAATAAAAAGAACTCAATTAAATGAATTAAGGGCAGAGGTAAGCTCAACTCAAGTTTATAAGTTTAAAGATAAAGAAGATAAATTAGTAAGTATACTCATGAAGGGAAATGAAGAAGAAAAAAATATATTAATAATAACAGAAAAAGCAATGGCTATAAGATTTAAAAGTAATGCTGTAAATCCTATGGGGAAAATGGCATCAGGAGTTACAGGTATAAGTTTAAAAGATTTAGATAAAGTAATATTAGCATTAATAATAGATGAAAATGATACAGGAAAAATAAAAATAAAAACAAAGTCTAAGGATAAAGGAACTATAGAAATAAATAAAATAAAAGTTCAAAATAGAGCAGGTATTGGAAATGGTTTAATGCCTCTTCTACTAAATGATTTCCTAGAGAAAGTAGAAATAAAAAAATAATATTATAAATTAAATATTAAAAAATCTATATAAGAAGGAGCAGTATGTATGAATTTAACAGAAGTCTTCATTGAAAATCCCGTAATAGCAGCAATACGAGATGAAAAGGATTTGGAAAAGGTATTAGAAAGTAATGTTAAAATAGTATTTGTACTTTTTGGAAACATCATAAATATAAGAGGAATATGCCATAAACTAAAAGAAAAGCAAAAGAAAATTTTTGTCCATGTGGATATGATAGATGGATTAAAAGGAGACGCAGCTGGAATAGAATACTTAAAAGAATGTGTAGAATTAGATGGTATAATAAGCACAAAAACTTCTAACATAAAACATGCTACACAAGTAGGATTATATGCTATACAAAGAATTTTTATAATAGATTCTTTGTCTTTAAAAACAGGAATAAAAAATATATTAGAACATAGACCTACAGCAGTAGAAGTTATGCCTGGAATAGCAAGTAAAATAATAAATAAATTAGAAGCAAAAGTGAAAAATATTCCTATAATAGCAGGAGGCTTAATAAAAGAAAAAAAAGATGTAATAGAGTCTCTATCTGCAGGTGCAGTAGCTATATCAACTACTTCTAGGGATCTTTGGGATCTTTAAAAATTAAGTTATATGAAAATAGTAAATAATATAAATTTATATATTAAGATTATATAAAGAACATAGCATATTTATTCATAAGTTAAATTATATATAAAATTTTATAATTGAAAAATAGAATTATATTCACATATGTTTTTTTAAAAAATCCGATGACTACTCGCTAATATTCCCATCTTCTTCAAAGGGCAAGTAAAGAGTGGCTGTATCACTGGATAACGATTTCTAAGTTTTAGAGGAAGTAAAAACTCTATCTAAAACTTAGAAATCTGTTTATATCATATATAATGTATAAAGTAGTTTAAAGAAGATGTGAAAGCATGTCCTCTTTTATTTTTTCTACAGAATCTTTTTTTAGATTTTCTAATATTTTAAAAGCGAAGTATATAGCTAGAGATGGCCCTCTACTGGTTATTATATTTCCATCTTGAACCACTAAATCTTCTTTGTAAATTCCTTCTTTTAATTCATTTTCAAAACCAGGATAAGAAGTGACTTCTTTTCCTTTTATTATATTTGCTTTGCTCAAAACTATTGGACCTGCACATATAGCAGCTATTAATTTTTTATCTTTATTAAATTTTCTTACTAAATTGATTACTTTACTATTATCTCTTAAATTAGTAGAACCAGGCATCCCACCAGGGATGACTAAAGCATTATATTCATTAGTTTTGATTTCCTCTAAAGTTTTATCCGCGTTAACTGAAATATTATGAGCCCCCATTACTTCTTTATTACAAGTAATACTACACATATCACATTGAATGTTAGCTCTTTTTAATACATCTACTACAGTCAGAGCTTCAATTTCTTCAAAGCCCTCTGCTATAAATACTAAAACCTTTGTCATAAATATTCCTCCTCTAATTATTAAGTTACTATATTAATTTTATATAATTTATTAAAAACATAGTATTAATTTTTTTTAAATATAAAAAATTTATTTATTAAAAATGATAAAATACCTGTACTCATTGATGCTATAAGTGCAGATATATTTGACCAAATAACTTGAGATATATTTAATAAATTATAAGAAGATAGATTAGATAATATTATACCATTTAGTATGGCAGCTATACCAATTACAGAGGCATATTGAATGTAGGAGCTATTTTTTGTTTTAAATGTAAATTTTTTATTTAAAGTATACCCATTTATAGAGTAAATTGAAAAAGAAATAAGCTTAAATAGATAATTTATATTTCCACTATATAAACCAGTAAAAAACCACAATAAATTTAATACTGAAAAGTCTATAATTACATTTAAAGCTCCTATAGAGACATATTTTATGAATTCTATAAATCCGTTATTTTTAATCATAAAATCCCTTCTATTCTATATAATATATTTAATATTTTAATATAAACCATATAATAATATTATACTTTTAAGTATAATATTTCAAATCCATAAGAGGTTTATAAAGAAAAATCAGTATAATATTCTAATAATAAAATTACAATAGCTATTTTATTTATACAATAATCTAAAAAACTTAGAATTTTATATAATAAATAATTAAGTATTTATTAGAGGATAAAAAAGTAAAAATTAACTTTAACCTTTTTATTTTTTAGTATAATAGAATATATTATTTGTATTTTTTATCTATTTTTAATTCATTTCATAAATACATTGATTAATATGAAATAATTATTATAAGATAAATTTATAAAAGTTTAATGTACCTAATTAAATTAAGAGAGGTGAGCATATTTTAATATTTAATTAAAATATATATTATGAAAAAATTTGAATTGGAAAATGGAATAAGAATAATCTATGAAAAAACTTTAAGTAATATAAGTTCTATATGTATAGGATTTAATGGGGGGGCTTTAGAAGAAAAGGATAGATTTCCTTTTGGAACAGCCCATGCTGTAGAGCATATGGTTTCTAAAGGAACTTTTAATAGAACAGAAAAAGAATTAAATGTTTTAGCAGATAGTATTTTTGGTTTTGAAAATGCTATGACTAATTATCCTTATGTGGTTTATTATGGAAGTTTTTTAAATGAAGATTTAGAAAAGGTTTTAGATTTTTATAGTGATATATTGTTAAATCCAAAGTTTGAAGAAAAATCTTTTCAAGAAGAAAAATCTATTATATTAGAAGAATTAAAGGAATGGAGAGAAGATACTTATCAATTCTGTGAAGATCAACTATTAAAAAATTCTTTTAAAGAAAGAAGAATAAAAGAACTGATTATAGGAAATGAGGATAGCATTAAAGCTATTACTTTGGGCCATTTAAAAAATTTTTATAATGATTATTATACACCAGAAAATTGTGTAATTACTATAGTAACATCATTAAGTGTAGAAAAAAGTATAGAAAGTATAAAAAAATTTTTGAAAGATTTTAATAGAGCTTATAAAAAAGTAGAAGAAATAAAATATGAAAATAGAAATGAGGCTATCTATACTGATTACAAAGATGGTATAGAAGGTGCTAAAATAATATATAGCTATGATATTAATAATTTAAATAAGGAAGAAATAATAATTCTTAAAATATTTAATGAGATTTTTGCAGAAGGTACAAGCAGCCTTTTATTTGATAATATTAGAACTAAAAATTTGCTAGCCTATGATGTAGGAAGTGACTTTAAAAATGAAAGAGGTATAAAACTACTTAATTTTTATGTAGGTACATCTAAAGAAAAGGTAAGTAAAGTTATTAATATAATGGACAAAATTTTAGAAGAAATAATCAATAATGAAGAATATTTTACAAAGGAAAATATAATTAGAGCTTTAAAAAGTATAAAACTTAAAAAGGCTATACGTTATGAAATGTCTATAAGGTTAGCTTTAGACATTACTACTTCTGAACTTATGTATAATGATAGTTTAATTATAAATGATTCTATAGAAGATTTATATTCAATAAAAGAAAAAGATATAAAAAAGGTATTAAGAAAAGCTTTTAGAAATAAAGTTATACAAATATTACAATAATTATTAAATATGAATTTATAAAACTTTATAATTTTATTTTTCGTAATAAAATTAATTTACTACATTCTTTATAAAGAGTGTAGTTTTTATATAATAGAATATTTATATTTAGCATAAATAAATTTTTTTAGCATAAAAATTCTACACATAAAGGCTATTACAACATTAGTACATGTAAAAATTTGTGGATATTTAGTATCTATAATAAAATCTATTGTTGTAATCCTTGTAAAAAAGTCGGAAAATTATTATAATTAAACAGTATGTGGATAATCTTTAATTATAATAATTTTTGAATAACTAAAATAAATAAACATTAATAAGAATATAGTGTTATTAATATATAAAGTTTAAAAAATATAGAAATAAATTTATATAAAATAATATACTATAACTATATAATAATGAGGAAATTTGAGAGGAGGGAATAAGGATATAATATCCTTATAAATATATGAGTAATTTGTATGAAAGGTATAAAAATGCTAGAGTTCATGCCCCTAATTTCCCAATGACTATTGAGTGGATAGGTACCAAAAGGACAAATTTGGATAAATTAAAAAATAGAGTTATACTTTTAGACTTTTGGACTTTTTGTTGTATAAATTGCATACATGTAATAGATGACCTAAAATATTTAGAAGAAAAATATAAGAATAAATTACAGGTTATAGGGGTACATTCTCCTAAATTTAAATATGAAAAGAATAGTAAAGCTATATTAAATGCTATTAAAAAGTATGGAATAGATCATCCGGTAGTAAATGATAAGAATAAAAGTATATGGGATAGCTACACAGTAAATGCATGGCCAACCTTTGTATTAATAGATCCAGAGGGATATGCTTTTGCTATGTTATCAGGAGAAGGAAATAGAGAACTATTAGATAAAATAATAGGTGATACAATAGAACATTTTGATAATATAAATTGGCCAGAAGAAAATATAACTTTGCAAAACAAAGATGATAAAGAAGAATATAGATATCCATCTAAAATATCTATAAATAAAAATGGATTAATAGCTTTTTCAGAAAAAGGTAAAAACAGAATAGTAATATTAGATAAAAATTTAGAAAAAATAAAAACAATAGGTAGTGGCGAATATGGATTAAAGGATGGAGATTTTAAAAAAGCACAATTTAAAGCTCCAGAAGGTATAAGATTTATAGAAAATAAGATTTATGTAGCAGACACTGAAAACCATTCCATAAGGGAGTGTGATTTAGAAAAAGAAATAGTTAAAACTATAGCAGGTAATGGACAAAAGGAATATAGTCCTATGGCAACAGGAGATGCCTTAAATGTAAGTTTAAATTCACCCTGGGATTTAGAAGTATTGGAAGACTCTTTATATATAGCCATGGCTGGAAATCATCAAATATGGAAATATGATATGAAAGATAAGAGTATAGAAAGTCATATAGGAACAGGAGGAGAAAATATAAGAGATGGAAGTTTTGATAAATGTTTATTAGCACAGACTTCAGCTTTATGTTACGATGGAAATGGAAGACTATATTTTGTAGACTCAGAAACAAGCTCCATAAGATATGCAGATTTGAAAGAACATAAAGTTCATACTCTTATAGGTAAAGGATTATTTTATTTTGGAAATAGGGTAGGTAATTTTGAAAATACCATGCTTCAACATCCTTTAGATTTAAAATATAAAGACAATGTATTATATGTAGCGGATACCTTTAATAATAGAATAATAAAAGCAGATATTTTGAAGGATAAAGTAGAAATAATAAAAAAGGGATTAAATGAGCCAAATGGAATAGATTTATATGAAGATAATATATATATATGTAATACAAACGATGGTAAAATAGAAAAAATAAGCATAAAATAATAAGCTGTCTCAAAATAAAAATAGATTTAATTTTAACATAGTAAATATAAAAAAATACGTGCAATAAGCATATGGATAAGCTTTAGTAGTTCTTAATTCGACGTAATTAAAAATTTTTGTAATTCCTCACAGGACGTGAGGAACCAGTGGTGAAGCCACGGATGGCGCCTCTACTGGGTAGAAAATTTTTAATGGAGTCAGATTTAGAACTACTTGAGTTGTATGAATTGCATTATGAATGTATTTATTTATATTTATGGGTTAAAATTAAATCTATTTTTAGTTTCCAGTTTAAAGTTCGTAATATGAATTTTTAAGAAGAAGAGCATCTTTTTCAAGTATTGGACTTTCACATATTACACAACCTTTAATATCAAAATCTTTAAAAGCTTTAAGACAATCAATATAGTTAAAGTCGCTTTCCTCAAAAGGAAGATGGTTTCTTTCACCTTTTTCGCTATAATGTATTCCAGAAAGATGTATATGCATGTCATCTAGAGCAGATCTTCCTAAATTTTTTTCTACATAACTTAATATATTATAAAAATCCTTATAAGTTTTTAAACAACCATTAGATCTAGCATGTATATGAGAAAAATCTATACATAATTTGCAAGTAGAAACTTCTTTACATAAAGCTACATTTTCTTCTAAAGAACCGAATTGAGTACCTTTTCCTGTGGTTTCTAGTCTATAATCTATTCCTAAATATGGAAGTTTTTTTAAGTTTTCTAAAATAGTTTTAAAAGTTTCTTCTTTTGAATCTTTAAGATAAAATCCAGGATGAAATATTAAACTTCTTCCTTTAACCTTTTTTAAGCCTTCGGCTCCTTTTACGATTCTTTCCATAGATTTTTCTTGTTTTTCTATTTCATCTGCATTTAAGTTTATAAAATAAGAGCCATGGGCAGATAAATAAAAATTATTATCATTTTTCTCTTGAAGGATACCTTCTTTATTTTTATCAGTAACATTAACAGATCTTACAAAAGGCAATTCCATAGCATCTAGACCAATACTATTTAAATATGTTATTCCAGATTTATAATTGAATTTATTTGTACCATCACCTATTGGTAAACCGGATATTCCAAAAAGTAATCTATCCATAAATAAAACCTCCGTTGCTTTAATTTAATATACATATTATTATGAGACATATGATTTAAAACTAATTTGATAATGATTATTATATAATATTTATAAGAGTATGTAAAATTGGAACTAAAAATAGATATAAACAAAATAAATACAAAAATATTAATCTTAATGATATAATTAGCAAGGAAGAGGTGTATGACTTGAAGAAAAAGTGGATGTTAAGAAGAAATAAATTGAATATAAAAGATATAGCACATAGAGTAGGTATAAGTGAAACTTTATGTACTATATTAGTTAATAGAGAAATATATAATTTACAAGATATAGAGGGTTTTTTAAATCCTTCTTTGGAAAAACTTCATAATCCTGTATTAATGAAAGATATGGACAAAGGTACAGAAATAATTAAGAAAGCAATAATGGATAAGAAAAAGATAGCAATTTATGGGGATTATGATGCAGATGGGGTTACTAGTACTGTAATATTATATACTGCATTAAAAGAATGTAGGGCTAATGTTATTTACTATATACCAGATAGAGAAACAGAAGGCTATGGTATGTGTACAGATAGAATTGAAAAACTCAAAGCAGAGGGAGTAGAGGTTATAATTACGTGTGATAATGGCATAGCTGCATTGGAACAAGTAGAACGAGCAAAAGAATTAGATATGATAGTGGTAATTACAGATCATCATGAATTACCCTTTATAGAAAATGAAAATGGAGAAAGAGAATATGTAGTACCTAAAGCAGATGCTATAATAAATCCAAAACAAAAGGATTGCTATTATCCATTTAAAATGCTTTGTGGGGCAGGTGTAGCTTTTAAATTTTCAAAACTTTTATATGAAAAACTAAATATTAATCCTAATAAATATAAAGATTTATTAGAATTTGCAGCTATAGGAACCATATGTGATGTGGTAGATTTAAAAGATGAAAATAGAATAATAGCTAAATTAGGATTAAAAAATATAAATAATACAAATAATCTAGGATTAAGGGCACTTATAAAAGAAACTTCACTAGATAATAAAAATATAAGCTCTTATAATGTAGGATTTATAATAGGCCCTTGTATAAATGCTACAGGAAGATTGGATACAGCAGCTATTTCTGTAGAGTTATTTTTGACAAAAGACATAAAAAGAGCAGAAGAATTAGCAAAAGATTTAAGAAATTTAAATTCAGAGAGACAAGAAATAACTATGGAAGGTGTACAGGAAATAACTTATACCATAGAAAACTCATCATTAAAAAATGATAAAGTGTTGGTTATTTATAAGGATAATATACATGAAAGTATAGCAGGTATAGTATCAGGAAGAATAAAGGATGCATATAATCGACCAACAATAGTTTTAACTAAAGGAAAAGAAATGCCTAAAGGATCTGGAAGATCCATTGATGGATACAACCTTTTTGAAGAACTTATGAAGTGCAAAAAATATATACATAAATTTGGAGGTCATCCAATGGCTGCGGGGCTTACCATAGAGGAAGAAAATATAGATAAACTAAGAGAAGAATTAAATAAAAATTGTGATTTAAAAGATGAGGATTTTATACCTAAAATAAGGATAGATAAAAGATTACCTTTAAAAGAAGTAAGCCTAGAACTTATAAATAGTTTACAATGCTTAGAGCCCTTTGGTAAAAGCAATAGTTCACCAATATTAGCAGAAAAGAATATAAAGGTAGAAGGTATAAGAATATTAGGCAAAGACCAAAATACATTAAAATTGACTTGTAGAGTAGAATATACTAATAGAAGAATAGATGCAATAGCTTTTGGAAAAGTGGATGAATTTAAAAGTGATTTAGAAAATATATATGGTGAGGAAAATGTAGAAAATATTATAGTTAATCCGCTCATGGTAGGTTTAAAATTAGATTTGATATACTATCCTATGATTAATGAGTATAATGGGAATATAAATGCACAGTTAAAAATAATAGACTACAGAATAAATGGATAAAATGAGGAAATTACGACTTGACATCCTTTAAAGGGTGGCAATTAAAACAATAAATACTTTTGTTCAATAAATAGCTATAAAAATAAAGAATACTAATATTTGTGTCCTAATATTTAAACTAACGCTCTAATGCCACGTCCTATGGCAACAGAGCTAAGTAAACATCCTGTTTACTTCACGCTTAAATATTAGTTCACAAATAAAGTATTCTTATTATTTTTCTAGATATATATTTTCTCTAAAAGTATTTATTCTTTTAATTCTCATCTGTTCTTTATATTATGTAATCTAAGAAATCTAGACTAGCTTCAGTATATTAAAAATTGGGATATGTGGCGTAAAGGGCATTCGAAAAAGCTTAGATATTCTTATTTGTTTTTTGAAAATATATTAGAAAAAACTGATTGTTTGAGCGAATAGCGAGTTATCATTATTTTACAAAAACAAATTTAGAATATCTTAGCCAATTGAGTTGCCCTTCTAGACACATATCCCTTTTTAATATACTGAAGGTAAACTAACTTTTAAGTCGTAATTTCCTTAGAAGTTGACTAGGACTGCAAAAAAAGAGTACACTATATAAAGTGATTATAACATTAGGGGGGAAATATGGTACCAATAGGAAGTGTTTTTTTGGAAGATAAAAGTACAATAAAAAGTATAATGGATAGTATTCCTTATTCATGTTATATTGTAAACGATAAATATGAATTACTGTATGTAAATAGCATGGCTCTAAAGCTAAGCAAAGAATTAAAAAGAAAATCTAGTTATAATTTGCAGCCAGGAGAAGAAAAAACCTTGATAGATTTTTTAGATGAATATGAAATGAATTTTATTGATGGTGAAGCTGTTACAGAAAAAAACTTTCCTGTTTTTATAGCTATTAAGGAACAAAAAGAGATAAAAGAAATTCCATTGATATTTACAAAACATAATCATGAAAAAGCATGTTTTAATTTAACTGTAATACCTATAAATTTAGAAGGAACTAAAAAAGGTGCTTTAGTAAATTTAATAGATATTACTAAAGAGTATTCATATAAAGAAACTATAGAAAAAGATAAAAAAGAAATTTTAAATATTTCAAAACTAATAAAGAATAAGAGTGAAATTATAGATATATTAAGAAAAAAAGAATTGGATTATATAAAATATCTTGATAATGTAATTAATAATATATCTGAAGGTATATTGGTTTTTGACAAGAATTCCAAATTAATTTTATGGAATAAGGCTATTGAACATATAGGTGGAGTAAGAATTAAAAAAGTATTAAATATTGAAGAAATAATTAAAGAGTATGATTTATATATATTAGATGAATATAAAAATATGAGATATAAAATAAAAAAGATAAATCCAGATTATGACAGAAGTGTGAAAGACTTATTGATGAAATTAATAAAGAAGGATACTAATGAGATTAAATATATAGAATATAATAGTAGCCCTATTAAAGATAGAAATAATGAAATAATATATACTATATCTAGCGTAAAAAATGTTACGGATTTAGTAGAAAATCAAATAATGGCTGAAGAAAAAACAGAATTTATAAAATATGTAGTAGACTGTATAGAGTTACCATTAGCTGTATTAGATTATCCAGATTTAACATATAGATTAGTTAATGAAAGATATGAGGAATTAGTAGAACGTTTATATAATAAAAAAATAAAGGGAAATTTATCTGGGAAAAAAGTAGAGGATGTTTTTAAAAAAGAAGAATTTAAAGAGCAGTTGGAAATTTTACAGAAAATCAGAGAAGGAACAATTAAAGAGTATACATTTTCTCCTAAAAAGTTTGTTTTGCAGTCAGGAGAAGAAAGATTTTTTAAAGTAAAATATATTTATCATGAGACTAAAAATAAAAAGAGAGTTCATATACATGGTTCTGATGTAACAGAAGAATTTAAAAGCAATTTGGAGTTAGAAAAGGTAAATAAACTTAAAGATGAATTTTTTACTATAATATCTCATGAACTAAGAACCCCATTGACAATAATATACTCATCACTACAATTAGCTTATGATATTTATCCAGAAGACATAAATTCAAATATTAATAAAATTTTAAAAAGAATAAAACAAAACACATCTAGACTTTTAAAACTTATAAACAATATATTAGATATATCGAAGGCGGAAGCTGGTTTTTTAACATTGAATAATGAATGTTTTGATGTGGTATGGCAAACAGAAAATATAGTTAATTCAATAATAAATTATGCAAATTTCAAAAATATAAATATAATATTTGATACTACAAAGGAAGAAGAAAATGTTTGGATTGATAAAGAGAAATATGAAAGAGTATTATTAAATTTATTATCTAATGCCGTAAAATTTACACCGGAAAATAAATCAATATATATTAATCTTAAAATATATAAAAATAATTTTCAATTAATAGTAAAAGATGAAGGTGTAGGAATATCTCAGGAAAAGATAGATTGTATTTTTAATAGATTCGCACAGGTGAATAGTTCATTATCAAGAAATGCAGAAGGTACGGGGATAGGGCTTTCACTAGTTAAAAAAATTGTGGATCTTATGGGAGGAGAAATAAAGGTAAATAGTATTATGGGAAAAGGTACTATTTTTATTGTTAAACTAAATAAAAATATAGATAAATCTTGTGAAAAGACAGAGAGGACAATTATACACAATGATATTTCTAAGAAAATACATATAGAGTTTTCAGATATAAATTAAAAATACATAGAGCCCTATTTAGGTAAATAAAAATTTACAATTAAATAGGGATTTTAATTATTAAATATAAATTAAAGTTATAGAAAATATTGTTAATTTTATATCAAATTTTTTAAAATTTATATGGCTTAAAAGATTTGTCAGGATTAAGTTTTACTTTGTCAGATAAATTTTTAGGATTATTAAAACTTGTAAAACCCAATTCTATTTCTTTTGCAGTTTCTATTTTAAATCTACTTAAAGCTTCTTTTACTTCTGGTACTAATTTTTTGGTCATTGTTAGCACCTCCTAATATAGAATGTTTAAATATATAGAATTAATAATATATTAACCAATAATAGATTATATATATTATAATATTAAAGGTAAAAAATATAAATTATGTATAGAATGAAAAAGTATTTAAAAAAATAATATTTATAGTATTATTAATAATAGAGTTTATGTATAGATGATAGATATAATAAAAAGTTTTATAAATTTTGGATGAGCTGTGTATTTATTTTGAAGAAATTTTTATAAAACTAATAATGATTTTATCTAAAAATAAGAACTAAATTATATACGTAATTAATTAAAGAAAGGGGAATATAATTTTGAAAAAGATTATAATGACAGGTGGAGGAACTGCAGGACATGTTACACCAAATTTAGCTTTAGTCCCAGAATTAAAAAAATTGGAATATGAAATTAAATATATAGGAAGTATAGAAGGAATAGAAAGAAAAATTATAGAAAAAGAAGGAATAGAATATTTCCCTATTTCTAGTGGAAAATTAAGAAGATATTTTGATTTGAAAAATTTTTCTGATCCTTTTAAAGTATTAAAGGGTGTGTTTCAAGCAAAAAAGATAATTAAAAGAGAAAAACCAGACATAGTTTTTTCAAAAGGAGGATTTGTAACTGTTCCAGTAGTTATAGCAGCTCATTTAAATAAAATACCAGTTATAGCTCATGAATCAGATATAACTCCAGGTCTTGCAAATAAATTAGCTATTCCTTATTGTACAAAGGTATGTGTTACTTTCCCAGAATCAGTAAAACATATAAAAGGCGATAAAGCTGTGTTAACAGGTACACCTATAAGGAAGGAATTGTTAGAAGGAAGTAAAATTAAAGGTAAAGAATTATGTAAATTTAAAGATGATAAACCTATTCTTTTAATAATTGGAGGAAGTTTAGGTTCAAAGATTATAAACGAAATAGTCAGAAAAAATTTATATAGTATACTTTCAACATTCAATATAATACACATTTGTGGAAAGTCTAACTTAGATGAAAATTTAGAAAATAGAATGGGGTATACTCAATTTGAATATGTAAATGAAGAATTACCAGATTTGATGAAGGCTTCAGATTTGGTAATATCTAGAGCAGGAGCCAATGTAATATATGAACTTTTAGCACTTAAAAAACCAAATCTTTTAATACCTCTGTCCAAAAAATCTAGTAGAGGAGACCAAATTTTAAATGCAGCTTCCTTTAAAAAGAGTGGTTATAGTTTAGTTTTACAGGAAGAAGACGTCACAGATAAAACTTTACTTGAAAAACTAAATTATTTATATGAGAATAGAAACTCATATGTAAATAATATGTCAAAAAGCAAAATGAATGATGGAGTTAAAAATATAACAGAGCTTATAAAAAAATATACAAAATAAATATACAATTTTAAAATTAAAATTAAAATTATATTAATCTTGCATAGTTTAATAAATTCAAAAAAGAATATATATTAAGTTAAGTGTAGAATAATAATTTTATAAAATTACAAAATGTTAATGTATATATAATGTTTTTGTCATTTTAATTTTAAATGACAAAATCTTTAAAAATATACCATTGAATTTATTTATTTAAGTATTATAATAAAAATAAGCAACAAATTTTTGGAGATTGAATATATAGATTAAGTCTTTTAAATCTTTAAAGATTTGTTTCTTAATTATGCAGTTTGTGGTCTTACCAGTATTAATAATAATGCAAAATAAAAAGCAGATAATTTATATTTATAATTTTTTTGGTATAGTATATTTTTATATATAGTGAACTAAAAACCCAATAATGATATAATGTGTTTTATAGGAAGAACATGAATTTTCTGCAATTTAAAATAATTTTTATGCTTTAAAGTGTTATTTTATGCATAAACACTGAAAAGGATTTTACAGATAAAAATTTTTGGTGTATATTAATAATGGGCTTTGAAGAAAAAGGTCAAATTTTACAAATGTTAATTATTTTGCGGATTTATTCCGTAAATTTTATATAAATTAATTAAAGGGAAAGAAGGGAATTTTCTATGAGAAGAATGAAAACTATGGATGGTAATACTGCTGCAGCATACATATCATATGCATTTACAGATGTAGCAGCTATTTATCCAATAACACCTTCATCACCAATGGCAGAGCACGTTGATGAATGGGTAGCTCAAGGAAAGAAAAACATATTTGGTCAACCAGTAAAAGTTATGGAAATGCAATCTGAAGCTGGTGCAGCAGGAGCTGTTCACGGTTCTCTACAAGCAGGTGCATTAACAACAACTTATACAGCATCTCAAGGTTTATTACTTATGATCCCTAATATGTACAAAATCGCTGGAGAACTTCTACCAGGAGTATTCCACGTAAGTGCGAGAGCATTAGCAGCTAATTCTCTAAACATATTTGGAGACCATCAAGATGTTATGGCAGCTAGACAAACAGGACTAGCCTTATTAGCTGAAAGCAGTGTACAACAAGTTATGGATTTATCAGCAGTTGCACATTTAGCAGCTATAGAAGGAAGAGTCCCTTTCATAAACTTCTTCGATGGATTTAGAACATCTCATGAAATCCAAAAAGTAGAAGTTTTAGAATATGATGAATTAGAAAATTTAGTTGATATGGATGGAGTAAAGGCTTTCAGAAGAAGAGCTTTAAATCCAGATCATCCAGTTATAAGAGGTACAGCTCAAAATCCTGATATTTATTTCCAAGAAAGAGAAGTATCTAACAACTATTATGAAAGACTTCCTGAAATAGTTGAAAAATACATGGGAGAAATCTCAAAATTAACAGGAAGAGAATACCACCTATTTAATTACTATGGTGCAGAAGATGCAGAAAGATTAATAATAGCTATGGGATCAGCCTGTGATACTGTAGAAGAAGTTGTTGATTACTTAATGGCTAAAGGAGAAAAAGTTGGTTTATTAACAGTACATTTATATAGACCATTCTCATTAGAACACTTCTTTAAATATATACCAAAAACAGTTAAAAACATTGCTGTTTTAGATAGAACTAAAGAACCAGGTGCTTTAGCAGAACCATTATACTTAGACGTTAAAAATGCGTTCTACGGAAAAGAATGGCAACCAACAATAGTTGGAGGAAGATACGGATTAGGTTCAAAAGAAGTTTATCCATCACATATATTAAGTGTATATGAAAACTTAAAGAAAGATGAACCAAAAGATGGATTTACTATAGGTATAGTTGATGATGTTACAAATACATCATTAGAAGAAGCAGAAGCTATCAACACAACTCCAGCTGGAACTACAGCATGTAAGTTCTGGGGATTAGGTTCAGATGGTACTGTTGGAGCTAACAAGAGTGCTATAAAAATCATAGGTGACCATACAGACATGTATGCACAAGGATATTTTGCATATGATTCTAAAAAATCTGGTGGTATAACAATTTCTCACTTAAGATTTGGTAAATCACCTATACAATCACCATACTTAATAAATCAAGCTGACTTTGTAGCTTGTCACAACCAATCTTATGTATATAAATACAATGTATTAGAAGGATTGAAAAAAGGTGGTAGATTCTTATTAAATACTATCTGGACTCCAGAAGAAGTAGAAGAACATTTACCAGCTTCAATGAAAAAATATATTGCTGAAAATGATATAGAATTCTATACATTAAACGCTGTTAAAATAGCACAAGAAATAGGATTAGGCGGAAGAATCAACATGATTTGTCAGGCTGCTTTCTTCAAGATTGCCAACATTATATCAGTAGAAGATGCAGTTAAATACTTAAAAGATGCCGTTGTAACTAACTACGGTAAAAAAGGTCAAAAAATCATTGATATGAATAATGCTGCTATAGACAAAGGTGTTAATGCTATAGTTAAAATAGAAGTTCCAGCTTCATGGAAAGATGCTAAATGCGAAGGTACATGTGAAGCTAACGAAAACCCAGAATTTATCAAAAATATTGTTGAACCAATGAACAGACAAGAAGGAGACAAACTTCCTGTAAGTGCATTTAAAGGAATGGAAGACGGTACATTCCCATCAGGAACAGCTGCTTATGAAAAGAGAGGAATTGCTATAAACGTTCCAGAATGGCAATTAGATAAATGTATTCAATGTAACCAATGTTCATATGTTTGTCCACATGCGGTTATAAGACCAGCACTTTTAACTGATGAAGAAGTTAAAAATGCTCCAGAAGGATTTAAATCAAAACCAGCTGTAGGAGCAAAAGGATTAAACTTTACAATGGCTATAAGTCCATATGATTGTACAGGATGTGGAAACTGTGCAGATGTATGTCCAGCTAAAGAAAAAGCATTAATAATGAAACCATTTGATTCTCAACTTGAAGAAAGTAAGAATTGGGATTATGCAATAAAAGTATCTCCAAAGGCTAATCCAATGAAGAAAAATTCAGTTAAAGGTAGCCAATTTGAACAACCATTATTAGAGTTTTCAGGTGCCTGTGCAGGTTGTGGAGAAACTCCATATGCTAAACTTGTAACTCAATTATTTGGAGATAGAATGATGATAGCTAATGCTACAGGTTGTTCATCAATTTGGGGAGCATCAGCACCATCAACTCCATATACTACAAACCATAAAGGATACGGTCCAGCTTGGGCTAACTCATTATTCGAAGATAATGCTGAATTTGGAATGGGTATGTATCTTGGAGTAAAACAAATAAGAGATAAAGTTACACAAGATGTAAAAGCTGTATTAGGATTTAAATCAGCAGAAGAACTTCAAAGCTGTGCAATAGGAACAGAAGATTGTTCAGAAAAAGATATGACAGGAACAGTTATATCAGGAGAATTAAGAGCTGCTCTAGAAGATTGGTTAAACAATAAAGATCTAGGAGAAGGTACTAGAGAAAGAGCAGACAAAGTTATAGAATTAGTAGGAAAAGAAAAAGGAAGCGACAAATTCCTAAATGAAATCTATGAAAATAAAGATTTCTTAGTTAAGAGATCACACTGGATATTCGGTGGAGACGGTTGGGCTTACGACATCGGATATGGCGGAGTAGACCACGTACTTGCTTCAGGAGAAGACTTAAATATCCTTGTATTTGATACAGAAGTTTATTCAAACACAGGTGGTCAATCTTCAAAAGCTACACCAACTGCAGCTATAGCTAAGTTTGCAGCATCTGGTAAAAAGACTAAGAAAAAAGATTTAGGTGCAATGGCTATGACTTATGGTTATGTTTACGTAGCACAAATCGCTATGGGAGCAGACAAGAACCAAACACTAAAAGCAATAGCTGAAGCTGAAGCATATCCAGGTCCATCATTAATAATAGCTTATGCTCCATGCATAAACCATGGATTAAAAGCAGGAATGGGCTGCAGCCAATTAGAAGAAAAGAAAGCTGTTGATTGTGGATATTGGGGATTATACAGATTCAACCCAGAATTAAAAGAAGCAGGAAAGAATCCATTCTCATTAGATTCAAAAGAACCAAAAGCAAGCTTCAAAGACTTCTTAATGGGAGAAGTAAGATATGCATCACTTGCTAAACAATTCCCAGAAAGTGCTGAAGCGTTATTTGCAAAAACAGAACAAGATGCTAAAGAAAGATTAGAAAACTACAAAAAATTAGCTGAACAATAATAAAAAAGAGCCAAAAGGCTCTTTTTTATTTAAGCTTTTAATTCTATCTATTTTTTTATTATGTAATTTAGAAAGGTTTTCAAAAGTTGCATTTGATCTATCTACATCTATTTCTTTTATATTAGAAGTTTATAGTGCATTCATCTCAGTTGCTAAAGTATCAAGTATTCTGCCCTGTGTGTAATTCAGTGATAAAAAGAAATTGGCATAAATAAATTAAATATGAAAAATGAGTTTATTAAATTTAGTATTTAACATAGTATTAGTAATTTTAACGATAATTATACTTGCAAAATTAATAAAGAACAGGTAAATATTTAATAGCATATAAAAAAATAAAATACATAAAATAAAACTGTAACTTCTTCTGAAGGGAGATGAAAGTTATGGCGAGAAAAGGAAGAAAAAGAAGGATAGAAAAGACAGTAAATAATATGCTAGATAGTGTAGAAAAAGGTTTCAAAAAAGTTTCTAAAGAAATGAAAAAGAAATAAAAATTAAATAGTATAAAAATATAAATTTACCACGGGACTTCTCATAATATATAAATTTAATATAAGAAGTCCCTTATTTTTTATAGCAAAAATTCATTTGTAAACTCAAGCATTTATATTGTACTTGGGGCTATTTAAAAATATTTTTGTATAGTAATTTACTTTAATATATTTAATTAGTTACATATTGTTGATAAATATACTTTATCAATAACTTTTTAAATTTATATAAAAAAATGTTATTATTTATTTAGTACATATGTAATTTTTAGGAGGAAATATTTATTTAAATATATTACAAAAATATGTCAATTGAATTTATAAATATATATAGAAATGATAATGATTATTAAATAATTTTATAAAAAAGCAAAAAAGCCCTTTTAAAAAACTCTATTTAAGGGTACAATTAGAACATAGGAAAAAAGGAGGTGAAGATCCTGGTAACATTACCAGGAGTTTTTATGAAAGATGAAAAAATAAATAGTTGCGGTTGCGGTTGTGGCTGCGAAGAAGAAATAGAAAAAGATACTTGCGGATGCGGTGAAGTAGAAGAAAGTTGCGGTTGTGGTTGCGGCAGTGATCACGAAGAACATCATCATGACCATTGTGGTTGTGGCTGCGGAGATGAAGAAGCTGGAGAAACAATTCTTGTAGATTTACAAGATGAAAATGGAAACAATGTTACTTGTGAAGTAATAGATGAGTTTGATTATAAAGAAAAAACATATGCATTAGTACAAAATCCAGACAATAATTCAGTATATTTATTTAGAGAAGAAAGTCAAGGAGACGAGGTTGAACTTGTTAATCCAGACGAAAATGAATTTGAAGAAGTAACTGCTTACTACGAAAATTTACAATAGCATTGCAAAAAGAGTCTCTGTTTATGCAGAGGCTCTTTTGCTTTGTTCGATTTTAATAATTAAGGTGTTAAGCTTTAATAAGAAATTAGTTAAATTTTAAATCAAAAAATTATAAGTGAGGTAAGAAATGTTTTGAATTAAAATCTATCATAAACATAGTTCTTGGATTCAGAGGAAGTTTTTATTCCAACTGAAATTTAGGAAAGGTTCATCCAGAGATTGTAGAAGCTTTTTATTACTACTTTAAAGAAGATAAAAGTATTATAGTAGAGAGTCATCAAATAAATTTTAAAAAATAAGAATTATTAAATTTAGGTTTAAAAAAATTACAATTCAATAATAAATATTTCAAGGGAAAAGGCTAGTATAAATAAAAAAGTGAATATATTATAAAAAATCACAAAATATATAGTATAATATAAGAATACAGCTTATGGAAGAGGTGGTATCGTGGAGAAATTGGCAATATTTGATGTAGATTATACACTTACTAAACAAGAAACACTTATACAATTTTATAAATTTATGATTAAAAAGAGGCCTTCTCTTATATTTCATGCTCCTAAAATAGTTATATCTGGTCTTTTATATGCTTTAAAAATATTTCAAGCAGGAAAAGCTAAAGAAATATTTATAGGCTTTATAGATGGCATTACAGAAGATGAAATGCAAAATTATGTGAAAGAATTTTACGATAAAAAATTAAGCAAAATATTATATAAAGATGCTATAGATACTATGAGAAAATTAAAAAGTCAAGGTTATAAAGTATACCTTATATCTGCATCAGCAGAGTTTTATTTAAAAGAGCTTTATAATATAAAAGAAGTAGATAAAGTAATAGGAACTATATTTACATTAGAAGAAGGCTCCTACAAGAGAAAAATAATAGGAGAGAATTGCAAAGGAGAAGAAAAAGTAAGAAGACTTAAGGAAGTTTTAAAAGAAGAAAATATAGAGGTAGATTTTAAAGAATCCTATATGTTTTCAGATTCTTTAGCAGACTTACCTTTATTTAAATTAGTAGGTAAACCTTATCTTATAAATGCAAAAAGAAAATATAATAATATAGAAGTACTTAATTGGAAGTAAGGCTTAATTAAAATTAAGTTTTTATTCCATCTAAAGCCTAGAAATCGTTATTTAGGTACGTAACCACTCTTTACTACTATTTTGAAGAAGATTGGAGTATTAGAATGGGTAGTAATCGGATAAATATGAATGGGGGATGTATTTTAATGGAATGCTTTAATAAATTTTTTATAGACAATAGTGAAGTAAAAGAAACAAGTTTCTTCAAAGAAAATTGGCTCAAAGAGGGAAAATCTCTTTATGAAGTTATAAGAATAATAGACGGAGCTCCTTTATTTTTAAAAAGTCATTTGGAAAGATTCTATAACTCAGCAGAATTAGAAAATTTAGATTTATGGTTAAATGAAGATGAAATAAAAGAAAATATAGATAAACTTATAGAAATGAATGAAGTATCCATAGGAAATATAAAATTAGTATTTAATTTTAATGAAAATAAGGATAATAAATTTTTATGTTATTTTTTGAAACATAATTATCCAGCAGATATAGAATATAAAAAAGGAGTAAAAACCATACTTTATCATGGAGAAAGAGAAAATCCAAATGCAAAAGTTATAAATATGGATTTTAGAAAAATTGTAGGAGAAAAGATAAAAGAAGAGAAAGCTTATGAAGCAATATTAGTAGATAGAAATGGATATATAACAGAAGGAAGTAAATCTAATATATTCATGATAAAAGACAATAAAGTAATAACAGCACCTATAGAAAAAGTATTACCAGGAATAACAAGACAAAATATAATAGATGTATGTAAAAATTTAAACTTAAAGATAGAGGAAGAAAAAGTACATTATAAAGATATAGACAAACTAGAAGGTTTATTTATATCTGGTACATCACCAAAAGTTTTACCAATAAAATATGTAGATAAAATAGAATTCAAATCATCAGAAAATAGATTAATACAAAATATTATAAAAGGCTATGATAAAGTTATAGAGGATGATATAAAAGATTACAAAAATAAAGAATAATTATTTATAAAATTAAATCAATATTGTGATGTGATTTTATAAATTAATAAAATTGCATAATTTATATGAAGATATAAATATGTTGAAATAATATATTTGTTTAACACAAAATGTTGTATAGAAAATTGAAATTTTTCTAGTTATATAATTTGCTAAATTATGGGGTCGTTGCATTAAAGAATTTACATACAATATACTGTTTTGCAAATTTAAAGTTAACACAAATATATTGTAGAATTTATTCTTAGTGCTACAGTCCCATTGACAAAATATTGGATAAAAAATATAATTTAATATTATGAAATAAAAATTATTTCTAAAAACTTTTAAATAGAGGAATTCATAAGTTTTATAATTATAATATCGAGGCATGAGTAGAAGAATTAATGTTATGTTAAATATAAGTTTGGAGAGAAAAAGGTTTGGAGTGTTAAGATTTGGAGAACTATACAGTAAAAAAGGTTCTTAATAATAATGTAATAATAGCAAATTGGGGAGAAGAGGATGCAATATTAATAGGGAAGGGCATAGGATTTAACTCTAAAAAAGGAGAAGTACTTTCTAAGGATAAGATAGAAAAAGTATATATAAAAACTACTACAAAAATGTCAGAAAACTACAATAAAGTTTTAAATAATATAGACAATAAAATAGTAGGTATTTCTGAAGAAATAATAAATTTTTCGGAAAAGGTTTTAAATACAAAATTAAATGAAGGTGTTCACATTTCCTTACCAGATCATATAAATTTTGCATTAAGAAGAATAGAAAAAGGGATAAATATAGAAAATCCTTTTTTAGAGGAACTAGGAATAATATATCCTAAGGAATATGAAATAGCAATGAAAGCTCTTGATATGATAAGTGAAACATTAAATGTTAATCTTCCAAAGGATGAGGCAGGGTTTATATGTCTTCATATAAGGGCAGGTATTACAAAACAACAGGTTTCAGAATCTTTGGCTTATACTAAAAAAATAAGTAAAGTAATGGAACTTATATCTAAATTAAAAGGAAAACCTTTAGATAAAGATTCTCTTTCATATGTAAGAACCTTAACTCATTTAAATTTTATGATAGAAAGAGTTAAAGAAAATAAAACCATAAAAAATGAATTATTACATAGTATAAAAGAAGAAATGAAAAGTGAGTTTGGTATTGCTATTAAAGTAGCCATGCTTATAGAAAAATTATTTGAAATAGAAATACCAGAAGATGAAATAGGATACATAGCATTGCATTTAAAGAGAATAGGACAATATTAAGGCATATTAAATATATAAACAGAGTTCTTGGCTTCAGAGGGAGTTTTTACTCCCTCTAAAGCTTAGAAATCGTTATCCAGGGACGTACCCACTCTTTACTCCCACTTTGAAGAAGATGGGAGTATTAGAGCGGGTAGTCATCGGATAAACTAAAAAAACCTTGCGTTTGCAAGGTTTTTAAATTATAAGCTAACTTAAAGGAGATGTATAACATTGAAAAATATTTTAACTATTCTTCAAAAAGTAGGAAAATCTTTAATGTTACCTGTATCTGTATTACCAGCAGCAGCTCTACTTTTAAGATTAGGCAATCCAGATCTTTTAAATAATATATATATGTTAAAAGCAGGAGATGCTATATTTAGTAATCTTCCTTTAATATTTGCTATAGGAGTTTCTATAGGTCTTTCAGAAGGAGAAGGGGGAGCAGCCTTAGCTGCTTTAGTAGGTCAATTAATACTACAAGGTATATTGAATGTGGGAAGTTCAAAGGCAGCAAAAGAAACAGCTATTAAAATAGCTGCCCAAAGAAATATGACCTTAGAAAGTTTTATGAATAGTAAATTTTATGACGAAATCTTAAGTAATACCAATATAGATTTAGGTGTTTTTGGTGGAATTATAATAGGAATTATAGCTGCAATTATATATAATAAGTATAAAAATATAAAACTACCTAATACTATAGGTTTTTTTGGTGGAAAGCGATTTGTACTTATTTTTACAGCTATAATATCATTTGTATTTGGAATGGTTAATGTTGCTATATGGCCAGAAATACAAAAAAACATTGACACTTTTGCTAGATTTGCCACTGCATCGCCTTTAGGACCAGCTTTTTATGCAGCAGGAAAAAGGCTATTAATTCCATTAGGACTTCACCATATATATTATCCACCCTTTCTATATCAATTTGGAAGTTATATAGATTCCAGTGGAGTTAAATATTTTGGAGACTTTTCAAGGTATTTTCATGGAGATCCTACAGCAGGAATTTTTATGGCATCAGAGTTTCCTATATTAATGTTTGGACTTCCAGGAGCAGCTGTGGCTATGATTTTCGCTGCACCAAAACACAATAGAAAGAAAACTTTTACAATAATGTTATCTGCTGCATTAGTATCTTTTCTTACAGGCATTACAGAGCCTATAGAATTTGCTTTTATATTTGTAGCTCCTATACTATTTGTTTTTCATGTTATTGCAGCCTTTACATCAGGTATAGTAACTAATATTTTTAATATAAGATTAGGTTATACCTTTTCTGCATCTTTTATAGATTATATTTTAGGATATAAATTTTCTGGAAATGGGTTATTAATATTTCCTATAGGTATTTTTTATTTTTTATTATATTTTATAGTGTTTTACTATGTAATAATAAAAAAAGATATAAAGACTTTAGGCAGAGAAGGCACAATACTAAAGGAAAATAAACAAATAAAAAGCAATGAAAAAGCTGCATTAATATTAGAAGCTCTAGGAGGAGAAAAAAATATACAAAATTTAGACTGTTGTATAACTAGGCTTAGAATAGTTTTAAAAGATGAAAAAAAATTAGACAAAACCTATCTAGAAAAAATAAGTTTATTAGATATATTGCAAGCAGGAAAGGTAGTACAAATAATATTAGGTACAGAAGCAGAAAATATAAAATACAGCATAGAACAAATAATTAAAAAGGGTATGAACCCAAAGGAAATAATAGAATATGAAAGAGCATTAAAATTAATAAATCCTATGGAAGGAGAAATACTTCCCTTAGAAGATGTTCCAGATGAAGTCTTTTCAGAAAGACTTTTAGGAGATGGATTTGCCGTAAAACCTTATAAAAATAAAGTATATTCCCCAATAGAAGGGACTATAAAATTTTTATTTCCTAGTAATAATGCTTTATCTATAGAAACAAAAGAAGGATTAGAAATTTTAATTCACATAGGTATAGATACAGTAAATCTTAATGGGGAAGGATTTAAAGTTTACATAAAAGAAAAAGAAAAAATTAAGAAAGGTCAACTTTTAGTAAGCTATGATAAAAAATTTTTAGATGAACATGTTAAAAGCTTAATATCACCTATAATAATAACAAATTTAAAAGAAAGTTCAGAAATAAAAATAGAATATGGTTATAAAAAAGATAAAGAAATAGTAGCTTATATTAGAAATTAATATTAAATTTGTTAAAATTATGGTGGATATAATAATTATTTTATAATTAGTGACTACATTATTTACTAATAATTACGAAAATAATAAAAGAGTATGATTAAATTGTTAACTATAATGGTATCTTTGTAAATAATTGAAACAAATTGTAATAAATTATTATATGTTATAAAATATAGTTATATATATTTGTATTTAGAAATTTATATATTCCTCAAAATAGGGGGCGGGATAATATAATTTAAGGGGGATTAACATGAAAAAGACAATTTATAGTTGTTCTACATTAGATAAATGTATAAATAAGGCTTGTAAAGAATTAGGTGTAAAGGAAGAGGAGTTAAATTATGAGATTGTAGAGGAAAAGCAAGGCTTCTTTATGAAAAAGACTACAATATTAGTTAATTCAGAAGAAAATTTAAGTAATATAGAAAAAGATAAAGATAGTATAGAAGATAATGATGATGAAGTAAATCATAATAAAGATCAAGAAATAATAGAAACAGAAGAGCCAATATCTGAAGAAGATATAGAAGTTAATAATGGTAAAGTAAAAATAGCAAAAAATCAAGTAATAGTTACAAATGCTAAAGAAGGTGGAAAACCAGCAGCTATATCACCAGGAGATAATATAACAGTATTAGTAGATGGAGAACGAATAAAATATAGAAAAGAAGTTTTTGAAGAAAATAAAATAGAAGTTATTTTTGATGAAGTCAAAGCCCATAGAGATTTAAATGTAAAAACAGATAACAATAATATGGAAGCTTATATTTCAGTAATATATAAGCCAGAAATAAAGTATGGACTAAAAGATATAGAGGGGAAAAATTATTTAATACTAAATTCTTGTAAAATAGAAGAAAAAGATCCTCCTTATTATACTGAAGAAGAAATTATGGAAACTTTAAAGAAAATGGGCATAGTTTATGGAATAGTAGAAGAAAATTTAAAGCAGTGTACAAAAAATAACTGTATAGAATTACTAATAGCTAAAGGAAAAGAAACCATTAATGAAGAGGATGAAAGTGTAGAGATTAAATTTACAACAGATGATGAAGAAGTAAAATTAATAGAAGATAAAACAGGAAATGTGGACTTTAAAAGTATAGGTTCTGTAGAATCTGTGAAGCCAGGAGAAGTATTAGCTGTAAGAAAAAAAGGTAAAGAGGGACAAGATGGAATCGATATAAAAGGTATAGTGAAAAAATATAAACAAGGAAAGAAAATTATATTAAAACCAGGTCAAGGAACAGCTTTAAGAGATGAGGACACTATAGAAGCTACTATAGAAGGTAAGCCTTGTGTAAAATCCAATATATTTTATGTATATCAAGTACATGAAGTTAAAGGTGATGTAGATATAAGCACAGGTAATATAACATTTGTGGGAGATGTAGTAGTTCAAGGTTCCGTAAAAGAAGGCATGAAGGTAGAAGCAGGAAATTCTGTAGAAATAAAAAAACACGTAGAAAGATCAGAAATAATTTCAAAGAGTAATTTAAATATAGGTGGTAATATAATAAATGCTGATATATACGGTGGTGGCGAAGATACTTTAAAGGTAATGGTATTGAATAAATTAGAAAAATTAAAGGACATCCTTACAGAACTAATTTCTGCAGTAGAAGAGATAAAAAGATTTAATCTTCTTGGAGAAGGTAAAAAAGATGGAGAAATAATAAAAATTTTAATAGAGAATAAATTTAAAAGTTTGACCAAAATATGTATAGCCATAATGGCCAATATAAATATGTGTAGAAGTGATGACAAAGAAGATGAATTGGTAAGAATTATAAGAAAAAAATTAATAGGACTAGGTCCTGTTCATATAAAAAATTATAGAGAATTAGATCAAATAATAGATCTTATAGAAGAAAAGATGCAAATGTGTAAAGAAAGGTTATCATTACCTGTTAATGTTAACATTAGTTATTGTCAAGATTCTAAAGTGCAAAGCACAGGAGATATTTATGTAACGGGTAAGGGTGAATATATATCAAAATTAACAAGCAATAATAATATTTATTTTACTAAAGACGGTAGTGTAGCAAGAGGTGGGCACATAACAGCTAAAAATGAAATAAGATGTAAAGAAGTAGGAAGTGAAGCAGGTGTTATTACTAAATTACAAATTTTACAAAAAGGGCATATATATGTAGATGTAGCCTATCAAAACACAATATTTATTATAGGTGATAGAGAGTATTTACTAGAAACACCAAGTAAAGCTATACATGCTTATTTAGATAAAAAGGGAGAAATTACTGTAGAAAAGTTTTTATTATAGGAGGTTAATTTAGTAATGGATATAAATGAAGCTAAAGTATTAATATTTAAAATAAATGGAGAATACTATGCTGCAGATATCATGGAAATAGAAAGAATACTAGGTTATGAAGAACCTACAAAATTACCTGACGCACCAAGTTTTGTCCAAGGAGTTATAAATTATCAGGGAAAAATATTACCCGTACTTTCCCTTTCTAGAAAATTTAATTTAAAAGAAGAAGAAGTTAAAAATGAAGCTAAAATAATAGTAGTTAAGGAACAAGAAAATAAATTAGGTATAATAGTTGATGTGGTTTCAGAAGTTAAAGATGTAAAATTGGATAATATAGAACAACCACCAGAAATTGTAGCAGGTATATCGAGAAGATATATAAAGGGATTAATAAAAATAGAAAATGAAATAATAATATTTTTAAATTTATCAACTATACTAACAGAAGAAGAAAAATCAATGATATAGTTGAGGGAGTAATTATATGGATATAAAAGAGATAAAAGTTGGGATTGCAGACTTAAATGTATGCAAAAACCCTGATAAAATAATAACAGTAGGATTAGGTTCATGTATAGGAATAGCATTATATGATGGAATAAAATGTATAGGAGGACTTTCACATATAATGCTTCCAGATAGCACACAATTTAGCAGAGTTACAAATCCCATGAAGTTTGCAGACTTAGCTATACCTATATTAATAGAGAAAATGGAAAAACTAGGAGCAAGAAAAAATGGTTTAAAAGCCAAAATATGTGGCGGAGCATCTATGTTTAATTTTTCAGATAAAAGTATGGTTATGGATATAGGAAATAGGAATGGAAAGGCAGTAAAAGAGAAATTAAAGGAATTATCTATACCATTGCTTGCAGAAGATATAGGAGGAAATAAAGGAAGAACTATGATATTTGATACATCAACAGGAAAAGTATATATAAAAACTGTAGGGTTAGGAACTAAAGAAATATAGATAAGTTATTGGAGTGATTCATTTGAATAAAATTAAAGTTTTAGTAGTAGATGACTCGGCTTTAATGAGAAAAATAGTATCAGATATGATAAATGAAGAACATGATTTAGAGGTAATAGATACAGCGAGAAATGGAGAGGATCTTTTAGAAAAATTAAAAAAAATAAATCCAGATGTAATAACTTTAGATGTAGAAATGCCTAAAATGGATGGAATAGAAGCCTTAATAAATATTAAAAAACTTTATAAAAATATACCAGTTATTATGCTTAGTAGTCTATCTAAAAAAGGTGCAGGATTAACTATGGATTGTCTTGCAAAAGGAGCTTTTGATTTTGTACCCAAGCCGTCAGGAGCAATATCTTTAGATATAAATAAAGTAAAAGAAGAGTTAGTAGAAAAAATAAGAGCAGCCACTAACATTAGAAAAAATAATTATACTTCAGATATTTCAAAAATAGACGAAAAAATTAATGTTAAAAAAGTGGAAGAAAAAAGATATCCTATAAAAAATACTATTTCTTCAAAAAAAATAGAAGCAGTAGTTATAGGTGCTTCAACAGGAGGCCCTAAAGCATTATATTCAGTGATAACAGCTTTCCGAGAAAAGATAGATTTGCCAATATTTGTAGTCCAACATATGCCAAAGGGATTTACAAAGGCTTTTGCAGAAAGATTAAATGCTAATAGTAAATTAAAAGTTGTAGAGGGAGAAGATGGACAAGTCATAGAGAAAGATACGGTTTATATAGCTCCAGGTGGATTTCATATGGAAGTTGGAAAAGATAGAAGAATACATTTAAATACAGAACCAACTCTATGGGGAGTAAGACCAGCTGTAGATAAATTATTTAAATCAGCATCTGAAGTTTATGGTGGAAACTTAATAAGTGTTGTATTAACAGGTATGGGAAGAGATGGAGCAGATGGGACAGCTTATATAAAGGATAGAGGAGGCATAACTATATCAGAGGATGAATCCACTTGTACTATATATGGTATGCCTAAAGCAACCTATGAAACAGGAAAGGTGGACTTTGTGGTACCACTTTATAATGTTACAGATACAATACTGAAAAATATTTAATTTTGGAGGTAATCATGGATTTAGAGTATTTTGAGGAGTGGGTATTAAAGGATTTTGGAATAAATTTAAAAGCCTATAAACAAAATCAGCTTCAAAGAAGAATATTAAGTTTGATGTCAAGGGTTGGCGTAAATTCAGTAGAAGAATATATTAACTTATTAAAGAAAGATAAGGATCAAAGGATAAAATTTCTGGATTTTATTACTATAAATGTATCTGAGTTTTTTAGAAATCCAGAAATATTCGATGAATTGGAGAAAAAAATAAAAATAGAGCTTTTAAATAATACATCAGGATCTCTAAAAATTTGGAGTGCAGCCTGTTCAATAGGGGCAGAACCCTATTCTTTATCTATAATAATGGATGAAATATCACCTAATAAAAAACATAAAATAATAGCTACAGATTTAGATATGACCATATTACAAAGGGCTAAAGAAGGTATATATGCACAAGCAGAAATTAAAAATGTGAAAAGAGAAAGACTAGAAAAATACTTCACAAAAGAAGGAGAAAAATATAAAATAAAATCATCTATAAAAAATGTAGTTACATTTAAAAAACACGATTTAATATTAGATAATTATGAAAAAGATTTTGATCTTATAGTTTGCAGAAATGTAGTTATATACTTTAACCAAGATATAAAAGATAATATATATAAGAAATTTTCAGAGTCACTAAAAAAAGGGGGCTTGCTTTTTGTAGGAGCTACAGAAAGTATTTATAATTATAAAGATTATGGTTTTGAAAAGGTATCTACATTTATATATAGAAAAATATAAGGGGGAAATAGCATGGATACATCACAATACATGTCAATGTTTTTAGAAGAATCTATGGACAACTTACAAACATTAAATGACTCCTTACTTCAATTAGAACAAGAGCCAGATGATATAGATAAATTAAATGAAATCTTTAGAGTTGCTCATACCATAAAAGGAATGGCAGCTACTATGGGATTTAATGAAATGGCAGAACTAACTCATAAAATGGAAGACGTTCTTTCTAATTTTAGAGAAGGAGATTTAAAAGTAACGCAGAATGTAGTTACTGTACTTTTTAAATGTTTAGATACTCTAGAACAAATGGTAAATAATATATCAGAAGAGGTAGATGAAAAAGTCCCAATAGATCACATAATAGAAGAACTAGAAAAGGCAGCAAAGGGAGATATAAGTTCAGAAGAAGCAAAAGCAGAACTTATGGCAAATGTAGAGGAAAATAAAAGTGAAGAAAATTCTAATGATTCTACTATACCGCTAAATGAATATGACTTAAATGTTATAAAGCAAGCAGAGGATAAAGGTTTTAATGCTTATGAAGTAAAAGTAGTTTTAAGTGAAAACACACTTTTAAAATCTGCAAGAGCTTTTTTAATATTTAAAAATTTAGAGGAATATGGTGAAATAATAAAATCTTTACCTGCAGCAGAAGATATAGAAAATGAAAATTTCGATTTTGAAATAGATTTAATATATTTAACTACTAAAGATAAAGAAGAAATTCACGATATTTTGGGAAATATATCTGAAGTAGATAATGTTATGGTCGATAATGTAGATGTGCAATTAAAAAGAGAAGAAAAAATAGAAAGTGAAGAAGTAAAAGAAAAAGTAAAAGAACAAATAAATAATATAGATGCAAAACAAACAGAGGAAGAAAACGCAAATAAAAAAGCTAAAGTAGAAGAAACTAAACCAAAAGCTAATAAAAGGGTAGCAAAATCAAAAGATAATAATCATAAAAAAGCTCACCAATCCGTAAGAGTAGATCTAGAGAGACTAGATAAGTTTATGAATATGGTTTCAGAGCTTGTAATCCATAGAACTAGATTAGAGCAAATAAGTACTAATCATAAACTAACAGATTTAAATGAAACTTTGGAACAAGTAGCAAGAACTACCTCAGATTTGCAAGATTTGGTTATGAAAATAAGAATGCTTCCTTTGGATATAGTATTTAACAGATTTCCAAGAATGGTTAGAGATCTTTCTGTAGAACTGGATAAAGAAATGGAACTTATAGTACAAGGTGCAGATACAGAATTAGATAGAACAGTAATAGATGAAATTGGAGAACCACTAATCCATTTAATAAGAAATGCTGCAGACCATGGTGTAGAGCCGAGGGAAGAAAGGTTAAAAAGTGGAAAAGACCCTGTAGGTAAAATTAAATTAATAGCTTATCAAGAAGGAACAAAAGCTGTCATAAAGGTAGAAGACGATGGTAGTGGTGTAAATGTTGATAGGGTAAAAGCTAAAGCAGAAAAAGTTGGCATAAATACAGAAGGCATGTCAGATAATGATATAAGAAATTTAATATTTGCTCAGGGATTTAGTACTAATGAAAAAGTAACAGACATATCTGGTAGAGGAGTAGGTATGGATGTAGTAAAAACAAAAATTACTGCATTAGGTGGTACTGTAGATCTTATAAGTGAAGAAGGAAAAGGATCTTCTTTTATAATAAGACTTCCTTTAACTCTACAAATAATACAAGCTCTATTAGTTCAAGTTGGAAATGAAACTATGGCTATATCTTTGGGATATATAGATAGAGTAATAGATTATGAAAAAGACATAGTAAAGAAAACTAACAATAAAGAAGTTATAATATATAGAGGTAATGTAATACCATTTATTAGAGTAAATGAAAAGTTAGGACTACAAGAGTCAGAAAATGATAAAAAATATATAGTAATAGTTAAATCTGGCGAAAAAACTGTAGGACTTTTAGTAGATGGTCTTTTAGGACAAAAAGAAATAGTTATAAAACCATTTGGAAAGACACTACAAGGATTAAAAGAATATATAGGAGCAACCATATTAGGAGATGGACTTGTTACATTAATCTTAGACGTGGCAGCTTTAGTATGATAAAATCTCATAGGAGGGCTTATATATATGGATTACAATAATATGACGCCTCTTCAATTAGATGCACTTAAAGAAGTATCTAATATAGGAACAGGAAACGCAGCTACAGCATTATCACAACTTTTAGGTAGAAAAATAGATATGAATGTACCTAATATAAATATAGTTCCTTTTGAAGAGGTAATGGCAGAAATAGGAGAGGAAAAAGTAGCTGTAGGAGTATTAGTAAGAGTATTAGGAGATACTCCAGGAAATATATTGTTTGTATTTGAAAAAAGTACAGCATTAGATCTAGTTCATAGATTAACCGGCATGCAAGAGGAAGAATTAAGTGATATGGGAAATTCAGTAATGTGTGAAATAGGAAATATAATATCTGCTTCATATATGAATGCTATAGCCAGGTTCACTAATTTAACTATAACACCATCTGTTCCAGCAGTATCTTATGATATGTTAGGAGCGATATTGTCTACTACATTTATAGAAGCAGGACAATATAATGAAGATGTTTTGGATATTGAAACTGTATTCAAGGAAGATGGATCAGAGATAAGCGGGCATTTTTATTATATACCAATGCCTGGTTCACTAGAAAAAATATTAAATACATTAGGAGTAAGTTAATTTGTATTAATTTGGAGGGAAAGAAAAATGGCAAAAGTATTAATCGTTGATGACGCTGCATTTATGAGAATGATGATAAAAGATATATTAGAGAAGAATGGATTTGAAGTTGTAGGAGAAGCTAATAATGGATTAAAAGCTGTGGAGTTATACAAAAAAGAGCAACCAGACATAGTAACTATGGATATAACTATGCCAGATATGGATGGAATAGAAGCAGTAAAAGCTATAAGAGAATTTGATGCTGGAGCAAAAATAATAATGTGTAGTGCTATGGGACAACAAACAATGGTTATGGATGCTATAAAAGCAGGAGCAAAAGACTTTATAGTAAAGCCATTCCAAGCGGATAGAGTTTTAGAAGCTATTAATAAAGTTATAGGATAATTATAAAAAAATTTTTATTTCTTAAAGTTAAAAAACTATAAGTGCATTAGAAAATTTTTTAATGCACTGATGGTTTATTTTGAGAGGAGGCTTTCCTTTGCAAGTTGTAATATTTAAATTAAATAATGAACAGTTTGCAGTTCAAACTGATAGAATACAAAGCATAAATGATGCTATGGAAGTAACTAAAGTGCCTAAAGCACCGGCTCATATAAAAGGACTTATAAATTTAAGAGGAAATATTATATCACTTTTAGATATAAATCTTTTATTAGACATACCAAAGGGAGATAAAAGCCAAAACAATATAATAATATTAGAAATAGAAGATGAACTAGTAGGAATAGTTGTAGATGATGTATATGAAGTTTTAGATGTAGAAGAAAATCTAATAGAAAGATTCTCAGATGAAAAAAGAAAAGAATATATAGAAGGAATAATTAATTTTCAAGATAGAATAGTCACATTAATAGACATAGATAAACTATTATAATTCTCAAAAAGGAAATGAGGGAAATATATGGCAGAAGTATTATCCCAGGGTGAAATAGATGCCCTTTTATCTGCTCTATCTTCAGGAGAAATAACACCAGACGAGGTTCCCAAAGAAGAGGAAAAACAAAAAGTAAAGCCCTATGATTTTAAAAGACCTCAAAAGTTTTCAAAAGATCACATAAGAACATTAGAGCTTATACATGATAATTATGCAAGAATAATATCAAATTATTTAACAGCTCAAGTTAGAAGTAATGTGAAAGTTAAGATAGAATCAGTTCAGCAGATAACTTATGAAGAATTTATTCACTCTGTGCCAAATCCAACAATTTTAACTATATTTAAAATGCCACCTTTAAATGGTTCTGTATTATTTGAAACAAATCCTCAATTTGTATTTCAAATGATAGACGTACTTTTAGGTGGTAATGGTAATGGAACCTACAAAATGAGAGAGTTTACAGATATAGATAAAAATATAATGAAACAAATAAACACAGGACTTATAACAAATTTAAAATTAGCTTGGGAAGATGTAATGGAAGTTGATGTTGAAATAGAAAGTTTAGAGACTAATCCAGCTTTAAACCAAACACTAGCTCCAACAGAACCTGTAGCTTTAATAACTTTCTCTGTAGAAATGGGAAAAAGTAATACTTTTATAAATATTTGTATACCATATTTAAGCATAGAAAAAGTTTTAGATAAGCTAGTAGTTCAATACTGGTTTAGAGAAAATGATGAAGAATCAATAGAAGAATCATCATCTAAGATAAAGGATAGAATAAATATAGTTAGCATGGAATTAACTGCTGAATTAGGAAGAACTTCAGTTACAGTAGATGAATTTTTAAGATTAGCTGTAGGGGATGTGGTAGCCTTAGATACTAAAACTGAGGAGCCTGTCCATTTGTTAATAGAAGAAGAACAAGCTTATTATGCTAAACCAGGAATTGTAGGCAAGAATATAGGGTTACAAATACTAGATCAAATAGATAAGGATGTGGAAAGTTATGAGTAACGGGTTTCTTTCACAGGAAGAAATAAATGCTCTTCTAAATGGAGAGGGAAGCCAAGAGGAGGAAGAAAAAAAAGAAGCAACAGATACTGAATTGCCACAGTTACCCGATCTTACAGATCTTGAAAAAGATCTTTTAGGGGAAGTAGGAAATATATCTATGGGCTCAGCCTCCACAGCGCTTTCAACCATAATAAATCAACAGGTTAATATAACAACGCCTGTGGTAAGTGTTACAACTTTAGAAAGATTGAAAAACTCTTTTGAAATTCCTAATATAGCCTTAGAGGTAAAATACACTAGTGGTATAGTAGGAGAAAATCTGTTAGTCATGAAAATTGACGATGCCTCTGTAATATCAAACTTGATGATGGGCGGAAATGGAATTGTTGAAGGTGAAATAAAGGAACTATCAGAAATAGAAATAAGTGCTGTATCAGAAGCAATGAATCAAATGATAGGTTCAGCAGCTACATCTATGGCTACTATGTTTGCAAGAGAAGTAAATATATCACCACCAGTATCAAAGATTTGGTCCGATTTGACAGCCCCATTAGCTGAAGGAATAAGTGATGATGAACCAGTGGTTCTAGTATCATTTTCTTTAAATATAGGTGAGTTAGTAGATAGTAATATAATGCAGTTATTACCTATGAAAACAGCTAAAAAGATAGTTGGAATTATGATGGGAGAAGAAACTATAGATGAACCAACATCAGCATCAGTTTTAGAAAAGAAAGAAACTACTAAAGTAGAAGCAGTTCCAAAGCAACCAGAAACAAGGAAACCAGAACCAAAGCAGGAAGTTGTATATGAAAAACCAATAGAAAGAGAAGCTCCAAAGGTAGAAGTAAAGCAAGCTTCTTTTGAGCCATTATCTGTACAAGAATCTGCAACTACTATGCCTAATAATATAGATTTAATATTAGATGTACCGCTTCAAATATCTGTAGTATTAGGAAGAACAAAAATGAATGTAAAAGACATACTAAATTTAGGTAATGGTTCTTTAATAGAATTAGATAAATTAGCAGAAGAACCAGTAGAAATACAAGTTAATGGTAAAAAAGTAGCCTATGGGGAAGTAGTTGTAGTAGATGAAAACTTTGGGGTAAGGATAACTAGTATAGTTAGTAGTAAAGATAGAATAAAATCTTTAGGAAAATAAAAACTATATAATAAAGGTGTATCAAGATAAAATAGATTTATTTTGATGCACCTTTTTTAGTGTATAAAGTAAAAGTCTATAAGTTTAGAAATAAAATATTTTAAATTTATAGATTTAAACTCATAAATAAAATGTATATTTTATTAAATTTTATGTTTTTTTATAAATTGATATATACTTTATTACAAAAAATATAATATAATAAACTAGGTATTTATATATATTAGGTAAATAAGGGTAAAATATAAATGATTATTAACTTAATTATATATTCCATATTATGAGAAATTTAATGTGATTAACTTTAAAATTAAAGCAGAAAAATAGAGGGACATTGAAGATAAAAAAGCTATTTTATCAATACTAAAGGGTATAAACCTTAATATAAGCTTTTCGATAATAATAATACAACAACACAAAACCACAGTTAATTGTAGGTTAAAAATATATTTGGGAGTGTATATATATGAAGATAAATGGTGTAGGTATAACAAATAGTATAAATGCTTACAATGCTAACAAAAAAGTAATGGAAAAGGAAGAAGTAAAAAGTTTAAAAGACAAAATAGAAATATCAAATGTAGGTAAAAAATTAACTACTTACTCTTTAGATGATAAATTTTTAAACGAAAAAGAAAGAGTAGAAAGAATAAATAATATAAAAGATAAAATAGAAAAAGGTACTTATAAAGTTGATTCAAAATTAATAGCAAAAAAGATGTTAAATAATATTAAGGAGAATCTTTAATGGAAGAAAAAATAAAACAATCATTAAAAGAAGAAATAGTAGTATTAAAAGAACTCTTGAGTCTTTTAGATGATCAACATAATTTTATTTCCTTTAAAAAAACCTTTGAGCTAGATAAGATAGCTGTAGATATAGAAGAAAAATGCAAGGAATTAGCCCAAAAGGAAATGGCTAGACGTAATCTAGTAGGAGAGAGTTCTATGAAAGAATTCATAACTAACTCAAAAGATAAAGAACTTAGGGAAGTATATAAAGAAGCTACTAATGTATTAGATGAAATAAAACTTCAAAAAGACAGTAATGATATGCTAATAAGACAGTCTATATCTTTAACTACTAATATGTTGAATATACTAAATCCAGATAGGACACCTAAAACCTATGGACCCTATGGAAGACGATAAACAGGCAAGACAAAAGGCTATAAGCCTTTCATAGTCCTTGCCTATTTTTATACAAAAATTAGGGTGATTAACAATGATCATTAAACTCAATCCTACCAATAAAGAAGACATTGAATAATTATATAAAAGCTATATTATTAAAGCTTTTACATTGTAACTACGAAAATAGAAATATAAAAGAAATAGACAGGAGATGAGATATATGTCCGGATTATTCGGAACTTTGAATATAGGTAAAAGTGGTATGTTTGCACAACAAGGAGCCATAAATACTACGTCCCATAACATAGCTAATGCTACAACAGAGGGGTATTCAAGACAAAGAGTTGAACTTCAGACTACAAGACCTTACTGTAAACCAAGTATGAATAGTACTGCAGGACCAGGACAAGTAGGTACAGGAGTTCAAATAGTAGCGATAAATAGAGTAAGAGACAGCTTCTTAGATTACCAAACAAGAGTAGAATTAGGGGTACAAGGTCAATTTTCTAGTAGGGATAAATTTTTATCACAAATAGAAAATATATTAAATGAACCTACAGATGTAGGAATATCAAAATTGTTTGGTAAGTTTTTTGATGCTTGGCATGATTTAGGCTTAAATCCACAGACATCTAATGGTAAATCAGTAGTAATGCAACAAGCATCAGCTTTAGCAGACGAGTTAAATCATACTTTTAATGAACTTTCAAAATTAAAAGAAAATACTCAAATGGAAATACAACAAACAGTATTCGAAGTAAATAGTATACTAAACCAAATAAATCAATTAAATCAAGAAATTGTACAGGTAAAAGTAGCAGGACAACAACCAAATGACTTAATGGATAGAAGAGACTTATTATTAGATAAGTTAAGTGCAAAGTTTGGTATAGAAATAGATAAAGAAAACTTTGAAGGAATAAATTTAACAACTTCTAATCATGCAAAGGATTATCAAGACAATACTTCACCTTTGGGGGGAACACCACCTCAGATAAAAGGTAGTGATGGAAAATTTCATGATGTAAACTTGGTTCAAACAATAGATCCGGAAAATGTGTATAGATTTTCATATATAAAAGATATAACACCAAAAGAAAATCAAAAGCTAGGAGCAGCAGGCGAATATGAAGTAACTTATTACGTAGGAGGAGATACAAAATCTGAAAACAACAAAAGGACAATTACAGTTAAGATAGACTCTGAAAAAGAATTTAAAAGACTAGATGAATGTAGGGTTTTATGGACAGATGGAAATGGAGATGTAGTAAAAATCCCTAATAATAGTACTCCTAACGAAGCAGATAACCAAAGTACTACAACTATAGGTAATAATGGCTCTTGTAATTTTACAAATTTAAAATTATTTGAGCCACCATCAGGAGAATTAAGAGGACAAATGTCTGTGCAACAAGACATAGACAAATATCAAGAGCAGCTTAATAAATTAGCTAAAGCTTTGGCTTTTGCTGTAAATGCTACACACTCACAACATAAGACATTTAGCGCTGCAGATAATGACACAGGTTTAAATTTCTTTATTAATGGCAAAGATCCATCAAATGAAACAGAAATAACTGCAGAAAATATAACAATAAATCCAGAAATAAAAAAGAATCCTATGAAAATAATAACTGGGGTAACAGAAAATTCTGGTGAAGGAGACGGTAAAAGAGCTTTAGCTATAGCGCAGTTAAGAAATATATTTATGAGTATACAGGATATAAAAGATGATAAAACTAGACAAGAATTTTTAGGAACCTTTTTTGAGGAAAATCAGGAATATGAATTTGATGGTAAGTTTTTATATACACTGCAAAAAGATACAAAAGGTATGACTATGGATAATTATTTCAATGATATCATAGGTGGACTTGGTGTAGATGAGGGAGAAGCTCAAAGAATGGTTAAAAACCAAGCTACTCTTTTAGCAGGATTTCAACAATCTAGAGATTCTGTATCAGGAGTATCTTTAGATGAAGAATTTGCAAACTTAATCCAATTTAATCACTGCTATCAAGCTAATGCAAAAATAATAAGCACTGTAGATCAATTATTAGATGTAGTAATAAATGGACTTAAGAAATAATACTAGAGAACAAAGTATATAAAAGTTAATAGTGAATAAAAATTAAAAAAATTTCACTATATATTCTTAGTTAAAAAGTTAAGAGGTGAGTATTTTGAGAATAACAAATAAGATGATGTCAGATTCATTTATGACAGATATGAATAGTAATTTACAAAACTTAGATAGAATTAGGCAACAATTAACTACGGGTAAAAACTTTTCTAAACCATCCCATGACCCAGCTGGTGTTATAAGAACTATGCAACTTTATACAGGTATAGATGCAAATAAACAATATAATAAAAATATAAGTAATGTAATAAATTGGCTCGATGTTACAGATACAGCTTTAGATCAAATAGGAAAACAGTTAGGAAAGATAAGGGATAAATTACAAGAAGCAGGAGACCCAGGATTTGGACCAACAGAAAGAAAAGCTTTAAAGGATGAAGTGAATGGAATAATAGGAAGTTTATCTCAGACACTTAATACTAATTTTGATGGAAAATATATATTTTCTGGAACAAGAGTTACAGGAAAACCAACATCAGTAAGTAAAGATGCAAATGGGAATAGCTCTATATATTATATAAATAATAATGGAACTACTCTTACAGATAAAAGTAGTTATGAATATAAACAAATAAATGAAAAATTAAAGGCAGAAATATCTGAAGGAGTAGTTATGGAATATAATGTAACAGCTAAAGAAATTTTAGAAGATGGAGGAGATTTAGCAAAATTATTAGAAAATATAGTAAATCATTTAGATAGTGATAAGTCAGAAGATACAAATAAATTGTATGGTGAAGATTTAGGAAGTATAGATAAGGTTTTAGATAATGTGTTAAAAATAAGAGCAGAAGTAGGAGCAAAGCAAAATAGAATGGATTCTGCTAAAAAAATGAACACAGAGACAAATTTTAATATGACAGAAATTCTATCTGGTATAGAAGACATAGATATAGTAGAAAAAAATATGGAATATGCTGTACTTCAATCTGTTTATATATCTTCTCTTCAAACTAGTGCTAAAGTTTTACAACCAACACTAATGGACTACTTGAGGTAGAGGATAGATTACAGAGTATAGAGTACAGATAGCAATATGATGATAGAAGATAATTAATTTTAGTATAGAGAGTTGGGTAGGTATGAATTTAAATACAAAATATCATGGATGTATAGAATATGAAGAAAAGGATGTAATTCATTTTGAAAAAGGTATACCAGGTTTTAAAGAATTAAAAAAATTTATAATATTTCCTGTAGAAGATAATGATGTTTTTTCAGTTTTTCATTCTGTAGAAAAAGATGATATGGGGATTATAGTTACATCTCCTTTTAATATAGAAAAAAATTATGAAGTACAATTAGATGAAGAACAAATAAAAAATCTTAAATTGCAGGACGAAAAAGATGCATTGCTTTTAAATACAGTTACTTTAAGTTCAGATATGGATAAAATAACAGCAAATTTAAGAGCTCCCATTGTTATAAATATAAAAGAAAAAATAGGGGAACAAATAATAATAAATAGTGATAAATATAAAGTAAAACATCCACTATTTAAGGAGGAAGCTTAATGCTAGTTATAACTAGAAAAAAAGGAGAGTCTTTTTTAATAGGAGATGATATAGAGATAACTGTAGTTAAATTAGATGATGGTTCTGTAAAATTAGCCATAGATGCCCCTAAAAAAATAACTATACTAAGAAAAGAACTTTATAATGAGGTTCAGGAAGAAAATAAAAAAGCTACTAATTTCAATCCTTCTATTTTGAAAAATATAAAAACTAAATAAAAGGAAGTGTAACACATGGAAGTAAAAGCTATAAGTCAAGGAAGACATCAAGCGTATAATTCTGAAATCATAAATAATGATATAAATTTAGATACTAATGTTGAAAGAATTAAGTTGAATGAAAAACATACTACATTGGATAAAGAAAATACAAAAGAAGTTAAAAATTCTGTAGATAAATTAAATAAGTTATTAGAAGGGCAGGATATACGGCTAGAGTACGAAATTTATGGTAAGTTTAGAGATTTAACCATAAGATTAATAAATACAAAAACAAAGGAAGTAATAAAAGAAATACCACCTAGAAAAATAATAGATATGGTAGCCAAACTATGTGAAATGGCAGGAGTTTTAGTAGACGAAAAGGCGTAGTATTGGGAAATAAAAAAACATTTCAACCATTTTAAATTTTATAAGGTGGTGTGGTTATGGAATTTAGATTAAATAAAATAGACTTAGAGGTAAGGGATAAAATAAAGGAACAAACCAAAGAAGGAAAGGTTCATTCTAAGCAAAATATAACCATAAATAAACAGGACAGAGATAATAATTCAAAGGATAGAGGATTCTATGAACAACTAAAAAAACAAAAGAAAAATAAGAATAAAAATATAAAAGTAAAGGCAGTAAAATATGTCAAAGGTGAAAATTTAGACATAGAAGCTACAAAAGAAGAAATGGAAGGAAAAGCTACTATAGTAGGAACTATAATAGATACTAAAAAATAATTTAAAATTTTCCAATATAAGAGGAAGGTGTATTTAATGTATACAGCTAATGCATACAATACTTATAAAAATAATAGCGTTAATTTTGCTTCAAAGGATCAATTGCTTCTAATGCTAGTTGATGGGGCTGTAAAATTTTCTAAAATAGCGAGACAAGCCATTTTAGATAAAGATATACCTAAAGCCCATGAAAATTTAGTGAAAACTCAAGATATATTCTATGAATTAATGACAACTTTGGATGCTAACCAAGCTGGAACTTGGGGGAATCAACTTATGTCAATTTATGAATTTATAGTAAGAAGACTTGGGGAGGCTAATATAAAAAAAGATACTAAAATAATGGATGAAGTTATTCCATTGATAGAAGATATAAGAGATACATGGTATGAAGCAGAAAAGTTATCAAAGCAAATGAAATAAAAAACATGAGGGGGAATAATTATGCCTATGAGATTACCTGGACTTGCTACAGGAATGGATACAGATACTATGATAAAAAACATGATGAAACCATATACTATGCGTGTAGATCAAATGAAACAAAAATCACAAATATTATTATGGCAGCAGGATGCTTATAGAAACGTAATGGATGGAGTATCAAATATAACGAAAAAATATTTTGATGTATTAAATGGGGACAACTATATGTTATCTTCAAAGAATTTCTCTAGTTTAAAACCAGCAGGAATACCAGATACTTCAAATATTAAAATAAATGCAGGAAGTGGTGCTATATCAGGAAATTATTCGTTAAAGGTTACAGAATTAGCGGCTAAGGCTGAAGCTATGGGAAATAATGCTGTAAATATCAAAACATTAAGTGAAGGTGATTATGGCATAAAAATAGATGACTCTAATAATAAAATAGTTATATATGGTAATGAAATAACATTGAGTGGAAGTAGATATAATAATGTATCTGATATAGCAGCTGAAATAAATGGTAAGATAAACGCAGATGGTTCTGTTTTAAAAGATACAGTTAAGGCAGTAGTTAAAGATGGAAGTATAAAAATAGAAAATTTATTTAAAATAGATGATACAAATAAAGAATTAAAAGTAACAGTAGATGGAAAAGAGTACAATGCAGAATTATCCACAGGAAACTTTACTTTAGAAGAATTAACAAATTCTATAAATAGTAAATTAAAAGTTGCTAAGGATACTGATGGGAATGTGCTTCCAGAGAATAAAGACGTTAAAGCATCTTTATCAGCAGATGGGAAGAGCATAGAATTTACAAATACAACAGCTCACCCTAATTATTCTGTAGCTGAGGTTAGTTTATCAGGAACAACAGGGGGAAGTGGAATTACAGGTACTGATGTAACAGTAGCTAATAATTCAATAACCTATGCAAAAGAAATAATAGCAGGATTTAATGATACATTTAATGTAAAAATAGGTACTGATGCTTCAAAAACAGTAAAGCTAGCAGCAGGAACTATAAATTCAATAGGAGATTTAGAAACGAAACTTAATGATGCCTTTGATGCTGCAGGACTAAAGCTTACTTTAACTGCAACAGTTAAAGAAGAAAAAATAGTTTTATCATCTAATTCAGATAAACAAGTAATAATTACAGGAGAATCAGGGAAAAGCGCTAATTCTTTATTAGGATTACCAGATAGATATGAAATGAATACTAGTTTATCAGAAAAAATGTCCAGTATAGTAGGTGGAGAAGTTAAATTTACTATAAATGGTGTAGATTTTAATTATGATTTTACAAAAGATTATGATTCAACTACAGCACCAAATGGAGCTAAAAATAAAACTATATCCCAAATATTGGGGGATATATCAGACAAAGCCAAAGTAGATATAAGTTATAGTGAAATTAATAAAAAATTTACTATGAGATCTAAAGATGAAGGTAACAGTGAAAAAATAGTTGCCAGTGATGCTTCAGGTGATTTTTTACAAAATTTATTTGGAAATAGCTCAATAAGTGTACAAGGTAAGGATGCAGAGTTTAATCTTACAACACCAAGTGGAACTTCTACAGTAACTAAGCCTACAAATAATTTTACTATAGATGGTGTGAATTATAATATAGAAGGAGCAAAACCAGGGGAAGAAATAAGTTTTTCATTAAGTGGAGATACTGAGGATTCTTTTAATAAGATAAAAGGATTCATAGAGGATTATAATAAATTAGTGGATGAATTACAGAAAAAACTTTCAGAAAAAAAATATAGAAAATTTGAACCATTAACAGAAGAGCAGAAAAAAGACATGAAAGAAAATGATATAAAGCTTTGGGAAGAAAAGGCTCAGTCTGGTATATTAAGAAGTGATTCTGATATACAAAATATGCTTTCTAGCTTACGAAGAGCTTTCTTTGATTCTGTAGAGGGGGCAGGGCTATCTTTAAAAGAGGTGGGATTAACCACATCTAGTGATTACACACAAGGTGGGAAAATAATATTTGATCTTAATATAGATAAAGACGGAAACAGTGGAGAAGAAAGACTGAAAAAGCTCCTAAAAGAAGATCCAGATAAAGTATTTAAAATATTGTCTAAACAATCCGATAGCTATCCAAGATATACTCCAGATTTAACTTCAACAGAAAGAAGTCAAAGATACAATGAAGAGGGCATATTTCAAAGAATAAATGACATATTTAATGATTATACAAGAACCACAAGAAATGTTAATGGTAAGATGGGCATATTTGTAGAGAAGGCAGGTATAAAAGGAACTGCATCCGAAATAAATAATATTCTCTATAAAGAATTAGAAAAAAGAGAAAAAACCATAAAAGAGATGGAAGATAGACTTGTAGAACGTGAAAATAGATATTATTATCAATTTGCACAATTGGAAAAATATATGAGTAAAATGAACTCTCAATCTGCATGGCTTGCCCAACAATTAGGTGGGGGACAATAAGGATAAAAATGAATGAGTTAAGAAAAAAATTAATAAAATTTAGAGAAATAACATTAAATATAATAGATTCTTTAGAAAAGGAAGACTATGATACACCAGAAGAGTTATTAGGACAACGAGATAATATAATAAAAGAAATAAATAATTTAGATTACAAGAAAGAAGAGTTTAAAAAAATAGATGAAGAATTGGAGCTTTTATTAATAGAAAAGAAACTACAGAACCTTATGATGGAAAAAAAAGCTATGATAAAATTAAAACTAAAAAAAGCTTCAGAGAATAAAGAAGCAAATAAAAATTATAGTACAAAACAATTTGACACGCAGAGTATACTAAATACAAAAATATAAAAATAAATATAAAAACTATAAAGTACAAAAAAAGAAATTCGATATAGTTAATGTAAGCTAAATAAAAAATAAATAAGATATAAAAAGCATATAAAGTTTATAAAAAAACATACGAAAAATAAAGCATAAAGACAGGGTAATTCAAAAAAGCTAGTAGACCTAAATGGGTTAACTATAAATAAAAAATTTGCACAAGGAAGTGCATGTAAAAAACAGGGAGGAATTTAAAATGATAATTAATCACAATTTAAACGCTATGAACGCTCATAGAAATATGGGAATCAACACTGGAAATTCTGGAAAGGCTATGGAAAAATTAAGCTCAGGTTTAAGAATAAACAGAGCTGGAGATGACGCAGCAGGACTAGCAATTTCTGAAAAAATGAGAGGACAAATAAGAGGATTAGACCAAGCTTCAAGAAACTCTCAAGATGGTATTTCATTAATTCAAACAGCAGAAGGTGCTTTAAACGAAACTCACTCAATTCTTCAAAGAATGAGAGAATTATCAGTACAAGCTGCTAATGATACTAACGTTACAGTTGATAGAGATGCTATACAAAAAGAATTAACTTCATTAACATCTGAAATTGATAGAATAGCTACTACAACTCAATTCAATGAAAAGAATCTTTTAAACGGAGATTTAGCAACAACTGGAGCTAAACTTCAAATAGGAGCTAATGCTGATACTGCATTAACTTTAGAAGTAAAAATAGCTAAGATGGATTCAACAGCATTAACAGTTACAGCTACTAACGTTAAAGTTGGAAGTAATGCAGATGCTACAGCGTCTATAACTAATATTAATAACGCGATAAAAGAAGTATCAACTCAAAGATCAGGTCTTGGTGCATACCAAAACAGATTAGAGCATACTATAGCTAACTTAGATAATGCTTCTGAAAACTTACAAGCAGCAGAATCAAGAGTTAGAGATGTAGATATGGCTAAAGAAATGATGAACTTCAGCAAAAATAACATACTACAACAAGCTGCACAAGCTATGCTTGCTCAAGCTAATCAAGCTCCACAAGGTGTTCTTCAATTATTAAGATAATTGTAACTTGATTTTAAAAGAAGTCAGAAATCATTCTGACTTCTTTTTTTTATAAAAAGTATTGTATATAGGAAAGTTGTTCATTATATAAAGAAAATATTCTTAAGTAATTTTTACAAAGTTCGATAAATAAAATAGGTAAATTTTATATTTAGGAGCGAAAAATAATGAAACTTAGCATCGCTATGATAGTTAAAAATGAAGAAAGAAATTTAGAAAGAACATTAATACCTTTAAAAAAATTACAGGATTATATAGATACAGAAATAGTAATAGTAGATACTGGTTCTGCAGATGGCACTGTAGAAATTGCTAAAAGATATACTAATAAAGTTTATTTTCATCATTGGAATAATAACTTTGCAGCTATGAGAAATATATCAATTAATTATTGTACTGGAGATTGGATATTAATACTGGATGCGGATGAAGCTCTTTATGATATAGATGAATTAGTAAATCTATTAAATAATAACAGCTTAAATGATTTTAATGCTGTTTTACTAAAAAGAATTGAATTTTTCAGAAGTGTAGAATATTCAGTTTCTAATGGGTATATATCACCCATACTTAGGTTGTTTAAGAAAAACACTATTTATTATGAAGGAACTATTCATGAACAACCTAAATTTAACTATCCAGTTATGGAAAGTAGTATTAGATTTATACATTATGGTTATGACAATAATGATTATGAAGTTATGGAGTATAAATTCAAGAGAAATTTAAATTTACTTTTAGGAGAACTAAAGGATGATCCCGATAGCATATATATTAACTTTCAAATAGCAGTGTCTTATACAATGCATAATCAATTAAAAGAGGCGTTGGAATATATTGAAATAGCATATGAAAAAGGGAAAAAGGATATTAACAAATACCTTTATGTAATAGATAAATATTGTTTTATTTTATACAATATGGGCAATTATAAGGCACTAATAGACAAAGCAACTGAAGGAATAAAATATTGTAATGATTTTTTAGATTTTTATTTTTATTTAGGAGAAGCATACTTTAATTTAAATCAATATCCTAGTGCAATAGAAATATATAGTAAATATTTGAAATTTCACGAAGAATTTAATGATACTTTAGTCATGCCAAATAATACTTTAGCAGTAATGACAAGAAAATATAAAGAAAATATAATTTATAACTTAGCATTAAGTTATTATAAAAATAAATGTTTTAGAGAATCATTAGATACTATGAAAAAAATTGAAGATAGCAATCTTATAAGAGAAAAGATAGTTTTTTTAATAAAAATTATTGTTGAAGGAAATTTATATAATGAAATTAATATAGTAGAAAAATATATTGATAAATATAATTATGAAAATTTACTATTCTTTATTTATAAAGAGATCTCTATAGAGAATTTAAAAGAGTTTAACAATATAAAATTACATGAAAACTTATATGAAATATTTTCTTTAGTAAAATACTTTAAAGAAAATAATAATATAGATGAAAAGATTGCAGAAGATATAAGAAAGATAATTGATAAAGCGCAAACACCGTATTCAATTTATGTATATTATATTTTGAAATATGATATATATGAAATTAAAAATTTGATTAATTTTGGTAAAGATAAAATTGAAAATATTTTAATTAACTTGTGCATTACTTATTTTGATTTTAATGGAGTGATATTACAAGGGTTGAAAAAAATTAGACAAAACAACATATCAAATATATTAATAAGGACAGTAATGGAGAAATCTCTAATTGTAGCGTCTAATTTGCCTACAAATGAAAGGAGAAATATATTTTTAAATTATATAGCAGATAAATATTTTGTAATATTAAAACTATATAATGAAAATTCTATGGAAAGATACTGTTGGATACTCCCTTCAGAAGAGAGGTTTATAATAAAGCTAAAAGAAGGGGTAAGTTATAAATATAAGGATCCTCTAAAATATATTCAATATATGAAAGATATTATAAATGAAGAGAGAATTTATATTAATTATGTAAAAATTTTAATAGAAGAGGATTGTGACTTTGTATTAAATAATGAACTTAAAACCCTTATTCCAGAACTAATAACTAGCATACAATTACTTATAAACAACGAAAAATATCAAGAAGCTTATAATACCATTGAGGAAGGTTTATCCTTAGTGAAATTTGATTTCGAGTTGATGATATTAAAATATAATTTGTTGTTAAAATTTAATTATGAAGATGAAGCACTAAAGTGCTTAAGAGATATAATTCTTTATGGAGATAGAGAAAAGGTTAATAAATTAATAAAAAATATATGATTAAAAATAAGAGGTACTATTAATGGAGATAACTTTATGTATGATAGTAAAGAATGAGGAGGAAAATATTAAAAAATGTATTACCAGTGCATTTCATATAGTGGATAATGCTGTTATAGTGGATACTGGCTCAATGGATAGTACAAAAGATATAATAAAAAAATTTGGAGAAAAGGTAAAATTAATTGAGCATGAATGGAAAGATGATTTTTCGGAAGCTAGAAATGTAAGTATAGAAAATGCAAAGGGAGATTGGATACTTGTTCTTGATGCAGATGAGGAAATCTTAGGATATAAAGAACCAATATTAAAACAAATTACTAATACTAAAAAGGAGTCCTTTAACATCAAAGGGATAAATAAAATAGATGAAGAAGGCGGACTGAATTCTTTTTTTTACAATAGACTTTTTAAAAATAAAGGTTACAAGTATTATAGAGCGATACATGAGCAACTTAATATAGATGAAAATAAAGTAGGAGTTTTAGATGAAAAAATATCTAAAATAATACATTATGGATATTCAAAGGAAAACTTTATAAAAAGAGATAAAATGAATAGAAATTTAAGGATTCTAGCAAATGAATATAATAAAAACTCAGAAGATCCTTTCATATGTTATCATCTTGGAGCAACATATGCTTCTTCAGGGGATTATAAAAATGCTTTAAATTATTTTGTGAAAAGCTACCAAATAGGTTTAACTAAAGGATTCGGAGGCTATTATTACGAACTTTTAAAAAGAATGAGTCAATGTATTTATTTATTAAAAGATTATAGACTGTGCATAGATTTTTTAACAGGAATTTTAAAAGATGAAAATCTTAAAGGTTTTACTGACCTTTATTATATACTTGGAAGTTGCCTTTATGAGATTAAAGATTATGAAAATGCTAAAAAAATGTTTAATGAATGTATAAAGTTTGGAGAAAAAACTAAATTTCCAACCTTTACAGGAAGGGGCACTTTCCTTGCCGAACTTATGCTTGCTAGAATATATTTAGCTTTATCTAATAGACAAGAGGCTCAAAAATGTTACTTGAAGCTTTTAAATTATAAAGAAAAATTATCAGAGGATATTATAGAAGAAATAAACTGTTATACAAAAAATGTAGAAACTGGAGGATTGTAATGGAAAAATCATTAGAAGAACAACGAATAGAAACTTTAGAAACAACAAATGAATATATACCCAAACTAATCAATGGCATCAATATGTACACAGATAGTGTAAAAGAGGGTAAACAAGATGAAGCATTGGATCTACTTTCATATATAGTTGAAGGTATAGAATGGATTAATGAAGTAGCTAGATTAACAAAAGATATTCAAAAAACAAATATGGATGAAGAAATGATGAAAGATAAATTGGAAGAGATATACAATTCTGTAGACCAAAAAGAATATGATAGAATTTTTCATATATTAAAAGATGAAATATTGTCTATACTAAGTCTTTGGCAGGACAATGTAAAAAAATCTATATTAAATTAATAAAATTCAAATATTACATTAGGTTCAAATTTGATTTATGGAGTGAAATTATAGTGAATAATAACTTGCTTCAATATCAGAAAAAATTCAAAGAAAATATAAGTTTATTAATTGAATCAAATAATTTACAAGAGGCTAAAAATTTAATAAAAGAATATGAAAATATAATAAATAATGATATAGAAATATACTCTTTTAAATCAGTAATTTCAATAATGGAAAATAAATTAGATTATGCATTAGAAATTCTAGAAAAAGGAATATTAATGGATTCTAATAATTTTGACCTTTTATATAATAAGGCATATATAGAAGAAATGGTGGAAAATTATAAAATAGCATATAAATATTACAAGAGGTGTTTAGATATTTCAAAAGATGAACAAATTAGATTAGAAATAAAAGAAAAACTAAATTATATAAAAAGTATTGATTCTAACTATGAATTATACGGAAATATAAGCTTATTACAAATAGAAGATAGATTAAATCCTAAATTTGATAATTATATAATTAATTCTTTCCATGAATTTGGATTTACTATATTAAGAGTTATAGATGAACCGAGTATTGGCAAATTTAAGAAAGGTATAAGAAAATTAATTGTTTTATATGACTTAGATCCAATTGAAGTGAATAGTGAAGACAAAATAAAATATCCATATATGGACAATGGAAGGCTTTTGCTTATAAAAGATATAAATAAACAAGCTCAGATAGAATTAAATTTAAAAAATATTAAAAATTATATATATTTAACTAAAAATGAAAATGAGGCAAGAGAAATACTTCAGAATTTATCTAAAGAAACCCTTGAAAATTTATCTAAAGAAATAACAAAAATAGAAAAAGAGTATTTAACTGAATATGAAATAATAAAGGTTTTTGAAGGATTTAAGCATAAAGCAAAGACAGAACTTATTAATTATAGAGATGGTTTAGCAGTTAAAAAAACTTGGAAACCTGATAATGAAAAATTTTTTAAAAGAGAAAAATTTGCTTATAGTGAGTTAAGTAAAACAATTAAATATATCCCTAAATTATTAGAAAGTGGAGATAACTATGTCATTATTCCCTATTATAATGATGTATTAAATAAAAGTGAACAAAATAAAAAAATAATCTTAACTTCACATATTATTGATGTAGCAGCGTATTTTAAGCAACTATATGATTTAGGGTATTATAATCCAGATATACATCCAGGTCAGTTTTTATACACTGAAAAAGAAGGTATAATTGCTATTGATTTTGAATACCTACAAAAATATGAAGAGAAACCTAGCTCATTATTTGAATCCTATGATATTCTTGGTTATCCTAAAGAGTTTAACGGGGATAAACCTAATTATACAGGGCAAAACCTACATAAATGGTATGATGAACTATGGATTAAGTATACAGGATATAACTTAATGGAAATAGCAAAAATCGGATACAAAAAATATAAAGAAAATGATGTTGAGATAGATAAAGTTTTAAGATTATTAAATTATGCTAAAACATCTGGTAAAAGCTATAATGGATCTTTTTATAAAAGTGCATATCATTCATTAGAATTAAAAGGGTATTATTTTAGAGGTCAAAGAGAGTGTAAATTGAGGTTAAAGCAAATTCCTTATGATTTTAAAGATAAAGTAGTATTAGATATAGGATGTAATGTTGGCGGTATGCTTCATAGTTTATCAGATAAAATAGGAATAGGCATTGGAGTTGATTATGACTATAGATTAATTAATGCTGCTAATGCTATTAAAGCCCTAAATTCTTCAAATAATTTATCTTTTTATATGTTTGATTTAGAAAATGAGGATTTAAATTTGATAAATAATTATGTATTATCAAATAGAGAAAAAGTAGATATATGCTTTTTATTATCCATATGTATGTGGATTAAAAATTGGAAAGAAGTTATTAAATTTATTTCAATGATATCAGATAACTTACTTTTTGAAACAAATGGTACGGAAAAGCAACAAACTGAACAAATAAAAGAGCTTAAAAAATATTATAAAAATATACAATTAATAGAGAAAGTTTCTAATGATGATCCAGGACAGCCATATAGAATGTTAGTTTTATGTGGCATAATATAGATTTAGATTTATCCTGAAAGGTTTATAATAATCAGTTTAAGGTAATTTTAAATTTGGGGGTAATAAAATGCAAGATATGGAACAATATAAGAAAAAGATAAAAGATAATATAGAAGAACTTATAAATAGAGGAGCTTTAGAAGAGGCTAAAAATATTATAAAAGAGTATGAGGAATTAGTAACTAATGACATGGATGTTTATTCATTTAAAGGTGTCATATCTATGATGGAATGTGATATGGAATTATCCTTAATGTATTTAAAAGAAGGAATTGAAGTAAGCGGAGGTAACTTTGATTTATACTATAATTTAGCTTATTTATATGAAAGTGAAAATAAATTTAGAAAGGCATGTTACTATTATAAAAAAGCTTCAGAATTTTGTAGTATAGAGTTTAATGATAAAATTAATGAAAAAATAGAAGAACTTAAAACTTATTATGATTACCAAGAAGAAGAGCTTGATTCACCTAAAATAACAATAGTTACAATGGTGTATAATTCAAAGCCTTATATAGAGGAATGTATAAAAAGTGTATTGAATCAAAATTTTAAAGATTTTGAATGGGTTCTTTTGGATAATGGATGTACTGATGGAACTAGTGAAATTTTAAAAGAATATGCTAAAGTAGATACTAGAATAAAATTATATGTAAACGAAAAAAATTCTTTTATATATAAATTACCCCATAATTTTGATTATGTAGATCATATTAATAACTTTAGATCAGAATATGTGTGCTTTTTAGATAGTGATGATTATTTACATATAGATTTTCTAAAAGAATTATATGAAATAGCTAAATTAAATGATGCAGATATATCAGCAGCTGGTGTTGAAATGTTTAATGATGAAAATCCTCAGATTAGGGGTGATAGGTGTCCACCAGAATTTTATACTAATGATATTAAATCATTAGGTGAAAAAGACGTTTTCCCTAATATTTATGGATGTTTTAGGGCTATGTGGGGAAAACTTATAAAATCCTCAATAGCAATTAAAGCAAGAAAATATATAAGGTTTAATAACATACAAGTATCTAATGGTGGAGATACTATTTTTTCATTAACATATTTAGAATTTTCTAATTCAGTGTGTTTCAAAAATAGGGCATTGTATTATTATAGAATTAGAAAAACATCTATATACAATAGAGATATTGGTAAAAAAAGGTATTTAGATTATATAAAAATATACTTTAAAAGTAAAAAAAATTTAGCGGCATGGGATAAAATAAATGATGATAACTTATTTTTTATAGCTTCAGTTTTATATTCATCTATGAAGGACTGTATAGATGTAGCAGCATCAGCTATAAATGCCCCTATAGAAGATAGAATAGAATTAATAACAGCTATTGTTTCTGATAAAGAAGTGAGAAAGATTCTTAATGATAGTTGTATTTTAATGAATTTGATAGATGATGCTATAAATGGATTAAATATAATTGCTAAATCTAATAGAAAGGCTAACAATTAAGCTTTTATATAAGTTAAAGAAAGGATGTGGAACAAAAATGAAAGTTGTAATTTTAGCTGGTGGTTTTGGAACAAGGATAAGTGAAGAAAGTCATTTGAAACCCAAGCCTATGATAGAAATAGGAGACAAGCCTATATTATGGCATATAATGAAAAGCTATAGTTATTATGGATATAATGATTTTATTATATGTCTTGGTTATAAAGGGTATGCTATTAAAGAGTTTTTTGCAGATTATTATTTGCATACCTCAGATGTAACCTTTGATTTTGCAAATAATAACAAAATGACTATACATAATAATGTGTCAGAGCCATGGAAAGTTACTCTTGTAGATACAGGGCTTAATACTATGACTGGTGGAAGAATAAAGAGAATACAGAAATATGTTGGGAATGAAAGATTTATGATAACCTATGGGGATGGCGTATCAGATGTTAATATAAATGATATTGAAGCATATCATAATAATTCAGGTAAATACTTAACTATGACTGCCATTCAACCTGGAGGAAGATTTGGAGTGCTTGATATTAATGATGAAACAAATAATATTAAAGAATTTGTAGAGAAATCTAAAGAAGATGGTGGATGGATAAATGCAGGTTTTATGGTTGTAGAACCAGAGGTATTTAACTACATAGAAGATGATAGTACGGTCTTTGAAAAAGAACCTCTTGAAAAGTTAGCCAAAGAAGGAAACCTTATGGCTTATAAATATAATGGATTTTGGCAGTGTATGGATACGCAAAGGGATAAGGGGCTTTTAGAAAAATTATGGATAGAAGATAAGGCTCCATGGAAGAAATGGAAATAAAATTAGTATAGGAGTTAAGATGATATTATGGTTGAAATATCTAAAGTAACTAAGATGGATATGAAATTGATATATAATGGATTATCCAATATAGATAAAGAAAATTTAAAAGATAAAAAAATACTTGTTACGGGATTTGCAGGTTCATTAGGTTATTCTCTACTTCATTTTTTTGCATTATATGGACAAAAACTTAAAATTAAAAAAATATACGGTATAGATAACTTTATGTTTGGAAACCCATTATGGGTAAAAAGAATCTTAAAGAATCCTCTATTTGATTTAAGAGAATTAGATATAATAAATTGTGATTTAGAATTTGCAAAAGATGCAGATATAGTTTTTCATATGGCATCATTAGCTTCACCAGTATACTATAGGCAACATCCTATAGAAACTATAGATGCAGATGTAACAGGGCTTAGGAGATTGCTTGATTTTTATAAAGAAAAACCTATAAAAGGATTTTTATTTTATTCTAGTAGTGAAGCTTATGGAGATCCTAATCCAAAGGAAATACCGACAAAGGAAACTTATTTTGGAAATGTTAATACCTGTGGACCAAGAGCTTGTTATGATGAGTCAAAGCGATTTGGAGAAACTTTATGTTATAATTTTTCTAGAGAATATAATATACCAATTACTGTAGTTAGACCATTTAATAATTATGGGCCAGGTATGAGGATTAATGATCAAAGAGTTGTAGCCGATTTTGCAAAAGCAATAATTAATGATGAAGACATAGTAATATATTCAAATGGAAAACCAACGCGTACTTTTGACTATATACCAGATGCTACTGTAGGATATATAAAATGTGCATTATACGGAAAATTTGAAGTGTTTAATATAGGTTCTGATAGAGATGAGATATCTATATCAAGGTTAGCAGAATTATACAAAAAAGTAGGTAATGAATTATTTGGGTATAATGGAGAGATAGTTTATAAAACTCATTGGGATAAAGAATATTTAACAGATAATCCTAATAGACGTTGTCCAGATATAGCGAAAGCAAGAAAACTAATAAACTACGAACATCAAATTCATATAGAAGAAGGAATAAAAAGATATCTTCTTTATTTAAAAGAATGTGAAAGAGAGGAATTTGAATGGTAAATGAGTTAGATATAGATGAATTGAAGAAAATTAGGCATTTTAATGTAATTGATAATTATATTTCCAAAATAGGAACAGGCAAAGGGACAATGGTAATATTTGGGGCAGGCCATGTTGGAATAGGGTTAGCTAACATTATAAAAAAAAATATTATATAAAAATAGTAATATGTGACAGTAATTACGATAAATATAAGAATAAAGTGGATTTTCCCATTATTAGCATTGAACAACTAAAAATCAATTATGCCAATAGTAGTATAATTATAGCCTCTTTGAGTTATTACGATGAGATATTAGAATTATTAAGTCAAAATGGTTTAAAAGATAATGTAATAGGAAAAAGTAATACAGCGTATTTATACTATTTATATAATGATTATTGGAATATAATTAATGAAAAGTTCAGTTTATTTACGAAAGTATATGATAATCTTTCAGATCAACATTCTAAAAAAACATTTATTGAAAGAATAAAGTATTGTTTAACTGGTAATGAAAAATATCTATTACCTTATAAATGTAATAATGTTCAATATTTCGATGAAGAAATTATATCTTTAAAATCTGAAGAAATATTTATAGATGGTGGTGCTTTTACAGGTGATACGATAGAAAGTTTTTTAAAGCAAGTAGATGGTAATTTTAAAAAAATATATTCTTTTGAACCAGAAAAAAGTAAGAACGAAGAATTTCTAAAAAGATTAGCAGGTATAAAAAATATTCGACTTTTACCGTATGGTCTTTGGAATAAAAAAGAGTTAGTTAGTTTTATGAGTAATAATTCTGCTGCAAGTAAAATAGAAAAAAATGGTAACTCATCGATTGAAGTAACCTCTATTGATGAGTTTTTACAAGGTAAAGAAGTAACCTTTATAAAAATGGATATTGAAGGGGCAGAACTTGAGGCACTAAAAGGAGCAGAAAATACAATTAAAAGGTATAAACCTAAACTTGCAATATGTGTATATCATAAACCGATGGATATAGTTAATATACCAATATATTTAAAGAGCATAGTACCAGAATATAATATATATTTAAGACACTATAGTTATGGACCTTTAGATACTGTTTGTTATGCAGTATATGAATAAAAAGTATGTAGAAAAATAGAAGTTTAAGTATGCTAAAATATAAATGTTTGTAATTAGCCTTAGGTCACAAAGATTACATCAGTAATGCAATTAAATAATTAAATAAATTATTAGATTTAAAATAAAAGAGGGTGAAAAAGATGAAATATACGATTACAGTTTTTGGACTTGGATTTGTAGGCCTCACTACGGCTCTAGCTTTTGCTGAAAAAGGTAATAAAGTATATGGTTATGATATAGATGGTAAAAGGAGAGAATTTATAGAAAAAGGAGAACTACCTTTTGTAGAAACAGGATTAGATAGTGCTTTAACTAAACATATAAATAAAAATTTTATTGTAGTAGATAATGTACAAGTATCAGTGAAAGAAAGTGACTTTATATTTTTATGTGTTGGCACACCATGTAAAGAAAATGGAGAGGCAGATTTAAAATATATATATTCGGTAATAGACATGATCTCATCAAACTTGAATGATGATAAGCATAGAGTAATAGTTATAAAATCTACAGTGCCTCCATCTACAACAGCAGAAAAAGTAATTCCTTATTTAAATAAAAAAGGATTAGAAGTCGGTTCAAAATTTACTGTAGCTAACAATCCTGAGTTTTTAAGAGAGGGACACTGTTGGGATGATATGATAAATTCCGATCGAATAATTTGTGGAGTTTGTGATAAAAAGGGAGAAGAGATGCTTTTATCATTATATGAAAATTTTAATATTCCTTTTTATGCAGTATCACTTAATACAGGCGAGTTTATAAAATATTTATCAAATACTCTCCTAGCCACAATGATAAGTTATTCTAATGAAATGTCAAAAATTGCAGATATTATTGGAGATATTCAAATAAAAGAAGCTTTTAAAATTCTTCATATGGATAAGCGTTGGAAAAATGGTAATATGTCATCTTATGTTTATCCTGGCTGTGGTTATGGAGGGTATTGCTTACCAAAGGATACCCAAGCCATGTACGAAAAGTCAAAATTAAAAGGATATGAACCTATGATACTTAAAAATGTTATGAAAATAAATAATGATATGCCTAAATTTATGGCAGATAAAATCATGAAAATTTCAAATAAAGATGAGAAGATAGGTATACTTGGATTATCTTTTAAACCAGGTTCTGACGATGTTAGAGACAGTTCCTCAGCTAAGATAATTAAAATTTTATTAGATGAAGGATATAATAAGATATCTGCCTATGATCCTATAGCTAATAAAGTTTTTTCACAAAAATACAATTTCGATGAAGTTAATTATTACGATGATATAGAAGGATTATGTAGTAATTCAGATATATTGGTTTTAGCTACTGCTTGGGATAAGTTTAAGCATATTAATGAGAAATACTCTAATAAAAAAATTATAGATTGCAGATATTTTCTGTGAGGTGATATAAATGCCATTATTAAGTATTGTTATACCTGTATATAATGTTCAAAATTATTTAGAACAGTGTTTAAATAGTATATTGAATCAAGATTTTAAAGATTACGAGGTAATATTAGTGGATAATGGATCCACAGATAAAAGTGGGGGTATATGTGATAATTATGCCTTAGAGCATGAAAATATTAAAGTCATTCATTTGTATAAAAATTGTTTGCCAGCTGGGGCTAGAAATATAGGGTTAAAAAATGCTATGGGAAAATACGTGCATTTTTGCGATAGTGATGATTATTATATTAAAGATAGTTTTAGCTATATTTCAAATACTATAAATGAAACCTTTCCAGATGTAATAGTTGGAAGGTTTATTTCTAAACCAGAAAAAGGAGCTTTTCATTTTAATGATGTCAATTATAGTATAAGAATATTTAAGAAAATGAATACAGATGTTATAGTAGATCACTTGTCAAATTTTTCAGATTCAATTTGTACGGTATGGAGATTTATTGTGAATAGAAAATTTTTAATTAAAAATAAAATTACTTTTTTAGAGGGATACAATTGTGAAGATGAAGAATGGGTTCCTAAGTTGATATGTACTGCAAATACTTTTTCTTTAATTGAAGAACCATTTTATTGTTATAGACCAAGAAAAAGCGGATCGATAACTTCTACAAAAACATATATGAATGGTAGCAGATCACAACTTGCAACTGCTATTAGTTTGTTAAAATTTTTAAAAGAAAAAAATTGTATAGGAATAAGAAAAAATTATATTATGTCTAGGGTGAAATTTTTAATTGGATTATTTTCAACTAGATGTGATACTTTTATAAGAAGTGAAATGACAGAATTAGCTAAAATAATTGAAGATAATATGGAATATTTTAATTGTTTAAAAGAGATATGTAAAACAGGGGAATTGTTTGATTTTGTAAATAGATATGGTTCATATGTAGGTTTATCTCTTTATAGAACATATATAATAGAGAAAACAATAGAAAAGATTTATGGGAATGAAGATAAAAAAATATATATATTTCCCACAGGATATAATGGAGAAGGAACTGCTCGTATACTAAAAAATGCAGGATATAAGGTTGAAGGATTTTTAGATAACAGCGATACAAAAAATGGATGTGTAATAGATGATTTAGAGGTAAATCTACCATCTATACTTAAAAATATAGACGATGAAAGATTAAGTAATATTTTTATTATAATTTCAACTCAAAAAAAACGAGTAGTTGAAATATTAAGAAATCAGTTAAAAAGTTTAAACATTAAAGAAAATCAATTTGCTATTAGAATATATTAACAAAATTTTTAAAGAAGTTAGGTGATTTATTTGAAAGATATTGATTATAAACTAATTGATATAAATAAATGGGAACAAGTTCTTGATCAAATAAAAGATGAAAAAATTGTTATATTTGGTGCTGGTAATAATGGTAAAGGATTATTAGATATATTTCCATATAAAGTTTCATATTTTATAGATAACGATAGAGAAAAGTGGAATAAAAAATTAAATAATATTTCCATTGAAAATCCAGAAATATTAAAAAATGAAAAAGGAAATGTGGGTGTTTTAGTAGTTGGATATTTATATGATGATATGATAAGTCAGTTATCTAAATTTAATTTAGGAGAAAATATTCATATTTATAATGTATATAGTGTACTTAAACATATATTGGATAAAACCTCTTTTTTAAATAGAGGGGAAGACGCGATAAATTTTTATAAGAGAATACCAGATGATATTATTATAAATAATGGGTTAAGTAAAGAAAAGATATCTGTATTAGTGAGTAATTTTAGCTTTTCATCATCTCCATTTTATCTTATCACTATAGCTGTTATGTTGAAAGTAAGAGGGAATGATGTGGAAATCATATGGGATGATTTAGAAGGACTTGATGAACTTTATTATAATCATGATAATATGACTAGTACACAAAATGAAATTATTGGTGAAATATTAAATTATGTAAATGAAAGATTTAATATAAAAATAATTAAAATTAGTGAAATGGGATTGGAATATTTAGATTCTGATGATATTAAAGAGTTAAAAAAGCTTTCTAAGATAAATACAATATTAAAATATAGAAAAATTTTCTTTGATAAAGAGCATGAAGAATATGAGAAAAAATGCTTTAAGATTTTGAAATATAATTTAAAAAAAATAAAGTATTTATTTAATAATTTTAAGATGGGAAAAATAGTTAGTTTTACAGGGATTCATGAAAAAACAGGTTTATATACATGGGTTGCAAAAGAATATAATATACAAGTTTTTTCATATGATGCTTCAATTTCAAATATTATCCTTACTACAGATGGAGTGGCTACACATTGTAAGCATATAGAGAAAATTGTAATGGAAAATAAATTAGATGATAATTTATCAAGAAAATTTATAAATTTTGCAGAAAATAATTTTAATAAAAGATTAATGAGCTCAAATAATATAGATTCTTATGTATACCAAAAAGTTAAGTATGATGAAAAAAACAACAAATATAAATATGATATCATTGTTCCTTTAAATATATGCTGGGATGCTGCAGCATTAGGCTTTGATAGTATTTTTGATTCAATAGGAGATTGGCTGATTCAAACAATTAAGTATATTTTAGAGAACACGAATGCTAAAGTTGCAGTTAGGCAACATCCTGCAGAAAGATTTTTCAATAGTGGAGAAGATATAAAATTGGAATTAAAAAATAGATTCGGTAATAATCCTAGATTTACTTATATATCTGGTGAGGATGAGATTAATACATATAATTTAATAAAAAGTGCTAAATTAGTATTGCCGCATACATCTACAATAGGTATAGAATCAGTTTTATTAAATAAGCCTGTAATAATGGCAACTTCTGCTTATTATTCAAATATGAGTTTTGTAAAAAAGGCTAAATCAAAGGAAGAGTACTTTTTATTGATTAAAGATATCTTAAATGGGAATGTAAAAAAAATATGCAATGAATCATTAAATCAAGCTAAGCTATGCTATGCATTAATGATGCTTAATTTTATTGAAACAAAATTTACTGATATTAATATGAATTCCTGGGTATGTGAACCATTTGAAAATTTATTGAAAAATAAAGACATTAAAGATATTTTAAATATATTTGAGAGCGGAGATCCTATAGATATTTATAAAATACAAAATAAATTTATCAATTAGAGGAATACAAAAATATGGGAAAAAAGCAATTAAAGATAAGTGTTATTATAGTTACTTATGATAGAAAAAAATATTTAGTAAGATCCTTAGAAAGCATCCTTTCTCAATCATTCTCAAATTTTGAGCTTATTTTAGTTAATAATGGTTCAACTGATGGGACATATGAATTATGTACAAACTATGCTGAGAAAGATTCTAGAATAAAAGTTATTAATATTGAGAAAAACCATGGTGCATCAAGAGGAAGAAATATAGGGATTGATGTAGCTTCATCAGAATATATAACTATAGTAGATGATGACGATTATTGTGAAAAGAAAATGTTAGAGCATCTTGTTAATTTAGCCAGTGAGTATGATTCAGATATTTCAATGTGCGGAAGTTATAATGATTTTAGCAATAAATTGGAGCCATATTTCATTTTTGATGAGGTACTAATATTAGATAAAGTAAAAGGACTGGATGAATTATTAAAGAGGGAAAAATATAATGTAGCACCACCTACTAAACTTTTTAGAAAAAGCTTATTTGAAGGAATTAAATTTCCAGAGGAAACTTTAGTAGACGATATTCATGTAATATATAAAGTTTTTGCCAAGGCAAAAAAGGTAGTTGCAAAAGGCACTCCCTTGTATTATTTTAGAAAACATGAAAGTAATATGACAAATTTTATACAATCAAACAATCTTACACCAGAATTATTAAAAGAATACTTATCTATGTATAAAAAACGTACTATATATTTATCAGAAAAGATACCAGAAATCACACCACGGGCAAGATATTCAGAATGGTCATATATGATTTCTATGTGTGATAAAATAAAAAAATATAACTGCAAAAATTGTAGTGACCAATATATTTATATGCAAAATCAATTAATGAATAATTATAAAGAAATTATAGAATGTCCATTTATAACAAAAGATGAATTTAATAAATTAAAGAATATTATGTTATGATAAAAAAATAATAACCAGGCAATTATAATTTAGGAGAAAATAAGGAGTTAGGTATGGATAAATTTAAGACTTTAAATATAATAAAGCAAGTCTATGAAAATGACGGTAACATAATTCAATATTTAAAAGAAATGGAAGGACGAGAACATAATTCATTAGAAGATATATTAATTAGTTATGATTTTCAAGCAGGCAGTTATATTGAGTTATACGAAAAACAACCTAAGATTCAAGATAAGTATTGCAAAAAACTCGCTGAAATTATAGACAATATGGGAGATTATAATTCCATTATAGAAGTTGGAGTTGGTGAAGCTACAACATTAGGAAATGTTCTTAAATTAATCAAAAATAAATCAGTTTTATCATATGGATTTGATATATCTTGGTCAAGAATAAAATACGCTAAAAAATTTTTGGGTAAACAAAATTTATATAAAGTTAATTTATTTGTAGGAGATTTATTTTGTTTGCCACTAAAGGACAATTCTATGGATATAGTCTATACTTCACATTCTATAGAACCTAATGGTGGGAAGGAAAAAGAAGCTTTAATGGAGTTATATAGAATAACAAATAAATATTTGATTTTATTAGAACCCGCCTATGAATATGCAAATGAACAAGCTAAAAATAGGATGATACATAATGGATATGTTACTAATTTATATTTAACAGCAAGAGAATTAGGATATGAAATTATTGAGCACAAACTTTTTGGTATTAGTTCTAATCCACTAAATCCAACTGGATTAATAATAATAAAAAAAGATTGCAAAGTAAAAGAATATGAACCATTGTGTTGTCCAATTACAAAAAATAATTTAACTTTAAAAAATAATTGCTATTTTTCCAAAGATAGTTTTCTTTTATATCCAATAATTGATGAAATACCATTCTTTTTACCGCAAAATGCAATATTAGCCTCAAAGTTTTTAGATGAATAAATCTTACTAGAATATATAGTAGTATATTTGGCTGATGAAAATAGAAATTTAATTAAGAGTAATTATGACAATGAATAATTTTTATGTTGATATTATGCAAAGATGTAAGGAGCGATATATATGTTATCAAATAAAGTAATTCTAATAACTGGAGGAACAGGCTCTTTTGGTAAAAAGTTTACTGAAATAATTTTAGAAGAATATAATCCTCAAAAAATAATTATTTATTCAAGAGATGAATTTAAACAAGATTTAATGAAAAAAGAATTTTTGGTAAAGTACCCAGATAAAATTAGTAAACTAAGATTTTTTATAGGAGATGTAAGAGATAAAGATAGATTATATAGAGCCTTTAATGGAGTAGATTATGTTATACATACAGCAGCTATGAAGCAGGTACCAGCTTGTGAATACAATCCCTTTGAAGCCATAAAAACAAATATCCATGGAGCCCAGAATGTAATAGATGCAGCATTGGATAGAGGAGTTAAAAAGGTAGTAGCACTTTCTACAGATAAGGCAGTTAATCCAATAAATTTATATGGAGGAACAAAATTAGTATCTGATAAACTTTTTATTGCTGCCAATGCTTATTCAGGATTTGATGGAACTATATTTTCAGTGGTTAGATATGGCAATGTAGCTGGAAGTAGAGGTTCTGTAATCCCATTTTTTAAATCCTTAATAGAAAATGGATGCAACGAACTTCCTATAACAGATTTTAGAATGACTAGATTTTGGATAACCCTAGAGCAGGGAGTAGAATTGGTACTTAAAGCATTAAAAGAATCTAGAGGTGGAGAAACCTATATATCTAAAATACCTTCTTTTAAAATAACTGATTTGGCAAAAGCAATGCTTCCAGATTGCAAACTTAAAGAAGTAGGTATAAGAGAAGGAGAAAAGCTTCATGAGGTAATGGTTACAAAGGATGATTCAAGATATACTTATGAATATCCAAAACACTATATAGTATATCCTCACTTTAATTGGTGGAAGAAATCAAAACATTATACTAATGGTGGGAAGCATATAGAAGAAGGGTTTGAGTATGATTCAGGAACTAATATGGAGTGGCTAGGTGTGGTTGAGCTTAAAAATAGACTTTTGACCATAAATTTAGAATAATTTATAATTAGCTTGTAAAATAAAAGTATTTAAGAAAGGATGCTTTTGAGAGACGATAGAATAGATAAAATCATTTATTCTGGTTTGCTTAGATTGAAATTTCATTAGATGGTTCAAGTATTAAAAAAATAATCTAATAAGAAAAGACGCAGATTACTACCCAATAGTGAGAAATATTAAAAAACTCATTAAAAGGAAAAAGAACTAAAAATAGTTTATCTAGCCATATTCATTTCTAAAACACAATTTCGTGATAAAAATGTTAATAAGGATAGTTTGATAGATAATTGTGATGTTGTAAATTATTTGCTTAAGAAATTTAAAAATGATTATGATGCAGGAATTTTAAATGGTTTTAAAAGTAATTATGCTATGTGCTGGCCAGATATGAAGTTGCTAGAAGACATTTTGAATTTAGTTGAAATTAATTTAAAAGATGATAATCTAAATTATTGCGATCATATTATAAATACACTTACAATAAGGAAAAATGGTGATATTGTACTATGTTGTTATGATTTAACTGGAAAGATTATTTTAGAAAATATCAATGATGAATCATTAAAAAATAGTTGGAATAGAAAATTATATAGAGAACTGAGAGTTGCTATAGAAAGTAAAATATATCTATCAATATGTAATTGTTGTAATGTTATTAAGCAAGACAAAAAATATATTTATTTAAAGACAAAAGGAGATATTATATGAATGAAAAAATAAAAAAATGCTATATATAAGTATTGAGTATAATTAATTATAAAAGATGAGTTAGATATGCCATTTGGCAATAATTTTGGCAGTAAATCTGAAAAGCTAGGAACATTTACTAAATATGTTACAAGACAGGATGCGATTTAACAAAAAATTATTTGAATAGGAGGATATAATGTGAAATATACAACGAACCAAGAAGGATTTTGGGCAGGGGAATTTGGAGATGACTATATACATAGAAATAAAAGCGATAAGCAGTTAGCAAGTAGTATAGCTATGTATTCTAAAATATTATCAAGAACAGATAAAGTCAACTCTGTAATCGAGTTTGGATCTAATATAGGAATAAACTTAGATGCAATACAAACTATTTTACCAAGGGTGGAGTTGTCTGCAATAGAAATAAACGCTAATGCCATTAAAGAACTTGAGAAAAAACAGAAAATTAAAGTATATCATCAGTCAATTTTAGACTTCCAACCAGACTACCAAAGAGACTTTGTATTTAGTAGAGGTGTTTTAATACATATAAATCCCAATTACTTGAATAAAGTCTATGAATTAATGTATAAAACCAGTAATAGATATATATGTGTTGCTGAATATTATAACCCAAAACCAGCTTTTATCGAATATAGAGGTGAAAAAGATAAGCTTTTTAAACGAGATTTTGCAGGAGAAATAATGGATATATATAAAGATGTAAGTTTAGTTGACTATGGATTTATATACCATAGAGACAATAACTTTCCTCAGGATGACATATGTTGGTTTTTATTAGAGAAGCTTAGATAAGGTGCGGCTAGAGAATGAATTAGATTTAGTAAAAGGAGATGATTCTTTTGAAGATCAGAATTTGCAAAAAATGTGGCTTTATTTTGGGTACTAGACCAAATACAAAAGACTTTGATGGTGTATGTTTAGCATGTCTTAATCACGATAAAAAGAAGGATATTAACTTCAAAGAGAGGCAGGAGTGGCTAACAAATTACATTAAAGGGAATAAAACTAATGAAAAATACGATTGTGTTGTTGCGGTATCTGGGGGCAAAGACTCTAGTACAATTGTTAAGAGGTTAATAGAAAAACATGGTATTAGAAACCCTCTTCTAGTTACAGTTGCGGATGAATTTACCAAAACAGAAGCAGGTAGATATAATATTAATAATTTAGTAAACAAATATGGATTAGATTTAATTACTTTTAGATGTAATCCTAATGATTTTATTAAACATACTAGAGAAGATTTTTTAAATGAACTTCATCCACTAAAATGGTTAGAGCAAAAACTCTATGAAATACCAATAGAGATTGCTAATCATTATAATATAAAACTAGTATTCTTTGGAGAAAATTCTGCGTTTGAATATGGAACCAGTGAAGAACTTGAAATATTCCATACTCAAAGTACAGATAGGACGAAAATAATCTTTATGGGAGCAATATATCCTTACTCTATTATCGATAGTCTAAACGAAGCTATTGAAATTGGATTTAGAGACTTAGATTATTATAATGAGTGGCAGAGGCAAGGAAGTATAGAAAACTATACTCAAATAGATTCAATTGGATATACTATGCATTTGTGGTGTAAGTTTGTTAAGTTTGGTTTTCAAAGGGTATCTGACATAGCTTCTAGGCTTGTTAGAGAGGGGAAGTTATCTAATGAACAAGCAGTACAATATATTAAAGAAAGAGATTATATTTGCGATCCTACATCTAAAAGAGATTTCTGCAGGACTATAGGGATAACGGAAAAACTATTTGATAAAACAGTAGATAAATTTGCAAATAAAGAATTAGTCATAAAAGATATTCTTGGACAGTGGAGAAGAAAAGATTTAATATGATAAGAAGAGTATAGCTGAAGAGAAAACTATCACAATTAGAGCTAGATAATCATTAAACAAATTCAAATAATATATTTAATTTATAAAAAAAGCTGAAAAGGTGATTGAATGAAAAAAATAATTGTAATAGTACAAGCAAGGATGGGTTCTACAAGACTTCAGGGGAAAGTATTAAAAAAGATTTGTGGAAAAACTGTTTTGGAGCATGATATAGATAGATTAAGAAGAATTAAAAATATAGATAAAATAATAATAGCTACAACAACTTTAGAAAAGGATAATGTTATTATAAAAGAATGTGAAAGATTAAGAGTAAAATACTTTAGAGGATCGGAAGAAGATGTATTGTCTAGATATTATTATGCTGCAAAAGAAAATAATGCAGATGTAGTGGTGAGAGTTACATCAGATTGTCCTTTAATAGATCCTCAAGTAAGCGAAAATATAATTGAATTTTATTTAGATAATAAAGATAAATATGACTATGTAAGTAATACTATAGATAGAACTTATCCAAGGGGATTAGATACAGAAGTATTCAGTTTTGAATCTTTGGAAAAAGCTTTTAAAGAATCTAAATTACAAAGAGATAGAGAGCATGTAACACCTTATATTTGGGATAATCCACAAATATTTAAATTAGCACAATATAAAAATGATAAAGATTATTCAAACTTGAGGTGGACATTAGATACAGAAGAAGATTTTATACTTATTAAAGAAATTTATAAAGAATTATATATTGGGAAACATGCTTTTTATTTTGAGGATATTCTGAAGTTAGTTAAGCAAAGATCTCAGTTACTTGAAATTAACAAGAATGTAAAGCAAAAGAGTATATAAAATCAAGTATATAAATAGAGTGAGGTTTTAAGTAATGAATACTATATTAAGAGATGTTACAGAAAAAGACATAGATTTACTTTTTAATTGGGTAAATGATACAAGTGTACGTAAAAATTCTTTTAATACTAAGATAATAAATTATGAGGAACATAAAGAATGGTTTGAAAAAAAAATTATTGCTGAAGATAGCTATATGTTTATTTTAGAAATAAATAGTATTCCAGTTGGTCAAATTCGAGTTGATATACAAGAAAAAGCAGGTATTATAGATTATAGTATTGATAAAAATTATAGGGCCAAAGGATATGGCTTATTAATTTTAATTAAATTAGAAGAAAAGATAATAGACTCTATAAGTGAACTTGAAAAATTAGTGGGAAAGGTAAAAAATGGGAATATAGCTTCGCAACAAAGTTTTTTAAAAGCAAACTACAAATTTAAAAAAAAGTCAGAATTCATAGAGTTTACTAAATTATTATAGATATAAATGATAAAAAAATAATAATACAAAAGTATGAGAAAATGAATAAATATAATTTAGTTATACATGAAGGCAACTTACTAAAAGAAAAAGGGGAGAGCCTAAGGATAAGCACGGCGTGCATAGAATAATTATGGCAACTACAAGAGGAGAAACCAATGTGTTTGAATATGGTTTTTTAGAAAAATATTATTAAGAAAGAACATGCAATTAGCTTATAAAAGGGTTATTGCAAATAAAGGTAAATCGGGTGTTGATAGAATGATAGATGGGTTGTAGATATAGACTTAGCGAAATTTCTTGATAAAGGGAATTGCAGTATGTTAATGTGCGAATTATCAAAGAAAATTAAAGATAAAATTTGTAGATACGATTATGATTGTAACATTTACGTTAAAAGTAAAAGAGTTATGAAAAGTATAACTCTATTTGTCGAAAATAGAGTTAAATTAAAAATAAATAAAGATAAAAGTAAAATAGATAGACATTGGAGAAAAAAGTTTTTAGGATTTTCATTCTGCTGGGTTAGATATGCTGCAAAGCTCAGAATATCAACTCAAGCTGTTAATAGATACAAAGATAAAGTTAGGAAAATAACCAGTAGGTCAAAAACATATACAATAGGGGAAAGAATAAATAAACTTAATCCCTTGAATAGAGGATGGATAAATTATTGTGAAATAGCAAACTGTAAAGGAATAATTAAAATTTTGAAATATGCATTAAGCAGAGGCTAAGAATGTGTATATGGAAGCAATGAAAGAAGGTTAAAATAAGATATGAAAATCTTAAAAAGTTGAGATATACACATAGTCAAGCAATAAAATATGGCGATACCCGAAAAGGTTACTGGCGTATAGTTAATAGCCCTATTTTACAAACAACTTTTAAGAATCAATTCTTCAAAACCGTAGGTTTAGATAGCTTCCGGCTATTTATATGAAAGCAAATAGTTATTAAAGAACTGCTGTGTACCAAAATGGTACACACGATGATGTGAGATGATGGAGAATAAAATAATTATTTTCCTCATACTCGATTTCTTAATGGTAAAAAGTATATTGCTAAAATATACAAGGAGGATTAGTAATGAATAGTAAAATTAATATTAACGGTAGAATTATTGGAGATAATCAACCTTGCTATATAATTGCTGAGATGTCAGCAAATCATGCTGGAAGTTATGAAAGAGCCATAGAAATAATAAAAGTAGCTAAAGACTCAGGTGCAGATTGTATCAAAATTCAAACTTATACTCCAGATACTATGACTATTGATTGTAATAATGAATATTTTAATATAAAAAAAGGAACATGGAATGGAGAGAATTTATATAAACTTTATGAAAAAGCCTATACTCCTTGGGAATGGCAAGGGGGATTAAAAAGCAAAGCAAAAGAATTAGGAATGGATTTTTTATCTACACCATTTGATAAAACTTCAGTAGATTTTTTAGAAAACTTAAATGTTGATTTTTATAAGATTGCTTCTTTTGAATTAGTAGATATTCCTCTAATTAAATATATTGCATCTAAAAATAAACCCATAATAATGTCTACAGGAATGGGAACATTAGGTGAAATAGAGGAAGCTGTAAATGCTGTCAAATCTGTGGGAAATGAAGATTTATGTTTATTGAAATGTTCTAGTGCATATCCTGCTATACCAGATAATATGAATTTAATAACTATGAAAAACCTAAAGGATATTTTTGGAGTGAGTGTGGGATTATCAGATCATTCTTTAGGGTCAATTGCAGCAGTAACTGCAGTTGCTATGGGTGCAAAAGTAATAGAAAAACATTTTTGTTTAAGTAGAAATATAGAAAATCCGGATGCATCTTTTTCTATGGAGCCACAAGAATTTAAAAGTATGGTACAAGATATTAGAGCAGCAGAAAGAGCTATAGGAGAAGTAAGTTATAGGCTTTCTGATAGGGAAAATGAAAGTAGAATATTTAGAAGATCAATTTTTGTAGTAAAAGATATTAAGAAAGGTGATAAATTTACAGAAGAAAATATAAGAATAATACGACCAGGAAACGGACTAAAGCCTAAGTATTATGATGATATTTTAGGGAAAACTGCATATTGTGATATAAATAGGGGAACTCCACTATTATGGGATAAGGTGATATAACATGAAGATTATAATAGCAACTATTAAATCATGGAATGTAAAAAATGCAGATAAGTTTAGAAGAGATAATGATTATGAGCATGATGTATTTATTATAACAAATAAGGATGACTTAACTTATGAAAAAGTGAGTGAAATAAATCCTGAATATATTTTTTTACCTCATTGGTCGTGGATTATTCCAAAAGAGATATATGAAACTTTTAATTGTATAGTTTTTCATATGACTGATTTGCCTTTTGGTAGAGGAGGAAGTCCACTACAGAATTTGATAGAAAGAGGAATAGAAAATACTAAAATATCTGCAATTAAGGTTAACGAGGGTATTGATACTGGAGATATTTATTTTAAAGAAAGTTTGAATTTAAATGGAACTGCAGATGAAATATTTATTCGAGCATCTCAAATTATTTTTAAAAAAATGATATCTAGAATAATTAATGAAAAGATATTACCTAAAAAGCAAAGTGGAGGAGTTATTCAATTTAAAAGGAGAAATTTTTCGCAAAGTGAAATACTTTCAAATTTTGATTTGGGAAAAATATATGATTATATAAGAATGTTAGATGGTGAAGAGTATCCTAAGGCGTTCATTAAATTTGGAAAATATAAACTTGAATTTTCAAGAGCTAGTTTAAAAAATAATAAAATAATTGCAGATGTTGAAATAATAGACGAGGATGGTTAAGATGAAAAAAATATTAGTAATAGCCGCACATCCTGATGATGAAATTTTAGGCGTGGGTGGAACTGTTTTAGAACATACCAAACATGGTGATGAGTGTTTTGGACTTATTTTAGGTGAAGGAATGACATCAAGATATAATAAAAGGGAATTAGCAGATAGTATTAAAGTAGAAAAACTTCACGAGGATACATTTAAAGCAGCGAAGATTGTAGGTTATAAAAAAGTTTATATGGAAAACTTACCAGACAATAGATTTGATTCAGTTTCTTTATTAGATATTATAAAAATAATAGAAAAGCATATAGAAAACATAAAGCCAGATATAATATATACGCATTTTGGTGGAGATTTAAATATAGATCATAAGATGACTTTTGAAGCTGTATTAACTGCTACAAGGCCAATTGGAGATAATTATGTAAAAGAAATATATGCTTTTGAGACTGTATCTTCTACAGAGTGGAATTTTAGTAGTACATCTAATTTTAAACCAAATTATTTTGTTGATGTAACAGAAACTTTAGATGAAAAACTTAAGGCTATGGAATGTTATAAAAGTGAATTAAGGGAATTCCCACATCCAAGGTCAAATAAAAATTTGAAGTCTTCTGCTTTAAAATGGGGTAGCGTGATAAGTAGAGATTATGCAGAGGCATTTGAAGTTATAAGAATAATAAAATAAGGTGATAATATGAAAATAGCAATAAGAGCAGATGGTGGATCCCAAATAGGTATGGGCCACATTATGAGAACATTGGTTTTAGCTAAAGAATTAGCAAAAACCAATGATGTTTTTTATATATGTAAAGTAGATGTTCCTTTATCTAGTAAATATAAATCAGGCATGGATAAAGCTAAAGCAGAAGGTTTTAATGTAGTAACAATTAATGAAAATAATATTATAAATGATTTGAAAAATATATCAGTAGATTGTTTAATAACAGATAGTTATGATGTAAATGAAGAATATTTTAATTTAACAAAAGGTATGTTTGAAATTACTGGATATATAGATGATATGAATCTACACTATTTCAATGTGGATTTTATAATAAATCAAAATATTGGAGCTGAGGAGTATTCTTATAAAGCTAATAAAGATACTAGGTTATTTTTAGGTACTAATTATACTATGCTGAGAGAAGAGTTCAGAAAAAATCCTAATAAAAATATTAAAAAAGAAGTACAAAATTTTATGATAACTGTAGGTGGAGCAGATCCTAATGGAATAACTAATATAATATGTAATTATGTAAAAGATTTAGAATTTAAATTTCATGTTATTATAGGCCCATCTTTTAAAGAAGAAAATATTGAAAAGCTAGTAAAGTTAAAAAAATTAAAAGATAATATAAATTTATATTTTAATGCTAATATGATTGAAATAATGAATAAATGTGATATAGCCGTATCAGCCTGTGGAAGCACATTATATGAGCTTGCAGTTTGTAGAATTCCAACTCTTGGGTTAATAATTGCAGACAATCAAGAAAAAGTAGCATATAAAATGAATGAAAGAGGACTAATATATAATTTAGGATGGTGTAAAGATTTAACTAAGGATATAATTATAGATAATATAAAAAAAATATCTAAATTAAAAAATAGAGAAAGAATTATTAAGAATCAATGCATTATTAATAAAAATGGAATAGAAAAATTAACTAAAGCAATAGAAAGAATAGGAATATAAAATAAGTTTTTATGACAAAAGTATTATATGAAAGCTAAGAAAGTAAAGGATTTTTGATTTATCAAAAATCCTTTTCAAAATCTAGATTAAGTTTTAATAAATCATATACGATAATAAAAATGATATACAAAAGGCAAGGAAGCCTAGAAAAAATAACAGGGAGGTGGAGAGATGTTTGTTAGTAGTAATGGATCTCTTTTGAATTCCTTTGCAAAATTAACAAAGAATAAAACATCTAAAAACCAGTTAACAGAAAAACTATCATCAGGGAAAAGAATAAATAAAGCGGCAGATGATGCAGGTGGATTATCTATAAGTGAAAGTTTAAAGGCTCAAGTAAGAGGATTAAATAGGGCAGAAAAAAATATACAGGATGGAATTTCTATGGTTCAAGTATCAGATGGTGCTATGGACGAAATAACTAAAACTCTTCATAGAATGAAGGAATTATCAGTACAAGCTTCTAATGGAACTTTAACGGATAATGACAGACAAGCTATAGGAGAAGAATTTGAGCAGCTAAAAGAAAATATAGATAGCATAGCAAAGGGTACAGAATTTAATGGAATAAAGCTTTTAAATGAAGATAAAACATTAGTTATTCAAACAAGAGAAAATCCTTATCTTAGTTATGATTTAACCATAACTAATAATTCTTTGCAAGCTTTAGGCATAGATAGCATAAATATAAATACTGCATCTAACTCTAATGAATCTATTGGAAAGATTAAAGATGCATTAAATACAGTTATAAAAAATAGAGCGGAGCTAGGTAATCATCTAAATAATCTTCAACATGCTTTTAATAATGTAAATAATTCTGGTAGCAATTTAACTTCTTCTTTGTCTAGAATTGAAGATATAGATATGGCAACAGCCATTATGAAATCTGTTAAAGATGACGTGCTTATAAATTACAATAAATCCATGTTAGTATCAGCAAGACAAAGTAACGAAGGGGTAAATACTGTAATAAATAAATGGCTTTTATAAGCCATAAGAAATAAAGGAAATTAAAAAAGGGGAGAATATAAATGGGTGAAAATAGGAGATTTCAAAGTAATGAAGAAATATTAGCAGCTTTTAAACTAGTACTACCTTACATAAATAAAATCATTCATGAGGATATGGTGGTAGGTCTTACGGATTTAGAAAAATATGTTGGTTATCATAGAGCTAATAAATTTGAACTAGATTTACCAGAGGGAAAACCTATAAAAGGTATAAAAACCATAGAGGAATGTATTAAATATAAAAAGGAAACCTATGATAATATTCCAAAGGAAGTCTATGGTAGAGCTATAAAAACAATATTCACTCCTATTTATGGCGTAAACAATGCAGTTATAGGTACCCTTAGTTCAGGAATAGATTTTGATAATAATAATCAATTAGTAGAAAATGTTCAAAAATTAGTGGAGAATGTTAAACAGGTAACTGAAAATACTGCTCAAGTATCAGAGGCAGCGGAAAGTTTGGCAAAATCAGGCCAAAATGCTATTTCTATGGTAGAAGAATTAAATAATAAGAAAAATGATACTTCTGAAATTCTAGAATTTATAAAAGGTATTGCTACCCAAACTAATTTATTAGGTCTTAATGCAGCTATAGAAGCTGCCAGAGCAGGGGAATCTGGTCGTGGATTCGCAGTAGTTGCAGGACAGGTTAGAAAATTGTCGGATCAATCCCAAGAGGCTGTAAAAAACATCGAAAAAATATTAGATGAAATGAATAATAGTGTAAATGAAATTAATAATACCATAGGAAGTGTAGGAGCTATTAGTGAAGAGCAAGCAGCTTCTACAGAGGAGATTTTATCTAGAATAGAAACCCTTAATGAAACTATTAAAAATCTACAAGGTTTTGTAGAAAAATATAAATAAAGTTTTATGCTAAGCCACCAACTTAAAATAGTAGTTGGTGGTTATTTTAATGGTAAATAAAGTAGATTTAAAATTTAAACATATAAATTAAAGTAATTATATATAATATTTACATATTTATTTATAATTTAACAAAAATTAATAATTTATATATAAAAATTTTTATTATAGCAACGATATTAATAATATTAGTTAATTTTTATTTTATTTTCAATATATGGGAGAGTGGGGAGCAATTGAAAACTAAAGAAGGTTTGTTTAAAAAAATGAATCAACTAAGACAGGACTTATATAAAATAAGTGCTACATTAGAAGAAAAGGATAGGGATGAAGAAAAAATATTGAATTTAAGTAGAGAAATGGACGAATTAATATTGCAATATATGAAATGTGAATATGAATGAACACTAAATTCTTTGTTTTAATAAAAAGTTAAAACAACGTATACAAAAAAATGTGTATAATAAAAAGATAGCGAATAATTGTCTTTATACTACATTAAAAAAAGAATGGGGAGATGATTTTGAAATATAGTAAAGAATCTTTATGTGAACAAATGAGTATAGTAAGACAAGCTCTATATGAAATCAGTATAACTTTAGAGAATAAGGAAAGAGATAATGAAAAAATACTTAATCTTAGTAGAGAAATGGATGAGCTTATTTTAGAATATATGAAATTTGGAAAAGTAATACTATATTTTAATAAAAAACCACCACATTATAAAATAGGATAGTATAAAATATGATATAATTGTCATTATATATGAATTTTAAATATTTATATATAAAATATGATTAACGGGAGGGGAGCATATGGATATAGGAGGAGTATCTATGGCATTAAATCAAGGAAAACTTGCACAGGCAGTTTCCTTATCTTTAATGAAAATTACTATGAATACTTCAAAAGAAAATGCAGCTCAAATGACAGAAATGATAAAAGAATTAGTGGACCCAAATGTGGGACAAAATATAGATTTAAAAGGATAGAGACTTTATTATGAATAAGCTTAGAAAACTAATATGGTTTTTACCATCCTTTATTTGGATGACTATAATATTTCTTTTTTCAAATCAACATGCAGAAACATCAAATAAAAATAATTTTATTATAGCAGATGCTTTAATAGAAGGAAAAATAAATTTATTTAAATATATAGATTATAATTTTTTAAACTTTTTAATAAGAAAAGCAGCCCATATGACAGAATATTTTATATTGTTTATGCTTTTATACTTTGCTTTTAAGAACACTTTTTATAAAAACATTAAAATAAAAGCATCAATTATCACTATTTTATATGCTTGTACTGATGAATTTCATCAAATATTTATTCCAGGAAGAGAAGGAAAGATAAGAGATGTATTTATAGATTCTATAGGAGTATTTGTAGGTTTATTTTTAATATATATATTTAAATTCATAAGAAAATATAGGAAGAAAGAATAAAATATATTATTTGTTTTACTATACATTAAGATTTTCATATAAGTAATTAAATAAAAATAATAGGTATAAAGAGAAACGTTAGAGTTGGCGTTTCTCTTTTTCATTAAGAGAATAATATTTTTATTAGAGTCAACTAAATTGTATGAATATAATACTTTAAAGTAACAAATTCAATTAAATTGTATAGTAATTAAAACAAAGGGAAAAATATTTATTATGAAATATTAGAAGTATAATGTAGGAGGAAAATATAAATGAATGAATTGCAAATGATGCATGTAGCCAATGTATGTGATGGATATGATAGTATAGATACAGGACTTGTATCAGTAATAGGTGCAGAAAACAGCAAGAGTTGTGTAAATTGTAAAAACTTACAAAACGGAGTTTGTGTAAAAAATCTTTATGATAAAGTGTTAACAAGTTTAGATCAAACTTAAGACAGAGTACAAATTATAGAGTACAGAGTATAGAGGAAAGAGTACAGAGAGAAAAGACAGATAAAAGAGTAGGGAGTTTAATATAAAAACTTTAAAATTTATTAAAATAAATTTTAATAAAAAGCAAATACTTGATAAATAGGATATAGATTTTAGCTATTTATAGAATAAAAGCTATATCCTATTTATTTAGTTTTAACTTATTTTCTTTGTATTCTTTCTTTAAGCTTTCCAAATTGTATATTATCTTAGATACATGATAGTTATATACTACATTTAAATCATTTTCATCATATTGATGAGGTTCTTCTGGTAGATGATATAAATTTTTAAATCTTTCATAATTTTTATTATTTAATTCACATTTATTATTTATAGCATCGATAAATGATAAATGGGTGTAAGTTTGATTAAATAGTTTTATTAGAATAGATATATAATTTTCATCTAAATTTTTAGTTTTTAATATTTCTTTTTTATAAGCATTAAAATTATTTTCTAAATTATTTATTTGATTTTTAAGCTTTTTTATATCTACTTTATGATGAAAATAGATTTTTTCTGTAGGTATTTTTGAAAAATGCTTTACTATGGTTTTACATCCAATTACTATTTGCTTTTCATAAATCGGTGGTTTTATAAACATATTTATAAGCACTGATACTATTATACCTATAAAAGTATCCAAAGTTCTATGAATGCTATAATATAAAGGTGTTTTATTTGTAAGGTTGATCATTATACCTGTAAAAACTATACAAGCAATGCTTATAGATTTATCCCATTTCAACAAATTACATATATAAATTATGATTATAATACCTAGTCCACATAAAAAAGGATTATTTGGTGAAATACTAGAAAAAGTGAGACCAATAAGCGCACCAGTTATAGTACCTAACATTCTGTTTTTTCCAGCTTTGTAGGACCCTGTAACAGAATTCTGCATAGAAATAACTGCAGCAATGGCTGCATAAAAGGGAGAGTCTAGTTTAAAAAATTCTGATATTAATATAGAAATAGTAACTGCTAGAGCAGTTTTAATGTTACGCATACCTATAGACTTCATAGTTTACCTCACTTTATATTATTTTAAATCATATTTTTGTTAAATATTTGTGTGTAAGATAATATACTTAAATATAAAGTACACTTATTTAAAATAATTATACAAAAATAAAAAAAATTACTCAATATAAAACAATATTTATTAATATATAAAGCACATTTATGTGAATAAATATATGTTTATGTAATTCATAGTAATTTTAATTTTATTATAGTATAATATATCTATTATATGAAAAGTTTTATGTAAATACAATTTAAAGGGGGGATTTTATTGTCTTTTAAGAACACATTCTCTTTATTTTTTGTTATAAATATAATTATATCTATAATATTAATAGTAATAGAGAGAAAAAAGCCAGAAAAGACTATAGCGTGGCTTCTTATATTTTTTATATTTCCTCCTTTGGGATTATTTTTATATGTTTTTTTAGGTCGAAATTGGAAAAAACATAAACTGCATGATATTACTAATATAGAAATAGAACAATTGGTCCTTGAAGCTATGGGAAAGGTAAAAAATCAGGAATATCATTCTTTAATAGAGTTATTATCCAAAAATAGTGAATCCCCTTTGTTTAGAGATAATAGTATAAAAATATTTAAAGATGGTAATGAAAAATTTGAATATCTAAAAAAAGAAATTTTAAAGGCTAAACATCATATACATTTAGAATACTACATAGTAAAAAGTGATAATTTAGGCAATGAAATAAAAAATATACTTATAAAAAAGGCAAAAGAGGGTGTAGAAGTAAGGTTTATAATGGATAGGGTAGGATCTATAGGTATAAAAAGATCTTATATAAAAGAACTTAAAGATAATGGTATAGATGTGGTTCAATATTCTTATTTTTTAGCTCCGCTTTTAAGACATATAAATACTCAAATAAATTATAGAAATCATAGAAAAATAGTAGTTATAGATGGCAAAACTGGTTTTATAGGAGGAATAAATATAGGAGATGAATATCTTGGTAAAGGTAAATTAGGATATTGGAGAGATACTCATCTTATGGTAAAGGGAGATTTCGTTATGGGTCTTCAAGCAGTATTTATGGATGATTTTGCAACCATAAAGGCTGTAAATGACGAAATGTTTATTTATGGAGACAATTTTAAGCTTTATTTTCCTAAAATGCATGAATATGATGGAAAAGTTATGCAGCTTGTAAAAAGCGGACCAGATTCACAGTTCCAATCTATAATGCAAGCAATATTTAAGATGATAACTTTAGCTAAAGATCATATATATATTACTACACCATATTTTGTACCTAATGATAGTATAATGAATGCTATAAAAGTGGCATCTTTAAGTGGAATAGATGTAAGAATTTTATTTCCAGGTAGATATGATCATTTGGTAGTATATTATGCTTCTAGGACTTATTTAGAAGAGCTCATAAAATATGGAGTTAAAATTTATTTTTATGATGAAAAATCTTTTATTCATGCTAAAACCATTATGGTAGATAGCGAAATTTGTACTGTTGGTACTGCTAATATGGATATAAGAAGTTTTGAGTTAAACTACGAAATAAATGCAGTTATATATGATGAAGAAAGTACAGAGAATCTAGAAAATATTTTCTTTGAGGATTTAAAACGTAGTAAAAGAATTTATAAAGAAGGTTTTAAAAATAGATCCTTAAGAGGCAGAATGTTGGAGGGGATTGCCAGAATCTTTTCCGCATTGCTATAGAGTAGTTAAATAAGGTTAACACTAAAGTGTACATTTTATATTACGATATTAATAAAATGTAAAATATTTTAGGATTTAATAATATATTAAATATTATTGAATAAATTGTTAATTATTAAAGAATATAAGTCTTAAAGTGATATAATTATATTAATGGCTTATTAGGTGGTGTGATAGGTGAATAAGAATAGCAACAATATAATGGTAGAAGAAGCTTTAATAAGGAAAATGCTTTCAGAACTAAAGGATATTCAAACACTTAGTTCCGAAAGATTGCTCCAAGAAAAAATAGATTTACTTATGAAATATATGGAAAATATGATTAAGTATAAGGATGATGAACCTTTTCAAGATACGATTTATAAAAAAATGAAAGAAGTAAGACTTGATAATCCAGAATTAAATTCTAAATTATATATACTATATAGAAAGCTTTCTGATGGGAAAATAACTGAAGAAGATGCAAGAATTTTATATGATGTATATATTAAAAGTCAAGCTTATGATAAATTAATATATTAATGCTATAAAGGTGGTATCTTTAATGGAAGATAAGCATTTAGAGATAAGTAAAGAATCTGTGAAAAAGATTTTATCTAGTTTAAATGAAATAAAAATACTTTGTAATGATAAAGAATTAAGAAAAAGAGTGGAAGGTATAATCTATCTAGCTAATGAAGAAATAGCATCCAAAATAGAACCTTCCTTAAAAGAGCTTATATATGATAAAATGAAAGAAACTAAAAATACTAATCCGGATTTAAGCAGTAAGCTATATATATTATATAGAAAATATGTTGATAATAAGATAAAGGAAGATGAAGCTAGAGAAATATATGAAACATATATAGTTATGGAAAACTTTGAAAGAATAGTGTGGTAACAAGTTCTGTTACAAATTATGTAACAGAATTTGTTTTTATGCATAATTATAAATAAAACAATATTTTAAATTACCATAATTGCCATTTATCAGTGTGATGAATGGCATTTTGTTTACGAAAAAATAAAAAATACCAAAAATTTTTAAAAAAAGTATTGAATATTTATTACGATATATGTATAATTATAAATCAAACGAAAAAATAAATTTCTGGCAAATTTAACTCTTATAAAGATAAAAGGAAATTAAAGCCAGGTATTAATTCAATTTTAATATTAAGGGGGAGTATTTTATGAAAGAAAAAGTTATACTTGCATACTCAGGGGGATTAGATACATCAATAATAATTCCATGGCTTAAAGAAAACTATGATTTAGATGTTATAGCTGTGTGCGTTGATGTGGGGCAAGGCGATGACATGGACCGTGTAAAGGCAAAAGCAATAAAATCTGGTGCATCAAAAATATATGTAGAAGATGTGAAAGAAGAATTTGTAGTAAATTATTTGCATAAAGCAATAAAATCTGAAGCATTATATGAACAAGATTATATGTTAGGAACATCCTTTGCAAGACCACTAATGGCTAAAAAATTGGTAGAAATAGCTCATCAAGAGAAAGCTAAATATATATGTCATGGATGTACTGGAAAGGGAAATGATCAAGTGCGCTTTGAAGTGGGGATAAAGGCGCAGGATCCTAATATAAAAATAATAGCACCGTGGAGAATTTGGAATATAAAATCTAGGGAAGATGCTATAGACTATGCTAAGAAAGTCGGAGTTGAAATTCCTGTAACTAAGGAAAAAATATATTCTGTAGATAAAAATTTATGGCATGTTAGTCATGAAGGAGGAGATTTGGAAAATTTAAAAAGTGAACATAAAGAAGATATGTACTTTATGGTTACTCCACCACAAAAAGCGAAAGATCAATCAACTTATCTAGAAATTTATTTTGAAAAGGGTATACCAGTAAAGGTAAATGGAGAGGTTTTAAATCCTGTAGATATAATAGATAAGCTAAATAAAATAGGTGGAGAAAATGGTATAGGTATAGCAGATATAGTAGAAAATCGTTTGGTAGGTATGAAATCAAGAGGTATTTATGAAACACCAGCAGGAACATTATTATATGCAGCTCATAAAAAATTAGAATCAGTGATTTTAGATAAGTATACTTATCAATATAAAAAAATAGTTTCAGAACAATATGGAGATATTGTATATAATGGTCTATGGTTTACAGCTTTAAGAGAAGCTATAGATGCCTTTGTAGATAAAACCCAAGAAAATGTAACAGGTACAGTAAAATTAAAGTTATACAAAGGAAATATAAAGCCTTGTTCAGTTGATACAGACTATGCATTATATGATGAAGGCATATCATCTTTTGGAGAAAGTGAACTTTATAGCCACAAAGATGCAGAAGGTTTTATAAATTTATTTGGATTACCATGTAAAATAAAAGCCTTGAAAAATTTATAGACAAAAAAGTTGGAGGAACAAATTATGAAGCTTTGGGGAGGACGTTTTAAAGAAGAGGAAAATAAACTTATGGAGGACTTTAATAGTTCTTTAGGTTTTGATAAAAAGCTTTATTATGAAGATATAAAAGGAAGCATAACTCATGTTAAAATGCTTGCAAATGAGAATATAATAAAGGAAGAAGAAAAAGAAAAAATATTACTAGGATTAAAAGAAATATTAAAAGAAATAAATGAGAGGACTTTAAAAATAGAGGGAGATTATGAGGATATTCATAGTTTTGTGGAGATAAATTTAATAAAAAAAATAGGCGATGTAGGGAAAAAACTTCATACAGGAAGAAGTAGAAATGACCAAGTAGCTTTAGATATAAAGCTGTATGCTAAAAAAACTGCAGAGGAAGTAATCCAGTGCTTAAAGGAATTAATTGATTCTTTAATTAAAGTTGGAAATGAAAATAATTATATTATGCCGGGATATACTCATTTGCAAAGGGCTCAGATAGTAACTTTTAGGTATCATTTATTAGCTTATTTTGAAATGTTTAAAAGAGATGAGAAAAGACTTGAAAATGCATTAAACATTTTAGATGAAAGTCCTTTAGGCTCTGGAGCTCTAGCAGGAAGTATTTATAATATAGATAGAGAATATACTGCTAAGCTGCTAGGGTTTAAAAAACCAGTAGAAAATTTTTTGGATGGAGTTAGTGATAGGGATTATATAATAGAACTTATAAGTAATTTTTCTATAATAATGATGCATTTAAGTAGATTATCTGAAGAACTTATACTTTGGAATAGTAGTGAATTTAAGTTTATACAGATAGGGGATTCTTATTCCACAGGTAGTAGTATAATGCCTCAAAAGAAAAATCCAGATGGAGCAGAACTTATCCGTGGAAAAACTGGAAGGGTATATGGAGATTTAATAAGTATATTAACAGTTATGAAATCTTTACCTCTAGCTTATAATAAAGATATGCAAGAAGATAAAGAACCTTTCTTTGATGCTAAAGATACTGTAATAAGTTGTTTGAAAGTAATGAAAGGTATAATAGATACTCTAAAAGTAAATAAGGATAATTTAATGAAATCTGTGAAGAAAGGTTTTCTAAATGCTACAGAAGCAGCAGATTATTTGGTTAATAAAGGTATGGCTTTTAGAGATGCTCACAAAGTTATAGGTGAAATAGTTATATACTGTGAAGATAAAAATTTATCTATAGAAGACTTATCATTAGAAGAATTAAATCAGTTCTCAGAATTGTTTTGTGAAGATCTTTATGAATTTATAGATTATAAAAACTCTATAAATAAAGGAATAAAAAAAGAAATAGGATACATTTAATGAAAATAAATATATAGAAAATAAGTGGAATACTCTATTTGTGGGTTAATATATAATGATTAAATAGACAGGGAGTCTATTTAGTGTGATGTAACATTATGTGGCATCAGTTTATTAGATATTAGTAACAAATATGAGTATTCTTTATTTTTATAACCATTTATTGATTAAAAATATTTTGTATTTTAATAATCTTAAAAGGGCTTTAATTCATAATTCTCTTATCGAATATATTGTGTTAAAATAAGTTTTATACAAATAGGATTTTGTTTTTTAGAAAAATATAGGTTTTGGTTAAAGTTTTGTAAGAATAGGAATAATTAAAATATTTATAGTTATATAATAAGAAATAATATTAAGGGAGAATTTATATGAATGATTATATTGAGACGATAAAAAAGTCTATAGAATTATCTGATGTTTTAAAAGATGGGATAGATTATATAAAAGAAACTATAGTTTTTAGAGAATATGGAGAGTTAGATGATCTTACAGAAAGTCTTTTAGATTCTGTGGTTTATTTAAAAAAAGCTTTAAATCCAGTTTTTTTAGAAATAAAAGATAATGAGTATGAAAAAGTATTAAAAGATTTTGAAAATAGTTTAAGTCTTCTTAAAGATACCTTAGATAATGGAGATATGGATGAAGCTGCTAACTTTATAGAGAATAACCTTTTTTTAAAGTATGAAATATGGAAAAAACATTTAGATGATAAATTAAAGAAATATACTTATTGCTAATTATTAAAATAAATATTAAAAATATTATAAATGTTAAAGTAATGTAGAATACTTACGATAGAGAAAATATATGAATGTATAAATTTAAACATTTTGGTTTAAAAATAGATATTTTAATATTTTATTTTGGAGGTAATAATTATGAGATTGAGTCATAATTTGGCATCTTTAAATGCTTTTAGAAACTATTCAAAAGTTTTAACAGAGCAGAGTACAGCTTTAGATAAAATAGTTTCAGGATACAAGGTTAGATGCTCTAAAGATGATCCTAATGTAATGGCACAAAGTGAAAAGACTAATATACAGATAAGAGGTCTTCAAGTGGCTTCAAAAAATGCTCAAAACGGAGTTAGTATGCTTCAAACTGCAGAGGGCGGATTAGAAAGCATGGGTAATATGCTTATGAGGATAAAAGAGCTTACTATTCAAGCTGCTAATGGAACAAATAATGTAGATGATACACAAGTTATTCAAAATGAAATAGATGAACTTATGGCAGGTATACAAACTACAGCAAAGAGTACAGAATTTAATGGAATTAAGCTTTTATCTGAAGGGGGTAAATTTGGTGACCAAGCTAATCTTAAGATTAAGTCTGTTCCTGTAGGGGCTAACGTAGGAGATTTAGAGTACATACCTTTTTATGATTTAACAACAGATGGGTTAGGCATAAATGGGAAAATAGATGTTACAGATACAAATAAATTAGGAAATAGTCTTGATGCTGTAAACAATGCTATAGAAACTGTGCTTTCTGTAAGAAGTGAATATGGTTCTTTGGAGAATAGGTTTGAGGAATGTGTGAATAATGTAGGAGAAATATCTCTTAAAATGGAAGGTGCTAATAGTGAATTAGTAGATGCAGATGTGGCAGAAGAAATGATGAATTATGCTAAGTCAGATATACTATATCAATCTTCTCTTGCTATAATGCGACAAACTAATAATTTTCCTATGGATGTACTAAAAATATTAGAAAATGTAAAATCTAAGTAAAAAAATGCATCTTTAATTAATATGAGTTAAAGATGCTTTATTTGAGTTTTGTTTATTAAGTAGATAATTAAATGTAAATATTTCCTATGGGTAAAGTGGACAGAATTAGGTAGTAAAACCTATTTTGTTATTATATAATATTTGTAGGAAAATTTTTATTATATGCAATTTTTTAAATTTTTTTTAAGAATAAATAAATATTTTTTTGTAAAACTGAATAATATTTATATTATCAAAAGAGGATTATAATATAAAGTTAAATTTATTTAAAAATTTAATTTAACATGAAGAAAATGTATGTACAAAATCCTCTTATTAATGTAAAATAAAATTGAAGGAATTTGTATATAAATAGTTTATATTAAAATAATTTGTATATAAATTTTGTAGAAATAATGTATAAATGATAATTGGCATTTTTAATTAAATAAATATGGGAGTGTAAATAATGAGAGTAGAAGACATGTCTAGTAGTCAATTGGTTAATGATCTTTTGAAAAAATCTATGGATGCATCATCCTATAGAGGTAAAGTTACTTCGAATAATATAGCTAATTATAATACTCCTGGTTATAAAAGGCATTATGTTACTTTTGAAGAAACATTAAAGGATAATTTGAATAATATAAATATGAAGCTTACTAAAGAAAAACATATAAATGATGGATCTGAATTTGGACAAGTTAAAGAAGAGGTAGATGATTCTAATAGTATGAGAACAGATGGAAATAATGTAGACATCGACAATGAAATGGTAAATAATTCAGCTAATGCACTTATGTATAATGCATTAGTTACTCAAGCTAATAATAGGTTAGCTACTACAAGATATATTATTAATGGAAGATAAGCTAAAGAAGGTTTAGATTTTATTTCAGTGTATTCCCTTTAGTGTTATAAAAATTTGAATGGGAATTTACAAACAGGATGAAAGAGGGGGGAACAATATGATTAAAGCATTTGATACTATGAGAATTAGTGCTAGTGGGTTATCCGCTGAAAGATTAAGAATGGATACTATATCCTCTAATATTGCTAATGCTACTACTACAAGGACAGAAAATGGCGGTCCTTATAAAAGAAAAATAGCTGTTTTTGAAGAAAATCTTAACAATGAACTAAATAAAAGAAATGGGAAAACTGAAAAGAAGCTTTATGGAGTCAAATCTGTAGGCATAGTAGAAGATTCTTCGCCTGTAAGAAGAATGTATGATCCATCTCATCCAGATGCAGATGCTGAAGGGTATGTATCTATGCCTAACATAAATGTATTAAATGAAATGGCAGATATGATGACTTCAGTGCGTACTTATGAGGCAAATGTAACAGTTATGAATGCAGAAAAATCAATGTTTGGAAAAGCGTTGGAAATTGGTAAATAGGAGAGTTGATTATGAGGGTAAATGAATTTGTACCAAATATAAAGGTTTTTGATAATTTTAATAAAAATTTTATTAATGAAAATAATCAAGTAGATACTACAGAAAAAGTTAATTTTAGTGATATATTAAAAGATAAATTAGATGGAGTAAATGCAAAACAGGTTAAAGCAGATGATAGTACAGAAGCCTTTATAAAGGGTGACGAGGTTGATATACATAATGTAATGCTTAATGCAGAAGAAGCTAAAATGTCCATGGAGTTAGCAGTTCAAGTTAGAAATAAGCTAGTGGAAGCTTATCAAGAATTAAGTAGAATGCAATTATAGTAAGGAGAGCTTTCGATGAATAAGCTTAAGGAGTTTTTTAAAGGGTTAAAAGAAAAGTGGACAGGATTTAGTAAAGTAAAAAAAATAGCTTTTTCTATAATATTTTTAGGAATTATAACATCTATTATTGCATTATCTCTTTATTTTGGAAAAACTAAGTATGCAGTTTTATTCTCTAATATGGATTCTAATGACTCTGGTGCAGTTCTTCAAAAATTGAAGGATAAGAAAGTTGAATCTAAAGTACAGGGGAATAATATATTAGTACCCAAGGATCAAGTTGATGAACTAAGAATGCAAATGTTATCTGAGGTTCCACTAACTAATGGTAGTCAAGGATTTGAAATATTAGATAAAAGTCAATTTGGGGAAACAGATCAAGAAATGAAAATAAATTATCAAAGAGCTCTTCAAGGAGAATTAGAAAGAACTATAAAAGGGTTTCCACAAGTAGACAATAGTAGGGTTCATTTAGTTCTTCCAGAGGAAACTGCTTTTGTAAAAGAAACACAACCTGGTAGGGCATCTGTTACTTTAAATTTAAAACAAGGACAAACAGTTAGTAAAGAACAAGTTAAATCTATAGTAGCTTTGGTAAGTGGAAGTGTAAAAAATATCCCAAAGGAAAATGTAGAAGTAATTGATAATAATATGAATCTTCTAACAAAAAACTTGTTTGATGCTTCAGGAAGTTTAGAAGAGGCTACAACCTCAGCAGAAAAGCAGCAGCAACTTAAAAAGAATTATGAAAAGGATCTTCAAAATAGATTAATCTCTATGCTAGAATCTGTGTATGGAAAGGACAAGGTTAAAGTTAATGTTAATACAGATTTAGATTTTGATGCAGTTAAAACTAACTCTGTAACTTATGATCCTAAAAATGTAGTGGTTAGTGAACACAGTATTAAAGAGAAAAATCAAAATAATGCAGGTGGTAATAATACAAATGGTAGTGTAGTAGACAATAATATGGTAAATAGGACTACAGAGAATAATAATGGAAGTGAAACGTCTTCTAGAGATGAGAATACTAAAAACTATGAGTTATCAAAAACTCAGCAAGATAGTATAAAGGCGCCAGGCTCAGTAAAAAGATTAACAGCATCAATAGTTTTAGATGGTAATATAGATGAAGAAACTAGAACTGCTGTTAGAAACTTAGCTATATCTGCTATAGGATATGATGAAAAAAGAGGAGATGCTATAAGTATAGAAGGACTCCCATTTGATACAGAGGCTAAGGATAAAGTTAAAAAAGATTTAGAAGAAATGCAAAAAGCTGAAAAAACGAAAGAAAGAGTAAAATTATTTACAGCCATAGGTTTAGGCGTGCTAATGTTAGTAGGAGCAATAATATTCTTTGTAATTAAGAGAAGAAAGAGAGACGAAGAATACGAAGAGGAACAAGAAGGCCTTGATATTTTAATAGATGATAATGAGAGTGAGACTAAACAAGTTCCTAAGTTTAAACCTATAGACTTAGAAGCACAGGATGAAAAGTCTCATGTTGAAAATGAAATAAGAAAATATGCTAAGGACAAACCTGATCAAGTAGCAGAAATAATTAAATCATGGCTAGCAGAGGATGAGAGGTGATAATATATGGCTAAAGATGATAAATTAACAGGAGTTCAAAAAGCAGCAATACTATTTATTACTTTAGGTCCTGAGGCCTCTGCTGGTATAATAAAGAGATTACCAGACTCAGAAATACAAAAAATAACTTATGAAATTGCTAATATAACTTCTGTAAAATCAGAATTAAAACAAGACATATTAGAGGAATTTATACAAATAAATAAGGCTAAGGACTATATATTAGAAGGTGGACTTGAGTATGCAAGAAATCTTTTAGGGAAAGCTTTAGGTAGTCAAAAAGCATTAGAAATATTAGATAAGGTTACAGAGGCTACTCAACAATTTAGACCTTTTGCAATAGCTAGAAAAGCAGATTCTTCTCAGCTATTAAATACTATATCTAATGAACATCCTCAAACTATAGCTTTAGTTCTATGTTATATGCAATCTGATAAGGCAGGGCAAATATTGTCCTCCCTTCCTGAAGAGTTGCAATCAGAGGTTGCTTATAGAATTGCTACAATGAGTGCTACTTCACCTATGGTAGTTAAAGAAATAGAAAAAGTATTAGACAGCAAACTATCTTCAGTGGTTAGATCTGATGCTACAACTATAGGAGGCCTTCCAACTATTGTAGATATATTAAACCAAGTAGACAGAACTACAGAAAAGAATATTACAGAAGGACTACAAAGAGAAGATGCAGAATTAGCAGAAAAGATAAAGGAATCTATGTTTGTATTCGAAGATATAATAACTCTAGACGATGTAGCAATACAAAGAGTTTTAAGAGAAGTAGAAACAAAGGATTTAGCGTTAGCTTTAAAGGGATCTTCAGAAGAAGTTGCCAATGTTATATTTAAAAATCAATCTAAGAGAGCCGCATCTTCTTTAAAAGAAGATATAGAATTCTTAGGACCTGTAAGAATAATGGATGTAGAAAAGGCTCAACAAGGTATAGTAAGTATAATAAGACGCTTAGACGAAGCTGGAGAGATCGTAATATCAAGAGGTGGCGAAGATGCAATCATTGTATAAAGTCATTAAAAAAGGCAGCGTAGTAAATCAAGGTAAAGAAAAGATAAAAACTAATTATAAAAAGCCAGTAAGTTTTGAAAAAGAAGAAAAAGAAATAGAAGAAGAGAATTCTAAAAATTTTATAGAGAGTTATGAAAATTTAGCTAAGAATATATTAGAGAATGCTAGACGTAAATCTGAAGAATTACTATCAAAGGCTTATGGTGAAGCTGAAGTCGTTGAAGAAGAAGCATTTAAAAAGGGTTATGATGAAGGTTTTAAAAAAGGTTATGATGAAGGAAAAAAATCCGGATATGAAGAAGCCTATGAAACCTATATAGAAAAGGGTAAAAGTGCTTATGAAGAGATGATTCAAAAATCTAATAAAATGCTTTTAGATACTGAAAAGCAATATAATAGCTATCTAAAGGAAAAAGAAGAAGAAGTTAGAAATTTAGTTTTAACTATAGTAGAAGAAGTATTAAAGCGTGAGGTTAAGGATAAGTCCTCTATGAACGAAATTATATATGAGAAGCTTGAGGAATCAAAGAAATCTGCTACCTTTATAGTTAAAAGTAATGCTTATTATTATGAAGAAATAAAAGATAAATCAGAATTTTGGAAAAACCAACTTCCTTATAGAGGAGAAATATTTGTAATAGAAGATACTTCTTTAAAAGATGGAGAAATTATTATAGAAACAGAGCAAGGGAGAGTTATAGCTTCTTTAGATACTGCTTTGGATAAAATTAAAGAATTATTAATAAATGAAAAATAAAACAAAATTTATACAATTACTTTAAAGGATAAGGTGTGAATTTAATGTCCATGTTAGATATAGATTTTCAGAAAATAGGAAAAAGAATTAAAGAAACTAATTTTAACTACATGGAAGGTACTGTTAGAAAAGTTATAGGATTAACTGTAGAAGTTGAAGGAATAAAAGCCTTTGTAGGAGAGGTTTGTATTATATATAATGAAAAAAATCAAACAATTCCTTGTGAAGTAGTTGGTTTTAAAGAAGAAAATGTTATATTGATGCCTTTAGGAGAGCTTATAGGTATAGCACCAGGATGCAGGGTAATACCTCAAGGAAAACCTCTTAGTGTTATATGCTCAGATAATATATTAGGTAAAGTTTTAGATGGACTCGGTAAGCCATTAGAGGGAGAAGGGTTAATGGAGGGAAGTCCTTATGCTTTGGATAGCGACCCTCCAGACCCTATGAAAAGAAGAAGAATAAAGGATGTTATACCCACAGGAATAAAGGCTATAGATGGATTTTTAACTGTAGGTGAAGGACAGAGAATAGGTATATTTGCAGGTAGTGGAGTAGGTAAGAGTACTACTTTAGGCATGATTGCAAAATATGCAGAAGCGGATATAAATGTTATAGCATTAATAGGGGAAAGAGGTAGAGAAGTAAGAGATTTTATAGAAAAGGATTTGGGTGAAGAAGGTCTTAAAAAGTCTGTTATAGTTTGTGCTACTTCTGATAAACCTGCTTTAGTTAGATTAAAGGGGGCTTTTACAGCTACAGCTATAGCTGAATATTTTAGAGACCAAGGCAAAAAGGTAATCCTTATGATGGATTCTGTAACAAGATTTGCCATGGCACAAAGAGAGATAGGACTAGCTATAGGTGAACCACCAGCAACTAAAGGGTATACACCTTCAGTATTTGCAAAATTACCACGACTAATGGAAAGATCGGGAATGTCTAACAAAGGATCAATAACCGCATTTTATACAGTTTTAGTTGATGGAGATGATTTTAATGAACCTATTGCCGATGCTGTAAGAGGTATATTAGATGGTCATATAGTTTTATCTAGAAGCTTAGCTGCCAAAAACCATTATCCAGCTATAGATGTACTAAGTAGTGTAAGCAGACTTATGTCGGAGATTGCATCAAGAGAACATAAAGATGCGGCTGGTATGGCAAGGGATCTTTTAGCTACATACAAGAACTCAGAAGATCTTATAAATATAGGAGCCTATGTTAAGGGAAGTAACCCTAAAGTAGATATGGCTATACATTATTATGATTCAATAATATCTTTCTTAAAACAGGGAATAGGAGAGCAGCATTCCTTTGAAGAAAGTGTATCTGTTCTTAAAAATATGTTTCAAAATTAAAGAATGTTTTTTAAAAATATAAGGATATAAAGACTATAAACAAAGTTATTTATATATGTTTATTTAGTATATTTTTACTTTTTAAAAGAAGGTAGGTAGTTGAATGAAGGGGTATTCTTTTAAACTTCAAAAGCTTTTAGATATAAGGGAAAAAAAAGAAGAAGAAAGTAAAATGAAATTTAAACAGGCTCAAATAGAAAAGAATAATACTGAAAAAAAATTGTTTAAATTAAAAGATAATTATGATAAATACAATAGTCTAAATTTAAATGATTCTATACTAGAAAAAAAAATAAGGCATAGTTATTTAAATTCATTAAATTTTTGTATAAATGAAACGACAAATGAATTGCAGGAAAAACTTAATATAGTAGAAAAAAGAAGAGAAGAATTAAAAACAAAGCAAGTAGAAAGAAAAACTGTAGAAATTTTAAAAGAAAAGGATAAATTAGCCTTTGAAAAAGAACAAAACATGATAGAGCAAAAAAATAATGATGAATTTGCTCTTTATGCCTTTATAAGAAACACTGAAAGGAGGTGAGAAATGTGGATTTAAAAATAAGTGGATTTATTAAAATTGAAAATAATTCGACTACTAAAAAGGTAACCAATCAAAATGAAAAGCCGTATTCTTTTAATGAAGTACTAAATAATATATCTTCTAATAAAAGTGCTATCAAAGATAAAAATCTTGATACAAAAAATAGTAATGATATTTATAAAGATAATAAAAATTCTTTAGTTAAAGATGAAAATACAAATAGTAAAGATAATAGTATCATGTCGGGATTAAATAAAGAGGATATACAAAAAATAAAAGATAAATTAGAAGAGCAAGGTTTTTCTAAGGAAGAATTAGATTCTATAAAATCTGTAGAGGATTTAGAAAAGTTAGCTAATAAGCTTAAAAAATCTGGAGATTTAGATAGTTTTATAGCATTACTTAATTCTATATTACAGAGCGTATCTTCTGGAGAAAATATAAAATTAGGTAAAAACTTAGAAGAAAACTTGGATAAATTAAAAGTTTTATTAAATAATTTATCTCAAGGTAATGGTAATAAAGAACAATTAGTAACAGAAATAAAAGATATTTTGGGTGAAGAATTTAATAAATTAAATCTTACAGATGAAAATTCATTAGATAAAGATTTATTAGAAACTTTTTCAAATAAACTTCAGATGAAAATTGAAAAGGAACCTAATGAAGAAAAGTTAAGCCTGTTAAAAGATATCAAAAGTGAGATGGAAAGCATTTTAAAGGAAGGATCTAAAAATAACTTGCCTATAGATTCTCAAATAAATGTAGATGAATTATTAATGTCAGAAGAAGAAACTGATTCTTCTAATTTAAAAGAAAATACTTCTAAAGAAGACAAGCTTTTAAAGGGACTTTTAGAGGAAAAAGAACAAGGAACAGGAGATAAAATAAATAAAACTGTTAATTTTATGTCTCATCTTAAAAACTCTGTCAACATAAATGAATTATCTTCAAAAGAAGCTTTGGGAAATTTAGTAATAAATAAGGACACGATGAATGCAGATATAATAAAATCTATAAAGTATATGGAATTAAATAATGTAAAAGATTTAACAGTAAAAATAATGCCAAAGGAATTAGGAGAAGTGTTTATAAAAATAACAATGGAAGGTGGCATTATGAAAGCTAATATAGGAGCTACTACAAAAGAAGCTTATAATCTATTAAATTCTAACATGCAATTAATAGAAGATAAACTGCAAAACTCTGGTATAAAGGTTCAAGAGCTTTCCCTAAATATATACAATGAAGATACAACTTTTTTCAAACAAGGAAATGAAAAAAGGGAAAATAGCCATACCTCAAAGTCAGAAAATAAAGCTGAATTATCATCTAAGGATGAAATACCAGAAGAAGAAAATATAAGTAGTGTAGAAAGCAATGTAAACATGCTAGCTTAATATTAAAAAATAGAATGGAGGTGTAATATATGCCAACAACAATTAATTCAAATTATTCACCTTATACTGGTACAACTAATAAAACTAGTGATGAAAATAAAAAAGAAGCGGATAAAAAAGAAAATGAAAAAGGAATAATAGAGACAACACAAGAAAACACTGGTATTAAAACTGATAGAGGTACTAGAATTGTTAAAAAAGGACAAGACCTTGATAAAAATGCTTTTTTTAAGATACTAGCTGCGGAACTTGCAAATCAAGATCCAACTAATGCAAAGGATGGAACAGAATATGTATCTCAATTAGCGCAATTTTCATCTTTAGAGCAAATGGCTAATTTAAATAGCATGATGAAATTAACAGGAGCTTCTAGTTTTATAGGTAAAGTAGTGTTACTTAGAAAATTTGATGATCAGGGTAATCAATATGCAGGAATTGTAAGAAATGTAATAAAAAATGGTGATGAAATCAAATTAAGTATAGAGTATGAACCAGGAAAAGTTGGAGAATTTCCTATGGAAGATGTATTAAATATTACAGATGATATAAATGAAAATTCTAAATACAACAATGATTTATTAAATGCTGTAAGTTTAATAGGAAAAAATGTACTAATGGATGATGGAAAAGAAAAAATAACTGGAGTAGTAAAAGGTGTAGTTAGAAATGGCTTAGGAGTAAGTATTAAAGTTACTATAACAAAGGATGGAAAAGAACAAGATATATATGTACCATTTGAATATGTAACAAATGTACAAGAAAATGGTGACTTTGGTGATATTGAAAAGCCGGATGAAAAGCCGGATGAAAAACCAGATGAAAAACCAGTAGATCCAGTAGACCCATCGAATCTAGCAGATCCATCTAACCCATCTGATGGCGATGAGAATAAAAATGAGGTAGAAGAAAAAAAATAGGGATGTGAAAAAATATGTCATTTAAAATTATAAATGGTAAATTACATTTAATAGAAGACTATAATTATGCATCCTTAAAAAATAAAAATATTAAAACAGAACATAAAACAGAAAGCTTTGAAAAATTATTAAACCAAAAAATAAATAATAATGATAAAGTAAATAAAAAAAGCAAGGAAGAAAGTTTTATAATATCAAAGCATGCCTTTGATAGGATGAAATCTAGAAATATAAACCTATCAGAGGAAGATATGAATAGCATAAATAAAGCTATAAATATAGCTGATAAGAAGGGGAGCAGGGAGTGCTTAATATTATGCAAGGATGCAGCTTTAATAACCTCTATAAAAAATAGAACAGTAATAACTGCTATGACAAAGGAAGAAAGTAAGGATAATGTTTTTACAAATATAGATAGTGCGGTAATAATATAAGCTGGACCTTTTTAGGATGCTTTACTTTGTAGAATGAAGGATACAAAGTTATTACCCCTTAAAAAATTGGAGGAATTTTATATGTTAAGATCAATGTATTCAGGTATAAGTGGACTTAAAGCACAACAAACAAGATTAGATATAGTAGGTAATAATATAGCAAATGCTAATACTACAGCTTTTAAATCTCAAAGCATTAGATTTCAAGACATGCTAAGTCAAAATATGTCTAGTGCAACAGGCCCAAGTGCTAATATAGGAGGTACAAATCCAAGGCAGGTAGGATTAGGAGTACAAGTAGCTGGTATATTCACTAAATTTACTACAGGAAATATGCAAACTACAGGAAGAAACTTAGATATGGCTATAGACGGACCAGGATTTTTTATAGTAGGAAAAGGAAGTATAACAGGCGAAACTAGTATTATTACAGAGAGTACCGACGATGCACAGGCCGGATCTATTGATGGTAAGAATAGTACGATGGATGTATATTTTACTAGAGATGGTTCTTTTAATTTAGATGAAGAAGGAAATCTTTTAACTTCAGATGGATTTAGAATTATGGGATATGCTATGACTGATGGGACCGGTACAAGTTTAGCTTATGATACAGGTACAGGAGAGGCTAAAATGGCATTTGTGGATGCAGATTCAAAGGCTTTAAAAGCAGCTGATGATAGTAAAAAATTAATTCCACTAAGAATACCTGACGAAATAGAGATTGAAGGTGGCAAGAAAGTAAGAGTTCAATCTTTTAGTATAGATAAGGACGGAGTTCTTGTAGCATCATTAGTTAATGGAAAATCAGCAGCATTAGGTCAAGTAGCTATGTCTTCATTTAAAAATGAAGGTGGACTTGAAAAAATGGGTAAGAATTTATATAAAAACTCTGCAAACTCTGGAGAAGCTATAATTAGAACACCTCGTGGAACAGCTGAGGACAAGGCAAATGACAAGGGATATGGAGACATGCTTAATGGTATGATTGAAATGTCTAATGTAGATTTGGCAGAGGAATTTACTGAAATGATAGTTGCTAATAGAGCATTCCAAGCGTGCGGTAAAATGATAACCACAGGAGATGAAATACTTCAAGAATTAGTTAACTTAAAGAGATAATAATTAAAATATAAAGTTTAATTAAATAAAAATAAAAAATAAGGGGCTGTCGCACTAAGAATAAATCCTACAATATATTGTGCTAATTTTAAATTTGCAAAACAGCATATTGTGTGTAAACTCCTTAATGCGATAGCCACTTTAACTATTACATTAAACATAAAAATAAAAGATTTTTAAAGGTGGTGAATTTGAAAATTAAGTATTAAATTTTTAGTTATGAGAAACACTATCATGATTTTAAAAATTAAATTTCAGATATCCAACCTTCAAATGTAAGTATTCAAATTTTAGCTAAAAAGGGGTGTTTAAAATGATTCAGCTTACAGGTATGAACCGAGAAAGTTTTACTTTAAATGCAGAACATATTGAAAAAATTGAACAAGTACCAGAAAGTTTGATTACTTTGGTAAATGGCAAAAAATATATAGTTATAGAAACACCAGATGAAATAATAAAAAGAGTTAAAAAGTATAAAAGTGACATAATCACTTTAGGCATACAGGGGGAGTTTAGAAAATGAAAAAAAGTGATATATTAACACCTATAGGACTTATTTTTAATTTTGGACTAATTATATGGGGAATGGCTACAGGTGGAACTGATCTTAAAATATTTTGGGATTTAGCATCTGTACTTATAACTATAGGGGGATCTCTAACCGCTATGCTAATTGCCTATCCTATGAGCGAATTTAAGAGACTTTTTGTAGTTATAAGGCAGACATTTAAAGATAATGGAATGTCTAATATAGATGTTATTCAAAACTTTGTAGATTTATCTAGAAAGGCTAGAAGAGAAGGTCTTCTTTCTTTAGAAGATGCTATTAATAATTTAACTGATGATTATATGAAAAAGGGTTTAAGAATGGTGGTAGATGGGATAGAACCAGAAACTATAAGGGATATTATGGAACTTGAAATAGATGAAATGGAAAAAAGACATAAAGCAGGAGCAGATATGTTAAAAACCTGGGGCGGATATTCACCAGCCTTTGGTATGATAGGTACATTAATAGGCCTTATACAAATGCTTGCTAACCTTACAGATTCTAGTGCCATAGCTTCTGGGATGGCAAAGGCTCTTATAACTACATTTTATGGTTCTATAATGGCGAATATGGTATTTAATCCTATGGGATCAAATTTAATGTATAAAAGTGGAGGAGAAGCAACTACAAGAGAAATGATATTAGAAGGAGTTTTAGCAATTCAATCAGGAGTTAATCCAAGAATAATGGAAGAAAAGCTAGTTAGTTATCTTTCACCACCAGAAAGATTAGATTATAATAAGGTGCAAGTATCTGGGGAAGGAGCAGCTCAAAATGGCTAGGAGAAATAAAAATTCAGGTGGAGGAGACGAAATAAGAGGTGATGAATGGTTAGCAACCTTTTCTGACACCATAACTTTATTATTAACTTTCTTCATATTGCTTTATTCTTTTTCTAGTGTAGATGCTGAAAAATTTAAACAAGTAGCTTCTGCTATGCAGGTAGCAATGAGTGGTCAATCTGGAGATAGTATTGTTGATTTTAATTTGAAAAATGGAGATATACCTTTGGTAGGAGAGACAACTAAAATGGGAAGTGAAGCAGGTGCTAATGGAAAATCTGATTCAAAGGAAGTATATAATGAAGTAAGTAAGTTTATAGATAAAAATAATCTTAAGTCTTCTGTGGAAGTAAAAGAAGAAGGAAGAGGAGTTGTAATACAGCTTAGAGATAATGTGCTTTTTCAAACAGCTAAAGCTGACATTAAGCCTGAAAGTAGACAAATAATGGATAAGTTAAATGGATTAATAGCTACAATGGCTAATGAAGTAATTGTAGAGGGTCATACAGATAATGTGCCAATTAAAAATGAAATATATGGTTCAAATTGGGAGTTGTCTACAGCTAGAGCAGTTAATGTTTTAAGATATTTTGTTGAAACTAAGAAACAAAATCCAGCAAGATTTACCGCAGCAGGATATGGTGAATACAGACCTATGGTGCAAAATAATTCTGATGCTAACAGGGCAAAAAATAGAAGGGTAAATATAGTTATAGTTTCAAAAGAAAAGGGGAGTAGCAAAAAATGAGCGAGAAAAATGTAGAGAAAAAAGGTGGAAGTTTTAAAAAGATAATAATAATAGTTCTTATATTAGTTGTAGTTGGAGCAGGATCTTTTGGAGGATATATGCTTTTTATAAAAAATAAAAAAACTTCTAATAATGCTAACCAAGTGCCTGTAAATAATACTAATGTTATAAATTCACAACAAACTGCTAATGGAATGTATCCTCAACAGGTTGTAGTTTCATCTAAAACTTACTCTTTAGATGAATTTTTAGTAAATTTAGCAGATGAAGATGGAAAAAGATTTGTAAAAGCAAAGATTTATATAGGATATGAAGAAAAGAAATTAAATAAGGAATTAGAAACAAAGAAGCCTATATTAAGAGATGCAGTTATAGGAGTTTTAAGATCTAAAAAAGCAGCAGATATAAATCCTAAAAATATTGATAAAATAAAGGTAGAAATTATAAATAAAATCGGTCCTATGCTTGAAAAAGGTCGAATTAACAGTATCTATTTTGATGATTTAATAGTACAATAGAAAATATAAAAATGATAGAAATTTTAAAGGCTTTTAGAAAAGTTAATTTAAGTGTTGAAGGGACATAATTATGGATATAGAATTTATTGGAATGATTTTTAAAGCTATTTTTGCCTTAGCTCTAGTGCTTTTACTTTTGTATTTATCACTAAAACTTGGAGGAGAGAAACTTCAAAAATTTCAAAATGGGAAATATATAAAAGTTTTAGAAAGGGTTCCACTATCTAAAGAAAATTTTGTATGTGTGGTTAAAATAGGTGAAAAAGCATATATTATGACTTCAACTCCTCATAGTATAGAAAAAATAACAGAATTATCTGAAGAGGAAACGAAAAAAATAGAAGATTTAAAAATTCAATCTATGCCACAATATAAGGGGCTAAATAAATTCCTAGAAAAGAGAGAATTAAATAAAATCTATGATAAACTTAAGTTAAATAAGCTAAAAAAGGAAGATAGATATGAAAAGAAGAAATAACAAAATAATGCTTATGGTTTTAATGGCTTTAGGTATAGTATTTTTTTGTTCTATGAAAGCCTATGCAGCTCCACAAAATACCATACCTATACCCAAAATAAATATTTCTGTAGATAATGCTAATAATCCAACAGAGTATGTAGATAATATAAAACTATTAATAATGCTAACTGTATTAACATTATTGCCGTCTTTCATAGTAATGATGACAAGTTTTGTAAGAACAATTGTGGTATTTGGATTTTTAAGAAATGCTATGGGAACACAACAATCTCCACCTAATCAGGTAATGATTGGTCTTGCACTTTTTTTAACTTTATTTATAATGAAGCCTGTATATACTGAAATAAATACTAAGGCTATACAACCTTATATGAAAAATAAAATTACTCAAGAGCAGGCAGTAGAAATAGGGGCCAAGCCTCTTAGACAATTTATGTTAAAACAAACAAGACAAAAGGACTTAAAATTATTTGTAGATTTGGCCAAGCCAAATTTTAAGGTAACTAAAGATAATGCGCCTTTGGATATAGTAGTACCTGCATTTATAATAAGTGAACTTAAGACAGCTTTCCAAATAGGATTTTTATTATTTATTCCATTTTTAATTATAGATTTGGTAGTAGCTAGTGTGCTTATGTCTATGGGTATGTTTATGTTGCCACCGGTTATGATATCCCTACCTTTTAAACTTTTGTTGTTTGTAATGGTAGATGGATGGTACCTTCTTGTAAAATCTTTAGTGATGAGTTTTGGTTAGGGGTGACTTAAATGAGCGAAAATATGGTTATGGGTATTATAAAAGATGCCATTCAAACAGGTCTTTTAGTATCTGCGCCAATTTTAATAATATCTATATTAGTAGGTCTTATAATAAGTATATTTCAAGCTACAACACAGATTCAAGAACAAACCTTAACTTTTGTTCCAAAGCTTATAGCTGTAGCTTTAATAGGTCTTTTAACTGGTAGCTGGATGTTACATCAATTATTAGCCTTTACAGAAAGAATTTTTGCAATGATAACTCAGATTATAAAATAAGGAAAGTAGAAAATACGCTAGGAGAGGATTTCTTTGATAAGTGCAGCCTATGCTACAGCCATAATTTTAGTTTCTTTTAGGCTTTTTATTTTTTTTAGTATGGTACCTATATTTTTCCCAAAAGGAACCCCTGTAATAGGCAAGGTATCATTAGCTTTAATCATAGCTTATATGCTAGTTGGCTCTATAGATATTAGTACTGTAAATACTATAAATAATTCTACTTCATTAATATTTAATATTATTAATGAAATTTTAGCAGGAGCTATTTTGGGATATATAACCAATTCAGCTTTTGTTTGTGCTAGATATGCTGGTAATATGATGGATCTTCAAGTAGGATTCGCTATGATGACTATGTTTGACCCTAGCACTAATAGTAATGTAACCTTTTTAGAGAGAATATTATATTGGTTTAGTACTATCGTATTTTTCTTAATAGATGGCCATCATATGCTTATAAGGGCTTTAGTGGAAAGTTTTAATGTTATAAAATTAGGAGCATTTTTTCTAAATCAAGAGGGTATAAAGCATGTTATAAATGTTTTTATACAATATTTTTATATAAGCATCAAAATAGCAGTACCTATTGTATTTATTATACTTATAACGGACCTTACTTTAGGATTAGTAGCTAGAACAGTACCTCAATTAAATATAATGATTTTAGGACTTCCTATTAAAATAATAGTTGGACTTACTGCTTTTGTATTTGCATTACCTTTATTTTTAAAAGTTTTAAATTCTGCTTTTGATATGTTGCCAGATGCTATAAGAGGTTTTTATAAAACAATACCTGTTTTAATTATTTTTGCATCAGAAGAGAAAACAGAGGAAGCTACCCCTCGTAAAAAAATGGATGCAAGAAAAAAAGGGCAAGTAGCTAAAAGTAAAGAGTTAGCCCTTGCGTTTACTTTATTAGCTTGTACTTTAGTGCTAATAGCATTAGGAGAATATGGAGCTAATGAACTTAAAGAAACTATGGCAGGATTTTTAAATAATTATCTTAATATGGAGTTAAATTACAATAATTTAAATTCTTTGGCCATATTAACAATTTTGCGTGTAGGTAAAATTGTTTTACCTGTAGCTTTGCCAATTATGTGTTTTGGTATAGCTGCTAATTATCTGCAAACAGGATTCTTATTCACAAAGGAACCTTTAAAACCAGATTTTAAAAAATTAAATCCTATAAATGGTTTTAAAAGAATGTTCTCACTAAGAACTGTAATGGAACTTTTAAAGGATTTGACTATAATAACTGTTGTAGGTGTTGTAGGTTATGAATTTTTAAAGGATAATTATTTAAAAATATTAAATTTAGGAACCTTAAAACCTTGGGATATGATAACAGGACTATTATCTCTTGCTATATCTATATTTTTTAGGATAACTTTGATTATGCTTTTTATAGCTGTGGCAGATTATGTATATCAAAAATATCAATATAATAAAGATTTAAAAATGACAAAGCAGGAAGTTAAAGAAGAGTATAAACAAGATGAAGGAGATCCTCAGATTAAATCAAAGATAAAACAAAAGCAAAGAGAAATGGCTATGCAAAGAATGATGCAGGAAGTTCCTAAGGCTACGGTAGTAGTTACGAATCCTACTCATATAGCTGTAGCATTAAGATATGAAAAAGGAGATAATGCACCTAAAGTTGTAGCTAAGGGAGCAGATTATGTTGCTATAAGAATAAAAGATATAGCTAAAAATAATGAAGTACCTGTAATAGAAAACAAACCTTTAGCAAGATTAATGTATGATAAAATAGAAATTGATTCAGAAGTGCCACATGATATGTACGAAGCAGTAGCAGAAATATTAGCTATAGTCTATTCTTTAAAAAAGAAAAAATAAACTAGGTATACAAAATGAGGTGATTTAGTGGAAGGTACTAATAAAAGATTTAACATAAAAAACAATATAGATATTATTGCAGCTTTTGGAGTTGTAGGAATTGTATTAATGATAATAATACCACTTCCTTCTGGACTTTTAGATATACTCTTAGCTCTTAATATAACTCTTTCTGTAGTTATAATCTTAATTACTATGTTTACTACAGAAGTTCTTCAATTTTCATCTTTCCCAACCCTATTATTGATAACTACTCTTTTTAGGTTAGGGCTGAATATTTCTTCTACAAGGCTTATATTAAGAGATGCTTATGCAGGAAAAATAATAGAAACCTTTGGAAGCCTTGTTACAGGTGGAAACTATGTTATAGGTATAATAATATTTCTTATTATAGTTATAATACAATTTGTAGTTATAACTAGTGGTGCATCAAGAGTATCAGAGGTTTCTGCTAGATTTACTTTAGATGCTATGCCAGGAAAACAAATGAGTATAGACGCGGATTTAAATGCAGGACTTATAGATGAACAAGGAGCAAAACAAAAAAGACAAAATCTTCAAAGGGAAGCAGATTTTTATGGATCTATGGATGGTGCTTCTAAATTTGTAAAGGGAGATGCAGTAGCAGGACTTATAATAACATTTATAAATATAATTGCAGGTATAATAATAGGAGTTGTAATGCTAAAAATGGATATAGGTACAGCAGCTCAAACTTACATAAGACTTACTATAGGAGATGGACTTGTAGGACAAGTACCAGCCCTTTTAATATCTACAGCTTCTGGTATATTAGTTACTAGATCTGGAAGTGATGAGAATTTAGGAACCGTTTTAAGTAAACAATTAACAGGATTCCCAAAGGTTTTAGCTATAGCATCTGTAGTACTTTTATTTTTAGCTATGATTCCAGGACTTCCTCATTTAGCCTTTTTAATATTAGCAATAGCTAATGCAATAGCTGCTTATCTTTTATTTAAAGAAGAAAAAGAACATGTTATTATGCAAGAAGAAGCAGAGCAAATGGAAATTACAGAAATAGAAAGTAAAGAACCAGAAAATGTTATGAATCTAGTATCTGTAGAACCTATGGAAGTGGAAATAGGATATGGACTTATACCTTTAGCAGATGAATCTTCAGGAGGAGATCTTCTTCAAAGAATAACTTCTGTAAGAAGACAATGTGCTATTGAAATGGGAGTAGTTGTTCAACCTATAAGAATAAGAGATAATTTGCAGCTTAAGACTAATGAATATATAATAAAAATTAGAGGTACAACAATAGCAAAAGGAGAACTTATGCCTAATATGCTTCTTTGTATGGATCCTACAGGGGAAGTAGAAATACCAGGAATAAAAGGTATAGAGCCAGCCTTTGGACTTCCAGCAATATGGATTAATAAAGATCAAAGAGAAGAGGCAGAACTAAAGGGATTAACGGTTGTAGATCCTACTACAGTTATGGTTACTCATTTAACTGAAATAATAAAAAATCATTCATACGAACTTTTAGGAAGACAGGAAGTAAAATTAATAATAGATTCTATGAAGGACAAATATAGTGCAGTTACAGAGGAGCTTATACCAGATCTTATGACTATAGGGGAAATTCAAAAGGTTCTTCAAAATTTATTAAAAGAAAGAGTATCTATAAAGGATATGGTTACTATATTGGAATCTTTAGCGGATAATTCTAGAAACACAAAGGATATAGAAGTTTTAACGGAATATGTAAGATTCTCTTTAGCTAGAAGCATATGCAACCCATTAATAGATGAAAATAGTTCATTAGGTGTAATCACTTTAGATCCCAATATTGAGCAAACTATAAATAATAATATACAAAAATCTATGCAAGGTTCTTTTCCAGCTATAGATCCAGATACTACCAGTAGCATATTAAATGGATTAAAACAAAAATTAGATGAAGTGTATTTTTATAATAATCAAGCAGTGGTTTTAGTATCACCAAATATAAGACCAGCTTTTAGAAGGCTTATAGAGATGGTATTTCCAGCAGTAAATGTACTTTCGTTAAATGAAGTACCTAACGATGTGGAAATAAGAACCGAAGGAGTTGTTACACTACAATGAAAATAAAGAAGTATGTAGTTAATGATATGAATGAAGCTATGACTAAGATTCGTTATGAACTTGGAGCAGATGCTATAATAATAAGTCAAAGGAAAGTAAGAAGAGGAGGCTTTTTAGGCCTCTTTTCTAAAAAATCTTTAGAAGTTACTGCAGCTATTGATAATTATTCAAAGGGAAAAAAACACAATTATAATACTGAATATAAAGTTAATAATGAAAATAATATAGAAATTATTAAAAAGATGATAGAAGAAAGAAATAACAATGCTAAATTTAATAGTAATATAAATTCCGATACTAATGTATCGGATAGATATAAAGAAATTGTAATATCTAAAAATGATAAATTTGAAAATAAGTCTATAAAAGAAAAAGATACTACAGAAACAAAAGCTTTAATGGATGAAATTAGAGGTTTAAAGACTATAGTTGAAAATATGGGGAAAAATCAAAAATCTAACAAAGATGAGGATTCTTCATTAATGAAGTTTTTAAAAGATATGGATTTGGAAGAAGAACTTATTGAAAATATAATAAAAAAAGTACGTAATTTAGAGGATAATATAGATGAAGGAGAGAAAATAAAAAGAGTAATAGAAGATAATATAGAGATTAAATTAAATTCTGTAGGAAAGATTACTGTTTTAGTAGGACCTACAGGTGTAGGGAAAACTACAACTATTGCAAAGCTCGCTGGTAAGCTTGCTTTAATAGATAAAAAGAAGGTTGGACTTATAACTATAGATACATATAGAATAGGTGCAGTAGAACAACTAAAGACTTATGCGGATATTATGAATATTCCATTTAAAGTAGTATTTTCTATAAAGGATATGGAAAAGGCTATTACAGATTTACAGTATTGTGATGTTATATTAGTAGATACTACAGGTAGAAGTAGTAAGAATATGATGCAAATATCAGAGTTAAGGGCTTTTATAGAAAAAATAAAAGAAAAATCTGTTCATTTAGTAATAAGTGCATCTACTAAGAATAAAGACATAGAAACTATAATAAAAGGGTATAATGTTTTAGAATATGAAAATATAATAATAACAAAACTAGATGAAACTAGTACTTATGGTTCAATTTTAACTATATTAGATGAAGCTAAAAAACCTATCAGTTTTATAACCACAGGTCAAGATGTACCAGATGATATAAAGGAAGGAAACGAAGAAGAAATAGCAAAGATTATATTAGGAGAGAATAAATTATGCTAGACCAGGCAGAAAAACTTAGGCAATTAGTAAATGATAAGGATAAAAGTGTAAACCCACCTAAAATAATTACAGTAACATCTGGTAAAGGAGGAGTTGGAAAAAGTAACTTTGTAGTTAATTTGGCTATAACTCTTCAAAAGATGGGAAAAAAAGTGTTAATATTGGATGCAGATATAGGAATGGGAAATGATGATGTATTAATGGGGGTTATGCCAAAGTATAGTATATATGATATTATATTTAATAATAAGACTATAGAACAGGTTTTAATAAAGGGCCCCTTTGGAGTTAAGTTGCTTCCTGCTGGTACTGCTATAACGAATTTAGAAGGTATAACTGAAGAGCAAATAGAAAGATTTATTAAAAATCTTTCCACTTTAGAAGAATTAGATTATATAATAATGGATACAGGTGCAGGGGTAAACAGAAGTGTATTAGGATTTATATCTTGTTCAGAGGAACTTATAATTTTAACTACACCAGAACCTACAGCTATAACGGATGCTTATAGTTTATTAAAGGCTGTATCTCATTTTAATATAAAACAAAATGCAAAATTAGTTATAAATAAGACTATAGATGATCAGGATGGAAAAATTACATATAATAAATTTAAAAATGCTGTAAATAAATTTTTACATATAGATTTAGAATACTTAGGGTGTATTCAAGAAGATAGAAAGGCAATACAAGCAGTTAGGAGACAAATACCTTTTGTAATAGTCTATCCAAATTGTAATGCATCTAAGGACATAATAAGTATTGCTAAAAATATATTAGGTAATAGTAAAATTTATAATGACAATGTAAGTGTAGAAAGATTTTTTAAAAAATTATTCAGTATATTTTCTTAGGGGGATGTGTATTCTTGAATAATAAAGATGAATTTAAGATTAATAATAAGGTAGAAATAGAGTGGGAAGATGGCTATTATAAGAGTATTATACAAGATATAAATGAAGATACCATTTATATAAGTATACCTGCTAGTGGAAGTAAATATTTACCCTTGAACTATAATGATAAAATAACTGTTTTTTATTTTAATGGTGAAAAGATATTTAAATTTAAAACTATAGTAACAGGAAGAAAAATAGATAAAATACTGCTTATAGCTTTAAAAAAACCACAAAAAATGAATAGAATACAAAGAAGAAATTTTGTAAGAATAAGTTTGATTTTAAAAACTTACGCTGCACTAATAGATAGCAAAAGAGATTTAGAAGAAATTTGTTGTGGAAATAAATGCAATACTCAATTTGATTTCTTTGAAGCTGATATTGTAGATATAAGTGGTGGGGGATTAAAAATTTCTACTAAAAAAGAAATAGATTTTGAAGAAGAAATTATAGTAAATATTCCTTTTGGTGATGAGAATATAGCTATAAAAGGTAAAATAATTAGAAAACAGAAGGAAAAAGAAAAGTATACCTATGGAGTTAAATTTTTAGATATAGATGTATTAACTAGAGAAAAAATAATAAAATTTATTTTTTCTAAAATGAGAAAACAGGCACATAGGTTATAGAGGAGGATAGGTCATGGCGATAGCTGATAATAATTTATATGTTAAAGAAGAAATAGTAAAAAAATATATTCCTTTGGTTAAATATATAGCCTCTAGGGTTATAATCGGTAAGACTAAATATATAGAATATGAAGACTTAGTTAGCTATGGTATGATCGGGCTTATGGATGCTTTAAATAAGTTTGATGAATCTAAAGGAATGAAATTTTCTACTTATGCATCCATAAGAATAAAAGGTTCTATGATAGATGAATTAAGAAGAAATAGCCCCATATCCAAAGGGGCTATGGATAAATTAAACAGATATAATGAAGCTATAGAAAGACTTCAAAAAAGGTTAAACAAAGAGCCAAATTTGATACAAATAGCAGATGAGTTAAATATATCTTTAAAAGAGGTAAGTGAAATTGAAAATTACATAAATTATATATCAGTAATTTCTTTAGAAGATTTGATATTTTCATCGGAGGATGAGGTACCCCTTATAGGAACCATAAAAGATGAGAAAAGCCCAAGTCCTGAAAAATATGTAGAAGAAGAGGAACAATTAGATTACTTAGCTAAATCTATAGAGCTTTTAAATGAAAAAGATAGACTAGTAATAACACTGTATTACTATGAAGAGCTAACTTTAAAAGAAATAGGGAAAATATTAAATGTATCTGAATCAAGAGTATGTCAACTTCATAGTAGAGCTATAATTCATTTGAAAAAAGCTATGGCTAAATTAAAATATAATTAATAGAATTAATAGGGAGAATAAAAGATGGTAGCTTTTTTATTAATTGCCATAGGAGCAATACTTATACTTATAAATTTTAAAGCTATAAAAAAAGAAAAAGGATCTTTTAGTGAAACACTTAAAGATAGTATAGAAAATATAGATGAATACAAAGAAGAAATGGGATTAATAAGAAAAGAGTTTGCAGAAACCTTAATAGATATTCAAAAAGAAATAGAATATTTAAAAAAAGAACTAAATGTTTTAAAGTATACATACGAAAATAATATGGAAGCAAAGGATTCATATAAAAAAAATTATGATGCAAATTATCCTAAAGATAGTAATAATAATCTATTAAAAGCTAATTATATACATAATAAGGATAATGAAAATATTTCCCAGGGAATAAGTGAAAAAATAATAAACAAAAAGAATAAAAATAATTTAGAAAAAAAATCTAAATCAACAAAAGATAATTTAAAGAATAAAAATATTGAAAATGATAACTATAAAAATAGTTTAGAGGATGACAATAGTATAAAAGTAAATAAAGTAAATAAACTCCTTAAAGAAGGACGAACCGTAGAGGAAATATGCGAAATACTTAACATTGGTAAGGGGGAAGTAATATTAATAAAAGAATTATATTTAAAATAAAAGAAGTTATTAATTTTCTTTCCGATAGAAAAATTTTAATAGGCATAGGAATAGGCATAATTTTGGGGACAACTGTTATGATTGGAGTTAAGGTAAACTATAATTTAAGTAAAAGTCAAATAGAAAGCAAAGCTAGAGATTTGGGTATGGAATATCCTCAAGAAATGAAGGTTATAGATAAAACAAAAAAATAAATCATTTTTATATATTTAAATTGTAAATTTATAAAAAAGTAAATGAGGTAGTGATAATATGATAAGAAGTTTATATACGGCGGTTTCTGGTATGATATCTTTAGAAGCAAAACAAGATACCATAAGTTCTAATTTATCTAATGCTTCTACAGTAGGTTACAAATCTACTAATTTAGCTTTTAAAAAGTTTGAAGATGTTTTAATAGAAAACTATGATAAAAAATTAGGAAATAGAAATATAAAAAATATTATTGGCGGCTTAAGTATGGGAAATAAAATAGATGAGGTAAATAACTTATTTACTCAAGGTATTATTCAAGATACAGGAAAGCCTACAGACTTTGCATTAGAAGGAAGAGGATTTTTTACTATAGAAAATAACGGAAGAAATTATTATACAAGAGACGGTCATTTTCATGTAGATACTAGAGGATATTTAGTAAACGACTCTGGATATAATGTAATGGGAATAAATAGAAATACAGGAGCAAGAGAAGCTATATTTGTAGGAAATAGAACAATGGGTACAGATGCAAATGGAAATATAAGTTTAGATGGAGTACCATCTTATAGTTTTCAAGTGTCAGATTTTAATGATTATAATTCCTTAAGAAAAATAGGGGATAATTTATTTGAGGGAAATAATCCTCAGAATATAAATGGTATAGTAAGACAAAATTCTTTGGAAAAATCTAATGTAAATGTAACTAATGAAATGGTAAATATGTTAACAACAATGAGAAGTTTTGAAACAAATCAAAAAATAGTACAATCTATAGATGAAACTTTAGGAAAGACAGTCAATGAAGTTGGAGCAGCAAGATAAAATAAGTTAGCATACTAATATTTAAAGTATAAAGGGTGATGATTTTGTTAAGAGCTTTATGGAACAGCAAATCAGGATTAATAGCACAACAAGATAAATTAGATTCTATATCTAATAATTTAGCTAATGTAAATACTGTAGGATATAAAAGAGAAGATGTATCCTTTCAAGAATTAATTCAAGAAACTTTAAAAAGAAAGGGATACCCAACTTCAGATAGACCAGAAATACAAACAGGAACAGGCGTTAAGGCCACTAACTGGATAAGAGATACTCATCAGCAGGGGACTCTTTTAACTACTGGAAATAAAACAGACCTAGCTATAGATGGACAAGGATTTTTTAGAGTGATTATGGCAGATGGTGACTATGCTTATGAAAGAGCAGGTAACTTTATAATAGATAGAAATGGAATGTTAGTAGATGAGAATGGCAATAGATTAGAAATGCAGATACAACAACCAGAGGGAATGCAAATTTTAAATAGAGTAGGTGGATTTGATGCTAATAATATAAATATAGCAGAAGATGGAGCTATTTCTGTAAGAGATACAGATGGATTGAATAAAGTAGTAGGTAAGATTAATATATATAATGCAGTAGGTGCAGATGCTTTTCTATCCATAGGAAGGAATTTATATCTTCCTAGAGATGGGGTTAATGTTTTTGTTAATAATGATGTAAGTATACATCAAGGATTTTTGGAAAACTCTAATGTAGATGCAGGTAGAGAAATGACAGAAATGATAATAACTCAAAGAGCTTTTGAATTAAGTTCAAGAGGTATTAAAACAGCAGATGAAATGTGGGGAATAATAAATAATATGAGAAAATAATTAGAACTTAATTTACTTAAAATAAAAAAGCTATGAAATATAAGTTTGATTCTTTTATTTCATGGCTTTTTATTATTTTATTATTATAAGGCATATATTAAGGTTTAAAAGTCCTTTACATTATATGATTAAAAATTTTTTCTGTAAACAAATAAAAAATTAATCATATAATGTGTTGTAAGGAATTATATTTAAAGTATAAGGTTAATAATAATTTATAGGGGGATTTATAATGAATAGTAATATATATGACAGAAAAAAACACTCATATAAGAATAGACCCTATTATTGTCCTATAAACAGCATGTGGATTTACCCATATATGTATATGAACCCATATACAGGTGGTTATATGATTAATCCATATATGAATCCGTATATGGACCCATATATGAGTTCATGCATGACTCCTTCATATCATGGTAATATGTGTTCTTGTAATGATAGGGCTCAATGTGAAGCTACTAGAGCGTACAATGAAAATACTTATAATTTTACTAAAGAAAATATATATAGAAACCAATATGAAGAAGAAAATGATAAAAAATATTGCGAAGAAGATTCTGTAGAGGATATATTAACATTTAGTGAAAATACAAAAAATAAAGATGAACATATTAAAAAAGAAGAAAGATTAGACAAAGTGCAAGAAGATATTTTTGATTCAAATTTACATTCTAATTTTACAGAAAAACAGGGTATGCAATTAAAAGAAGAAATAGATAAATCAAAAGAAAAAGAATTGTATAGGGCAGTAAAGATAAATATGAGAAAAGTACCTTTAAAAGAAATAACAGATTAGATTTGTAAATTTATAGTTGAGAAAACTGAATAATTTATTTGAAGATATAGTTATATCAATATATTCTATTAATATATTTGTTTAAACATAATATTTTGTATAGGGATTTAAAATTTATTAATTAAGTATTTGTTTAGTTATTAAAAGATTATAAATTATATTTATATAATTTAGTAAATATAAAAAATACACTTATAAAACACCTTATTTTTCATTTCTAATACGTATTTATTTTAAGGTTTATTAAGTGTATTTTTTATATTTGTGTTCTTTAGTTTAAATTATTATTAATTACTTGTTTTCTATTGCATTAGTGATTGGTGGTATTACTTGTTTCTTTCTTGATAATACTCCTTCAGCATATAAAGAGTTATCTTTATCTAAGGATTTCCCAAAGGCTGATGCTATAATTTCTTTTTTTGTCCCTATAATATATATGTAAGAACCTTCTTTTAATAGATCAGTTAATACTAAAACTAAGCCTTTATATCCTTCATTTTCTGCTTTCTTTTCCATTAAATTTAACATATCTTCTTTTAATGGATCAAAACTTGAAGGGTCCATAGTAGATACTTGAGATACGCCTATTTTTCCGCCTCCTATAGTAAAATTTTTAAAGTCTTCATGGAATAATCCTTCTACAGTTTTACCTTTTAAAGATGTACCAGCCTTAAACATTTCTACAGAATAACTTTCAGGATCTATTTCTGCTATTTTAGCTAATTTAGCTAAAGTTATTTTATCTAATTCTGTTGAAGTTGGTGATTTAAATAATAATGTATCAGATATAATTGCAGAAGCTAATACACCAGCTATTTCTTTTGATGGTGTAATATTATTTTCATAGAACATGTTTGCAATTATAGTAGATGTACTTCCAACAGGTTGATTTCTAAAGAATATAGGAGATGCAGTATTAACTCCACCAATTCTATGATGATCTATTATTTCCATTATTTCTGCTTCTTCTAATCCTGGTACAGATTGACCCATTTCATTATGATCTACTAATATAACCTTTTTCTTTTTAGGTGATATTAAATGATATCTTGAAATAGTTCCAACTATTTTATTGTTATGATCTACTACAGGATAACTTCTAAATCTTGTTTTTAACATAATTTCTTTAACATCTTCTACAAAATCAGAAAGTTTAAAACTTACTATATCAGAAGAAGTCATGATATAGCTAACAGGTATGCTTTGAGTTATAAGTACTGAAGTTGTAAATGTATCTTCTTTTGCTACTATTATAGAGCATCCTAAGCTTTTTGCTTTAGATAATATTTTATCAGATACTTCAAAATCTCCTGTAATTACTAATAAATGAGCTTTGCAATCTAAAGCAGTTTCTTGAGCATCTTCTCTATTTCCAACAATAACGATATCTCCTTCATTTACATATTTTTTTATATCGTTAATTTCCATGCAAGCTACTACTAAGTTGCCTGTGAATTTTTGGCTTTCTTCTTTTTTATAAGCAACTTTCGCATTTAATGTATCTATAATGTCTTCTATATTAGCATTACTTTTAGATAATATATCTTTTTGCCATACTCCCATATAAGTAGAACTTATATTAGCCAGTGCGGCTAAACCCACTAATTTTCCATCTTCATCTTGTACAGGTAAAGTTTTAACATTATTTTCTTTCATTATAGTCCAAGCTTTTTTCAAAGATAAATCTTTAGATATAGGAGTAACTTCATCTATGTCTAAATCAGAAACTTGAGTTTTTACTGTATTTATGAAAGTTGGAGCTTCAACGTTAAAATAATCTAAAACAAATTTTGTTTCATTGTTTAATTCTCCAAGTCTTCCGGATACTATGTTTGTAAAACCTAATTGTTTTTTTAAATCTGCATAGCCTAAAGAGGCACAGATGGAGTCAGAATCAGGATTTCTATGTCCTGTTATATAAATAAGGTCTTTCATTTAAATTTCCTCCTAATGATATTTTATATAATAAACTTAAGTATTAACTATTTTATCATAAAAATGAATATTAAGTTCATTTTTCTAAATTTTATTAATATTTTTAAATATTAATTTTCCTCATAGCTTTAGATTAACTATCATATATTATTATATAAAAATATACAGTTACACTTCAACATATAAAGGTTAATAATTATTAATTATATATAATATTTAAAAATTATATTATATAGTGCTTTATAATTTTTAATAAGATTAATATATTTAACTTAAAAATATTCATAAAGTAGAGCAATATTAATTATACATAATATAAGAAAACAGGTTAAGGGGGAATTAAAGTAATGAATGAGTCTAAAATAGATTTATATAGTGGACTTACCACTAGAGAAGCACAAAAGCGTATTAAAAAATATGGACCTAATGTTTTAAAGAAGAAGAAAAAAATATCTCCTTTTAAAATATTTTTAGAACAATTTAATGATTTTATTATATGGGTTCTAATAGCTGCTACTATAATATCAGGAATTATGGGAGAAAAAGCAGATGCTATAACTATACTTATTATAGTTATAATGAATGCTATATTAGGATTTGTACAGGAATTTAAGACAGAAAAATCTCTAGAAGCATTAAATGAATTATCTTCTCCCACAGCTAAGGTCATAAGAGATTCTAATGTAAAAGTTATAAATGCAGAGGAGCTTGTTATAGGTGATTTAGTTATTTTAGAAAGTGGAGATAGAATTCCAGCAGATTGCATATTAGTAGAAGATAGCAGTTTTATGGTAGACGAATCTCTTTTAACTGGTGAATCTGTGGGTGTAGAGAAAAATAGTAATTTTAAAAATAATAATATTTATATGGGTACTGTTGTTTTAAAAGGAAGAGCTAAAGCAAAGGTTGTAGAAACAGGTATGAGCACAGAAATGGGAAAGATAGCCGAAATGCTAGATGATATAGAAATAGAGAAATCACCACTAAAAGAAAAACTATCTTATTTGGGAAAAGTTTTAGTAGTTCTATGTATCGTAATATGTGTTATTGTAACTTTAACAGGTATATGGAGGGGACAAGATAAATATGAAATGTTTCTTTTAGGAGTGAGCTTAGCAGTAGCTGCTATTCCAGAAGGTCTTCCTGCTATAGTAACAGTAGCTCTAGCTTTAGGTGTATCAAGAATGCTTAAAAGAAATGCTTTGGTTAGAAAGCTACCTGCTGTAGAAACTTTAGGTTGTACATCCATTATATGTTCAGACAAGACTGGTACTTTAACAGAAAATAATATGACTGTGAAGAAAGTGTATTATGATAATAAAATTTATAATTCAGATACTAAAAATGTTCCAAAGAATTTAATATTAAAAAAAATTTTTACTTATTGTAATGATTTTAATTTAGACATGAAAGAAAAAGACATAAACAAAAGTGTGTTAGGAGATCCTACAGAGACGGCTCTTATTAAAGCTTTTTTTAGAGGGAAAAATGAAATAAAAAGTTTTATAGACAAAGGGAAAAGAATCTATGATAATCCATTTGATTCTGATAGAAAAATGATGTCTGTTATAGTAAGAGATGATAGTGGTGAAACCTGTTATGTAAAAGGAGCTCCTGAAAGAGTTATAAAAAAATGCAAATATATTTTAATTAATGGAGAAATAGAAGAATTAACAAATAAACATAGATATGATGTAGAGAAAGCTATAGAAAAAATGTCCTATGAGGCATTACGTTGTATAGCAGGAGCTTATAAAAGAGAAGGGCTTACAAGAAGTACATCTTTGGAAAGAGACTTAATATTTGTAGGTGTAGCAGGTATAATAGATCCGCCAAGAAGAGAAGTTAAAGATGCAGTATTAAAATGTAAAATGGCAGGAATAAAACCTATAATGATAACTGGTGACCATAGAAATACTGCCTATGCAATAGGAAAAGAATTGGATATTTGTAAAAGTGAAAAAGAGGTTTTAGAAGGAGAGGAAATAGATAAATTAAATGATAAAGAATTAAATAAAAAGTTAGATACCATTACAGTATTTGCAAGAGTTAGTCCTAATCATAAATTGAGAATAGTAAAAGGATTTAAAAATAAAAATAAGATTGTAGCTATGACAGGAGATGGAGTAAATGATGCTCCAGCAGTTAAAGAGGCAGATATAGGTATATCTATGGGTATAACTGGTACTGATGTAACAAAAGAGGCATCTTCCATGATCTTATTAGATGACAATTTTGCAACTATAGTAGCTTCAGTAGAAGAAGGAAGAGTTATATATGATAATATAAGAAAGTTTATAAGATATTTGCTTTCTTGTAATTTAGGAGAAGTTCTAACTATGTTTATAGCGTCACTTTTGTATTTACCAACACCCCTTCTTCCAATACAAATATTATTTGTAAATTTAGCTACAGATGGACTTCCCGCTATAGCTTTAGGGGTAGATCCTGCTGATACAGATATAATGAGTGAAAAACCTAGACCTAAAATGGAAGGAATATTTGCAAGAGGATTAAAAGAAAAAATAATTATAAGAGGTTCTTTAATTGGTATTTGTACTGTACTTTCTTTTATGGCAGGTTCTTACTATGGATTTACTTTAGAGACTTGTAGAACTCTAGCTTTAAGTACACTTATAATGTCTCAACTTATACATGTTTTTGAATGTAGATCTGAAAGACATTCTATATTTGAGATTAAATATTTTACTAATATATATTTAGTAGGAGCAGTAGCAATATCTATAGCCATGCTTATAAGTATTTTATATATACCTTTTATGCAAAATGTATTCCATACAGTAGCTCTTAATTTAGCTCAATGGCTTATAGTAATTTTTTTCTCTGGAACCATTGCATTTATAAATAGTCTTTATTTATATTTAAAAAAATAATTATAAAAGATATGTATATCAATGATTTTGGAGGTACTATGAAAAAGATTATTAAATCCCTTACGGTTATATGTTTGATAGGGATTTTAAGCTTTATCGTAACTAAGCATTATTATAAAAATAATGATAATATTAAGCTATATAATGATAAAATTAATTGTGATTTGAAATACAAAGGGTTAAAAGGGGCTAGAGATTTTGTTTTAGATGAGGAAGGTAATTATTATATAGCTTTTAAAAATAAAATACAATTCATAGATGTGAAAGGTAAAAGCTATGACATATTAAATAAGGAAAAGTTAAACATAAATAGTTTAGCATATAGAGATAAATATTTATATTTCACTTCCAATAATGAACTTTATTCATATGATATAGAAAAAAGGAAGGAAAATATTTTAATAAATGATTTGCCTAATATAGGAGATTATAATAAAAGCCTTATTATAATAAAAGATAATTATTTATATTTGACCATCGGATCTTCCACTAATTCTGCAGTGGTAGGGAAGGATAATAAATGGATTAGTAGTTCTCCTTTCTTTTCAGATGTATCTCCTCATTCACTTACATTAAATGGAAGGAACTTTGGAGATAAAGGTACAGGGGCATTCAGTGCTTATGGAACCAAGGCAGTAAGAGGACAAAGAGTAGCAGAACACTTTCCAGGTAATTCTAGTATTATAGTATATAATTTAAAAAATAAAAATATGGAAACATATGCTTGGGGAATAAGAAATTTTAAAGGTATAGATTTTAATAGTAAGGGAAAAATTTTAGTTTCTATAGGAGGAATGGAATTTAGAGGAGATAGACCAGTAAAAGGAGATAGAGATTATATATATGAAATAAATAAAGGTGTTTGGTATGGATGGCCTGATTATTCAGGAGGAGATCCTATAGATTCTCCTAGGTTTAAAGGGAAAAATAACAAACCTATAGGTTTTGTGTTAGATAACCATCCTTCAAGAAATCCACCAGCACCAGTGTATCAACATAAAACATTAAATTCATTAGGAACTATTGCAGTAGATTATAATGGAGGTATATTTTCTAAGGATTCTATAATATTTTATGAAAAGAATGAAAAAACCTTATATTCTTTAGATAATTTAGGTATAATAAAAAAAGAGGCAGCTTTTGAAAAAGCTAATATAGAAAGTATGAAGGTTGTTAATAAAAAATTAATTATATTGGATAATAATAATGGATATTTATATATTATAAATAAAGGAAATTAAATTAAAAGAAAGAAGGTTCCTAATGATAAAACAATTTGAAAAAACTTATGGAAGTGCTTTAAAAGGGGTATTTTTTGCGGTAAATCCTTTAAAAAAGAAAATGCTTAAGACTAATTGCACTGTGCATAAATATATAAATATTAAAGCTGTTGATTTGCTCAAGATAGAAGGATATGAAAAAGAATATGAGTTTTTTAAAAAATATATAAAGCACATAAATAATGGTGTTTCCTGGGCAGATCAGGATTTTAAAAGTTCCAACCATTTTTATCATGTAAGCAAAGGAAGAGGATTATATGGATTTTCTGATGCGTTAACGGAATGTAAAAAATATTATAAAAATTCAGAAGAGAGTTTTTATAAAGGCAATATAGAAAAAAGTTTATTTTATTTAGGTGCAGCTTGTCATTTGATACAGGATGCTACAGTGCCACAACATGTAAATAATAAACTTCTAAAGAGTCATAGAAAATTTGAACTTTGGATAATAAGCAAGCTTATGACAGATTATTCCTTTGATGCAGAAGAAGGAATAATTAAATATGATGAAATACAAGATTTTATAGTAAATAATGCTATAATGGCTAACGATACTTATTTAAGAAATATAAATATAAAAAATAGAGATAAAAGATACACTAAGATAGCCACTACTATAATACATGAGGCCCAAAGGACTACCGCAGGATTTTTATTATTGTTTTATGAAGAGATGAAGATAAAAAATAAGATTCTCCTTTAATAGGAGGATTTTTTTTTTTATTGTAGAATACTATACAATTAAGAATCATTAGTAAATATATTTAAAATATAAATAAAAATATTTTCTTTTATTTTAAAAATTGATAAATTGGACTTAAGGGGATATGTAAAGAAGGTGAGTATTATAAAAGAGATTGTTATTAATATGGAAAATGAAATTTTTAGGGGTAACTTACTAGATGTGGGCACAGATAATTATGGCATAATATACAATATATATAAACAATATAATGAAGATTCAAACTTACAATATATAGATGGAGCACAGGAAAAGGAAAACATAAAAGAAGGTTATTATGATAACTGCATTTTATTGTTTTCCTTTAGCAATATATTTTTCAAAAAAAATAGGATGAATCTTATACGAGATATATATTTGTATTTAAAAGAAGGAGGAAATGTTTATATTTGGGATATTGATAAAAAAATAAAGGAAACCTTTAATGGAAAAATAAAAATTTTATTGCCAGGAGAAAAGATTAAAGATATATCTATAAAGGATTTGAATGTACTAAAAGATAGCTCTATAGATACAACTGTAAAATTATTAAGTCCTTATTTTGAAATACAAGATTTAAAATCTTCCGATGGAGTGTATTACATAAAAGGGACGAAAAAAATAAATAATACTAAAGAGGATGAAAAAAGGAAGGAAGAAATTAATGAAAGCACTATTAGTAGCAATTAACTCTAAATATATACATAGCAATTTAGCTATTAGATATTTAAGAGCCAGTACAGAGGATTTAAATTATGAATGTGTATTGAAAGAATTTACTATAAATGACAGAAAAGAAAATATATTAGAAAAAATAATTATAGAAAAAGCTGATTTAGTGGCTTTTTCTTGTTATATATGGAATTTAGAATATGTAGAAGAGTTATCCAATTTAATTAAATTGGTAAGTCCTTCTACAGAGGTAATTTTTGGAGGGCCAGAAGTATCATATGATAGTGAAAGTTTCTTAAAAAAAGTTCCTGGGAAATATGTCATAGAAGGAGAAGGAGAAGAAACTTTTAGAGAGTTTATTCAATGTAAAATAGAAAATAAAAGTTTAGATAAGGTAAAAGGCTTATATATTAAGACTTTAGATAAAATAGTATATACTGGTAAAAGACCTAACATTTCTATGGATTCAGTAGTATTTCCATATAAAAAAGATGAGGATTTAAAAAATAAAATAGTTTATTATGAAGCCTCAAGGGGATGTCCCTTTAATTGTAAATATTGTTTATCTTCTACTTTGCATGGAGTGAGATTCCACGACATAGAAAGAGTAAAAAAAGAAATTAAATTTTTAGTAGATAAAAATGTTAAGCTTATTAAATTTGTGGACAGAACTTTTAATTGTAATCACAAGTTTGCAATGGAAATATGGAAGTATATCGCAAGTCTAGACACATATGCCACCTTTCATTTCGAAATATCAGCAGATTTACTTACAAAAGAAGAACTGGACATTTTAAGCAAAGCAAAAAATGGAAGAATTCAATTTGAAGTTGGAGTTCAAACTACAAATAATAAAGTTCTAAAAAATATAAATAGACATGTGAATTTTCAAACTATTAGGGAAAAGGTAGAAGAACTTAAAAAGTTAAAAAATATAAAACAACATCTAGACCTTATAGCAGGATTACCAGGAGAGGACTATAGCTCTTTTAAAAATTCTTTTAATGACGTATATAGCATAGAGCCAGAAGAAATACAGTTAGGATTTTTAAAACTTTTGAAGGGTTCTTCTATGAGAGCAGAGGCAGAAAAATGGGGAATGATATATTCACCTTATCCTCCTTATGAAATATTAAGTACAAAGGACATAAGCTATGAAGAATTGCTTATACTAAAAAAAGTAGAAGAGGTAGTAGATAAATATTATAACTCAGGAAAATTTAACAATATATTAAAATATTTTATGGGAGAATTTAAAAACCCATTTGATTTTTATTATAGGTTAGCTATGTTTTGTAGTGATAAGGGATATTTTGACAGAAATATATCTGGACCTCAATACTATAAAGTTTTCTTGGAATTTAACGAAGAATTTCTAAATGAAAATAGTGAGTTTTTAAAAGAAATAATAAAATATGATTATTTAAGATTTAATAAAAGACAATGGTTGCCAGAATTTTTAATTAGAGATATGGATAAAAAAATTAAAAGAAATTTAAAGGATAAAGTACTACAAAATGGAGTTCAAGTATCCGATAATATACACATAGAGAAATTTTTTGTAGATATAGAAGGTTTTATAAAGGTGAATATAAGAGAAAAAAAAGAGATGTATGTTATATTTGACGAAAAAGATAGAGAAAATATAGTTTTTTTAGGAAATTAGAAATAGATATTAATTATAAGGGATTTTTAGTTGAAAATTAATATTCATGTGTATTGCCAATAAGTATAATTAGTATTATACTTAAATATAAACAATTAAATAAGATGTATTGAATACCATATTAAATGGTATTCAATTATTTAACTTGCAAGGGGGTGATATTTTGGCACAGGATGCAATTAAAGAAATTAAATCTGCAGAAGAAGAAGCTAATAAAATAATTGATAATGCTAAGCTTGAGAGCAGAGAAATTATTAAAAAGGCTGAAGAAAGTGCTTTGAAAGAGTATAAAGATATAATTAATAAATCCTCTTTGGAAGCAAAAAAAATTATGGATGAAGTTGAAAATAAGGCTAATGGGGAAGCAGAACTTATTTTTGACAAAGGTAAAAAGGAAGCAGATGCAATATTAAATGTTTCCAATGACTTGCTTGATAAAGCAGTTAATTTTGTGGTTGAAAGGATAGTGAAGTTTAATGGCAATAGTTAAAATGAATAAATTTACATTATTAGCCTTTGAATCACACAAAGAAAAGCTTTTGGAAGAACTACAAAGCTTTGAGGGAGTTCAATTCATAAATCTTCAAAATGATGCTTTAATTGAAGAAGATGAAAGCTTGAAGCTTCTTGATAAGGACTCAGTTGGTTCAAAATATTCAGAATATGCAGCAAATTTATCAAAGTTAAAATTTGTCTTAGATTTTTTAAAAGAATATGTTACTCAAGCATCAGGTTTAAAAGGGCTTTTACAGGATAAAAAATCTTTATCTTATACTATATTAAATGAAAAGATGAAAAGCATTGATTGGAAAAGTACTTACAATGATTTGAAAACTAAGGAAGATAGATTAAATTATTTAAGCAATGAAAAAACTAAACTTGCGGGAGAAATAAATAACCTTCTCCCATGGAGAAAGTTTGATGCAGAATTTAAAAATTTAAAAAATCTTAAACAAACTTCATATTTCATTGGTACTATATCTAAGCAATATAAAGGAGCCTTTCAAAGTGAATTTGAAGATAATCTTCAAAATAAATATATAGAATTTATTAATGAAGATAATGAGGACTTATATATTTTTGCTTTAGTTTTAAATGAGGAAGAAGAAAAGGCAAAAAAAATATTTAAAAACTATGGTTTTAGTTCTTTAACTTTAGCTTATGAAGATAGTCCTAAAGCAGTTATAGAAAATTTTAATAATAAAATTTTAGAAATAGATAGGGAAATTGAAAAAATAAATACTGAAATTAAAACTTATGAAAATAAGATTGAAGAAATACAAATTGCTTATGAATATTTTAACAATCTTATTATTAGGCTTAATGCATCAGAAAATTTCCTTAAATCTGAAAAAGTAATTGCTATAAGTGGTTGGAATATTTTAGATACAAATAAAGAACTTGAAAATGTAATTAAAAAAGCTATAGGAAATGATTATTACCTAAGCTTTACAGAGGTTAATGAAGAAGAAGATGGGGAAGAAGTACCTATTAAATTAAAAAACAATGGTTTTGTATCAGCTTTTGAGAGTGTAGTTGAAATGTATAGCCTTCCTTTATATAAGGAAATAGATCCAACACCGATTTTATCAATATTTTATTTCTTATTTTTCGGAATGATGTTATCTGATGCTGGATACGGATTAATAATGGTTATAGTGTCTTCTATTGCTTTAAAGAAGGTTAAAGATACATCAAAAAGAAATACTTTTAAACTTTTCTTATATGCTGGAATTTCAACTGTTATATGGGGTGCAATTTATGGTGGATGGTTTGGAGACTTATTCTCTAATTATCTAGGAATAAAGATACCTTATCTTATAGACCCAGCAAAGGGTATAACTAAGATATTGATAATGTCTGTTGCATTTGGGTTAGTTCATATATTTGTAGGACTAGGTCTTAAAGCTTATATACTTATAAGAAGTGGACAATTAAAAGATGCAATATATGACGTGTTCACATGGTATTTTGTACTTGTTGGTGCAATTTTAATGTTCATTGGTGTAGGAGCGTCTGTTGGTAAAATTCTTTTAACCATAGGATTGATAGTATTACTCCTTACACAAGGAAGATCAGCTCCAACTCTTGGAGGAAAAATAGGTGGAGGTATATATGGAGTTTATGGTGCTACAAGTTATCTTGGGGATATAGTTTCTTATTCAAGACTTTTAGCTTTAGGTCTTGCAACAGGATTTATTGCAAATGCTTTAAATCTAATAGTAAATCTTATTCCAAGTCCATTTAACTATATAATATCACCAATTTTATTTATAGCGTTACATTTATTTAATTTACTTGTTAATGCTCTTGGATCATATGTACACACCGCGAGACTTCAATACCTAGAATTTTTTAATAAATTTTATGAAGGTGGAGGAAAGAAATTTACTCCATATAAACTTTCAGATCAATATTTAAAAATAACTAAATAAGATGTATAAAGGAGGACTTTAATTATGACATTTATGAATTTTTTAACTGAAAATGGTGGATTAATATTTGCTCTTTTAGGAGCTGCATTAGCAACAGGATTAGCAGGAATAGGTTCAGCAAAAGGTATAGGAATAGTTGGTGAAGCTGCTTCAGGACTTATGACAGAAGAACCAGAAAAGTTTGGTAAAACATTTATATTAGTTGCTCTTCCAGGTACACAAGGACTTTATGGATTTGTTATTACCCTTATGATTTTATTAAATATCGGTATACTTGGTGGAAATGCACCTACATTTGCTCAAGGTTTAGCATATTTTATGGCAGCTCTTCCAGTAGCACTTGCAGGTTGGAAGTCAGCAATAGCACAAGGTAAAGCAGCGGCAGCTGGAGTACAAATACTTGCAAAGAAGCCTAATGATGTTATGAAAGGCGTTATATATGCAGTTATGGTCGAAACTTACGCATTACTTGGATTCGTTGCATCATTATTTATGGTTTTAAACATAAAATAGTTTGGAGTGAGGCGAATGTCTAGCATAGATAATTTAACTGGAAAAATTCTTGAAGAAGCTAAGGCAAAAAAAGAAGAAATTATTAAAGAAGCTAAACAAGCTGAAAAAGATATATTAGATAAAAAGATTGCTGAAGCTAAAATTATAGAAAAAAATAATATTGAAAAATCACAAAGAGAAAGCGTAATAAGAAGAGAAAGAATATTGTCAAATGCAGAGCTTAAGGTAAGAAATGAAAAACTTCAATCAAAACAAAAGGTTATAGAAGAAGTTCTTGAAAAGGCATTAGAAAAATTAAACCAATTACCAAAAGAAGGATATATCTCTTACATCAAAGAAAGAATTTTAACTCTTCCAATAGATGGAGATGAGAAGATTATAATAAATTCAAAGGACAAGTTGATTATAACTGAAGCTTTTGTAAATGAAATAAATAGTGAGTTGACCCAAAAAGGTAAACTAGGAAAACTTTCTCTAAGCGATGAAATAAGGGACTTTAAAGCAGGTTTTATATTAGAGAAAAATGGAATTGAAATAAATAATTCTTTTGAAGCTTTAATTAGTTCTATGAAAGATGAATTGGAGTATGAAGTTGCAAGATTGCTATTTAACTAAGGAGGGAATTTCATGGATGCATTACTATTTACTCAGGTAATACCTAGAATTAGGGTATTAGAAACTAGACTCCTTGACAAAGTGAAAATTGATAGGATGATAGATAGCAGCTCTCCTTTAGAAGCGTTAAAGGTTCTTGAAGAAACTGAATATTCTACATTTATGTCAAAGGTAAAAAAGCCTGAGGATTATGAAATACTTTTAAGTAATGAGCTTAAAAGAGTTTATCATTTGCTCTACGAAATTTCCCCTGTAAAATCTTTAGTTAATATGATGAGTTTAAAATATGATTATCATAATATTAAAGTTATGATAAAAGGTAAAATTTTAAATAAAGATTTTACAGATATAATAATACCTGTGGGTAATGTGCCTGTAGAAAAGCTTAAAACTTTTATAGATAATGAATATTATAGAGATTTAAATCCAATAATGAGAAAAGCTATAGAAGAAGTTTTTGAAGATTTCGGTACAAATAAAGATCCACAGAAAATTGATATTATACTTGATAAATATATGTTTGAAGAAATGCTTTTATTAAATAAGGAAATAGGAGATAAGTTTTTAGATAAATATTTAAAAATTCTTATTGATTTAACTAATATAAAAACTCTTTTAAGAGTTAAAAAGCAAAATAAGGATAAAAACTTTTTTACAAGTGTAATTATAAGTGGAGGTTTTGTAGATAAAGATAAACTGATAACTTTGCTTAATGATACAGTAGAGAATATTCCAGTAAAACTTTCCTATACAGATTATGTGGAAATACTTAGAGCTGGAATAGATGCTTACTTAAAAACTGGTTCAATAAACATTGTTGAAAAATTAAGTGATAATTTCATAATGGAATATATGAAAAAAGCAAAATATATAACTTTTGGAGCAGAGCCAATAATATCTTATTTATATGCTAAAGAAAATGAAATAAAAGTTATAAGAATTATAATGATTGGAAAGCTCAATAACATGAAGAGTGAAATAATAAGAGAAAGGCTGCGTGATATCTATGTATAAAATAGGTGTAGTTGGAGACAAAGATTCTATATTGGCCTTTAAAGCTCTTGGTGTTGATGTATATCCTGTTAATGAACCAGATGAAGCAAGAATTACTATCAATAAAATGGCCGCGGAAAAATATGCTATTATATTTGTTACAGAACAAATAGCTAAGGATTTAGAAGAAACTATTGAAAGATATAATAGAGAATTAATTCCTGCCGTTATACTTATTCCTAGTAATCAGGGCTCTCTAAATATTGGTATGCAGAGAATAAATGATAACGTGGAAAAAGCAGTTGGTGTTAATATTTTATAAGGAAGGTAGGTAGGTGAACTTGAAGACAGGACGTGTTTTAAAGATATCTGGACCTTTAGTTGTTGCTGAAGGAATGGAAGAGGCAAATATATATGACGTTGTAAAAGTTGGTGAAAAACGTCTTATTGGTGAAATAATAGAAATGAGAGAAGATAGAGCTTCAATTCAGGTTTACGAAGAAACAGCAGGTTTAGCACCAGGAGATCCAGTAATAACTACTGGAGAACCTTTAAGTGTTGAATTAGGACCTGGATTAATAGAAGCCATGTTTGATGGAATACAAAGACCTTTAAATGCTATAAAAGCAAAAGCAGGAGATTTTATAACAAGAGGAGTAGAAGTTCATTCATTAGATAGAGATAAAAAGTGGTACTTTACTCCAGTTAAAAAAGTAGGAGATACTGTAGAAGCAGGAGATGTAATAGGTATTGTTCAAGAAACTTCTATAGTAGAACATAAAATAATGGTTCCTTATGGTGTAAAGGGAATTATAGAAACTATAGAAGAAGGAGACTTCACTATAGTTGATACTGTTGCAAAAGTTAAGGATGGAGACAAACTTTCTGACTTAATGATGATGCAAAAATGGCCAGTTAGAAGAGGTAGACCTTATGGTAGAAAACTTAATCCAGTGGAACCTATGATAACAGGTCAAAGAGTTATAGATACATTCTTCCCAGTTACAAAAGGGGGAACAGCGTGTGTACCGGGACCTTTTGGTAGTGGAAAAACTGTTGTACAACATCAATTAGCTAAATGGGCAGATGCTCAAATAGTTGTTTATATAGGTTGTGGAGAACGTGGTAATGAAATGACAGATGTTCTTAATGAATTTCCAGAACTTAAAGACCCAAAAACTGGCGAACCGTTAATGAAAAGAACTGTACTTATAGCTAATACTTCTAATATGCCAGTTGCAGCCAGAGAAGCTTCTATATATACTGGAATAACTATAGGAGAATATTTTAGAGATATGGGATACTCTGTTGCACTAATGGCAGATTCTACATCTCGTTGGGCAGAAGCTCTTCGTGAAATGTCAGGAAGACTTGAAGAAATGCCTGGTGATGAAGGATACCCAGCCTATTTAGGATCTAGAGCTGCAGATTTTTATGAAAGAGCAGGTAAGGTATTATCTTTAGGCGCTGATCAAAGAGAAGGAGCTCTAACAGTTATAGGAGCTGTATCTCCTCCAGGTGGAGATTTATCAGAACCTGTTACACAAGCTACTCTAAGAATAGTTAAAGTATTCTGGGGATTAGATTCTCAACTTGCATATAGAAGACATTTCCCAGCTATAAATTGGTTAAATTCTTATTCATTATATTTAGAAAAAATAAGCCCTTGGATGGATGAGAATGTAGCGTCTGATTGGACAGAACTTAGAACAAGAGCTATGTCACTTCTTCAAGAAGAAGCTAACTTAGAGGAAATAGTTAGACTTGTAGGTATAGATGCTTTATCAGAAAAAGATAGATTAAAGCTTGAAGTTGCAAAATCTTTAAGAGAAGATTATCTTCAACAAAATGCCTTCCACGAAATAGATACTTATGCTTCTTTAGGAAAGCAATATAAGATGTTAAAACTAGTTCTATTCTTCTATGATGAAGCTCAAAGAGCATTAAATGCAGGCATATACTTAAAAGAACTTTTAGATTTAGAAGTTAGAGATAAGATAGCAAGATCGAAATATGTTTCAGAGGAGAATATAGAAAATATAGACGGAATATTTAATGAATTGACAGGTATAATAGATGAATTAATCAGCAAAGGAGGTATAATGAATGCTTAAGGAATACAGAACAGTTAAAGAAGTAGTTGGACCACTTATGCTGGTTGATCAAGTAGAAGGAGTTAGTTTTGATGAACTTGTTGAAATAGAACTTCATAACGGAGAACAAAGACGTGGAAGAGTTTTAGAAATAAATAAAGATAAAGCCTTAGTTCAATTATTTGAAGGTTCAGCTGGAATAAACATTAAAGGAGCTAAAGTTAAATTCTTAGGCAAACCTCTAGAATTAGGTGTTTCTGAAGATATGTTAGGAAGAGTATTTGATGGACTTGGAAACCCAAAAGACGGTGGTCCTAAAATAATTCCTGATAAAAAATTAGATATAAATGGTACACCTATAAATCCAGTGGCAAGAAACTATCCAGATGAGTTTATTCAAACTGGGGTTTCAGCTATAGATGGACTTAATACTTTAGTTAGAGGACAAAAGCTTCCTGTTTTCTCAGGATCTGGTCTTCCTCATGCAGAACTTGCGGCTCAAATTGCAAGACAGGCAAAGGTTTTAAATTCGGATTCAAAATTTGCCGTTGTATTTGCTGCGATAGGTACAACTTTTGAAGAAGCTCAATATTTTATTGATGACTTTACCAAAACAGGAGCTATAGATAGAGCAGTTTTATTTATAAACTTAGCTAATGATCCAGCTATAGAAAGAATTGCCACACCTAGAATGGCACTTACTGCGGCTGAATACTTAGCTTTTGAAAAAGGAATGCACGTACTTGTTATAATGACTGATATAACAAATTACTGTGAAGCTCTTCGTGAAGTATCTGCTGCTAGAAAAGAGGTTCCAGGTAGACGTGGATATCCAGGATATTTATATACAGACCTTTCAACTTTATATGAAAGAGCTGGAAGAATATTAGGGAAAGAAGGTTCTATAACACAAATTCCTATACTTACAATGCCTGAAGATGATAAGACTCACCCAATTCCAGACTTAACAGGATATATAACAGAAGGACAAATAATATTGAGTAGGGAATTATACAAAAAAGGTATAATGCCTCCAATAGATGTATTACCTTCCTTATCAAGGCTTAAAGATAAAGGTATAGGTAAAGGTAAAACTAGAGAGGATCATGCAGATACAATGAACCAACTATTTGCAGCTTATGCACAAGGTAAGCAAGCTAAAGAGTTGTCTGTAATACTTGGTGAATCTGCATTATCCGATGCAGATAAATTATATGCTAAATTTGCAGATGCCTTTGAAGGAGAATATGTATCTCAAGGATTCACAACAAATAGAACTATAGAAGAAACATTAAATCTTGGATGGAAATTGTTAACTATCTTACCTAAGTCAGAGCTTAAGAGAATAAGAGACGAATATTTAGAAAAATATTTAAGTAAAGCTGAAGAAAGCAAATAATAACCATTAAAAGGGATGAGTGATCTTTATGAAATTAAATGTAAATCCTACTAGAATGGAGCTCACTAAACTTAAAAAGAGGTTAACAACAGCTACAAGGGGACATAAACTCTTAAAAGATAAGCAAGATGAGCTTATGAGAAGATTTATAGATATGATAAAAAAGAATAATGAACTTAGAAAAGACGTAGAAAAGGAATTGGAAGGATCTTTTAAAGACTTTTTAATGGCTAGTGCGGTTATGTCTCCGGAATTTTTAGAGGAAGCCGTAGCTTATCCAAAGGAAAGTATTTCTGTGGATGTTAAAAAGCAAAACATAATGAGTGTTAATGTACCTGTATTTGACTTCAAAAGAAAGTTAGAAGGAGATAAAGGAAGTATATTTCCTTATGGCTTTGCAAATACTTCTGCTGAATTAGATGGTGCTATAGAAAAGCTATACGGTATAATACCTAAACTTTTAGAGTTAGCTAAAGTTGAAAAGGCGTGTCAACTAATGGCAGATGAAATTGAGAAAACTAGAAGAAGGGTTAACGCTTTGGAATATATGACTATACCTCAACTAGAAGAAACTATAAGGTTTATACAAATGAAGTTAGATGAGAATGAAAGAAGTACAGTAACAAGACTTATGAAGATTAAGAGCATGATGGAAGAAAAACAAAGTAATATGGTATAAAAAAGCAGCAGCTATTGCTGCTTTTTTCATATGGAGATTTAATTTTACAAGTAAAATAGATTTAATTTTAATTCCGTAAATAGAAATAATACATTTATAAGGCAACTCATTTAGCTAAGTATTTCTAAATTTGACTCCATTAAAAATTTGCTACCCAGCGGAACCACCATCCTTGGCTTTACTGATGGCTCCTCACGTCCTGTGAGGAATTACGCAAATTTTTAATTACGCCAAATTAAGAACTACTAAGCTCATTCATAATGCTTATTACATATATTATTTATATTTACTACATTAAAATTAAATCTATTTTTATTAATCATCATCTAAACAAAAGAAAAATAAATTTAAATTTAATCTATTATACATATAAGAAATACATTCATAAGCAATTTATTTTGCTAATGAGCTCTAAATTTGACCACATTAAAAAGCATATGGAAAAAATAGTTTTAATAAAATTTTATATTTGTACATATATTAAAGTAAGCATTTTAATTTAAAATACGAATATAAAGATAAGTAACTAATACTTTAAATTTTGTATTCCCTATAATAATCTCGCATTTTTCTTGAATATTAGGTATAATTTAGTTATACATAAGAAAAAGGAGGGAGTTTTAAAGCTTTGGCTTTAAGCGTTATTATGGCAGTAAAAGAGATATTACAAGTTGGAAATAAAACTTTAAAAAGAGTTAGTAAAAAAGTAGAATGTATTGATGATGAAATTAGAGGTATTGTGGAAGATTTAAAGGATACTTTATATGCAGGCACTGGTATTGGCCTTGCAGCACCTCAAATAGGCTATTTAAGAAGAATTTTCATTATAGATTTAAGAGATGGACAAGAACCTATAATTTTTATAAATCCTAAGTTTCTAAAAAGAATAGGGAAAGAAGAAAGTCAGGAGGGATGCTTAAGTTATCCTGGTTATGAAGGTATAGTAATTAGACCTAGAAAAATTACTATAGAAGGATTAAATGAAAAAGGTGAAAAAGTTACCTATGAAGCAACAGGTTTACTAAAGGATGCTTTTTGCCATGAGTATGATCATTTAGATGGCATAGTTTATATAGATAAGGCTAAAAAGGTATACAAAATAGAACAAATAGAATAAAAAAAGGAGAGAATGCTAATGCATAGGTATAGGATTATTTATGATTGTGATAACACCATGGGACTTAAAAATAAAGACGTAGATGATGGCTTGACTTTAATGTATCTTATAGGTAATGAAGAGGTAGAACTAATTGGTTTAACATCAACTCACGGAAATGGTACTGTGGAAGAAGTTCATGAAAATAATCTTAGAATTATGAACCTTTTAGACAAAGAGTATAAACCTATTTTTAAAGGCGGAGATTTAAAAGTGGGAAGAATTAGCGAAGCTGCCAAATTCTTAGCTATAAATGCTAGTAGGTACAAAGGAGAAATAACTATACTTGCTACAGGTTCTATGTCTAATTTATATGGAGCATATTTATATGATGAAAATTTTTATAAAAATGTAAAAAATATTGTTATAATGGGTGGAATCACAAAACCTTTAATCATTTCAGGAGTAGAGGTTAAAGAATTAAATTTATCCTGTGACTATGAAGCATCTTATAGTGTTTTAACTTCAGGAGCAGATATAACTATATTAGATGGACATGTTACTCTTCAGGCTTTATTTAGGGAAAAAGAGTTAAATACACTTAAAAATAGTTCAAGTGAAGTATTGAGAGGTGCATATGAAGAAATAGAGCCTTGGTTTAATTCTATGGAAAAAACTTTTAATATAAAAGCCTTTTGCAATTGGGATGCAGCGGCAGCTATGTATATAACAAATAAGGAAATATTTAATGAAAATTTTGTTTATATAAAACCTAATATAGAAGATTTAAAATCTGGAATTATAACTTTAAGTGAAGAAAATAAAGGATTTAAAGTAAATATGCCAAATAAAATAATAGATTTAGATAAATTTAATAGTATTCTTATTGAAAAGTGGGGAAAACTATAGAGGAAACAATTTTTAAGTTTATATTCAATTTATTATTAGAAAAATTTATAATTATTTAAATTTTATATAACAATTAAATATCATAGGTATATAATCTAAACTACTTAAATTTAGGGGCATACGGTTTTGAACTGAGCTGAGATGATAAACCCATTAGGGTGTTAATGATTTCAACGTAAATCTTCACCGATAAAGTCTTAGAAAAACCAAACCAGTGATTTGGTGTCAATCAGCAATGCTTTAGCATTTGTCGGCTATCCAAAAGAAATTTGGATAAGAACCTTGTGACTTTAGTCGTGAGAGGTTCAGATAACTTTAAATTCAGATATGTTTCTGCAATAAAATTCTTTTTAAGATAGTGGGTGTTTATATGAAAAATATAGTTATTCCAATAGAAGAAAATGAAATTTGTGGACTAGAGGAAGACACTAATGAATTTGCATTCTATACTCTAAAAGAAGATAAGTTTATAGAAAAACATGCTATTACAAAAAAGACTGAAGAAAATATAGTAGAATTTTTAAAGAAACAGGATGTAAATACTATTATTACATTAGGTATATCTAATAACCTTAATTTAAAATTAAAGGAAAAAAATTTCCATGTAGTTGTTTTAAATGATAGTGAAAGATTAAAAGATTTTATTTATAAACTAACATAAAATTGTTCTTATTTTTATATGGAATTTGTCCTCTACAGAGATTTTTATATAATAAAAATTTATATAAATAATATATGTTAAAAAGTAACAGCTATAAATTTGAAAGATTAAATTTCAAATTTATAGCTGTTTAATTTTAATTAAGAATATATTTACATGTTTTATGTTTTGATTATTTTAATTAAAATATTATTTAAGGTATTATTATTCCCTTAGCTCCATATATAGCACCTATAAAAGGCAGTTTAAGTTTTTGATAAATTAATATTTCGTCTCCTAGTTTTAGGGACTTATTTATAAATACTTTTATACCTTCATATTCAAAAGTATTAAATTTTTTTTTAGGAACTTTTTTTGAAATCTCAACACTGAGATTTTGGATTTGAGACCCATTAGAACCTCATCCACCACAGGTTGTGGTTATTAAATTTATTATAAAATTTGAGTTTTTTTCTTTTGCTACTTTTAATGATTTTTCATCTATTTTTATCATAATATATATACCTCCATACCCATACAGGGTATATTTACATATTAGTATATTTTATAGATACTGTCAATAGATATAAATTATATTTATTAAAAACAGAATAGAAAAACATATATTGAAAATGAATTAAATTAATTAAAATTTAATTATTAAATAGATAATTATACAATTTTTTATGGATAAATAAATAAGATATTTACAAAAAGAAAAAAATTATGTATACTTATGTATATACACTTATCTATACAGGAGGATGAAAAATGAAGAATGTAAAAAAAATGACCTATGCTGCAGTTTTAACTGCTTTAGCTATAGTAATTCCATTAGCTTTTGGATTTTTAAAAATTCAATTAGGACCTTTTACAGCTACCTTAGCTTCTCATGTACCTTTATTTGTAGCTATGCTTTTAGGTCCAGCTTCAGCAGTAATGGTAGGCTTAGGTTCTACTCTAGGTTTTTTAGTATCTACTCCTTTAGTAGTAGCAGCTAGAGCATTTATGCATACATTTGTTGGTCTTATTGGAGCTCTTCTTATAAAAAAAGGTGTGCCTTTTAAAAAAGTAATAATTATAACAGCACCTATACACGGAGCATTAGAAGCTATAGCAGTTATTCCTTTTGGATTTACACTATATAAAATATTAGTTGCTGTAGGAGTAGGATCTATTCTACATCATTTAATAGATGGTATAATTGCATTTGTTTTAGTGAATGCATTATCTAAAACATTAAACATAAAACTAGTTCCAAGAACTTTCTCAAAATAATAAAAGTATATTTAAACTATCATTTAAAAATAAATTTTAAAAAGCATATAAAAAGGCTAATATTCCTCTATTTAAAGCTATTTAGGTTATAATATTATTATGTAGTTTTAGATGTAAATTATCTTAGGAATAAAGCCTTTTTTATTTTAATAATTTATTTAAAAATTAAATATAAAATATTTTTGGAAATTGATATAGATAACTATTAGTATTTAATATTCTCTTTTAATATGTTAAAATAAGTATAGAAGCTAAAATTAGTATATTATGAATATATTTCTTAAGATACAGGAGGTAAAAATATGGCAAGTGTACAATTGAAAAAAAATATACACTGGGTTGGAGTTAGAAATCCAGAACTAAGGGTTTTTGATATTATAATGGAAACTAAAAGGGGTACAACATATAATGCATACCTTGTAGATGATGAAAAAGTGGCTCTTATAGATTGTGTTAAAGATGGTTATTTTGATGAATATATTGAAAACATAAGGGAAGTAATAGGAGATAGAAAAGTTGATTATATAATTGTTCAACATACAGAATTAGATCATAGTGGATCTTTGAGTAAATTATTAGAATTATATCCAGAGGCTACAGTTATAGGATCAAGAGCTGCAATAATTTATATTAAAGATATTATAAATAAAGACTTTAATAGTTTGCCAGCACCAAAAGAATTAAATCTAGGGGCAACTACATTAAAATTTATAACTGCACCAAATTTACATTGGCCAGATACTATGTTTACTTATGCTGAAGATGAAAAAGTGCTATTTACTTGTGACTTTTTAGGTTGTCACTATTGTCCAGAAGGTTGTATAACAGATACTTGCTCTGGAGATTATTTAGAAGAAATGAAATATTATTTTGACGTTATCATGGGACCATTTAAAAAGTTTGTATTAATGGGATTAGAGAAAATAAAAGATTTAGAGTTCGATATGGTAGCTACAAGTCATGGACCTGTTCATACAGAAGACATTTCTAGGTATGTAGATCTTTATAAAAAGTGGGCTACAGAAGATACAAAGGAAAAAAATATTCAAGTATTATATATTTCAGCTTATGGAAATACAGAAAAAATGGGAGAATATTTGATTCAAAAGCTTAAAGAAAAAGGAATTAAAGCAGAAGGACATGAAATAACTTCTATACCTATGGAAAAGGTATTAGAATTAATAGAAAATTCTACAGGAATAATATTAGGTTCTCCAACTATAAACCAAGATGCAGTAAAGCCAGTTTGGGATGTAATGAGTCAGATAGGTGTTATAACTAATAGAGGTAAAGCAGCAGGAGCTTTTGGATCTTATGGATGGAGTGGAGAAGGGCCTTCTCTTATAACAGATAGATTAAGAGGATTAAAATTAAAAGTTGTAGAAGAACCTTTTAAATTTAAGTTCGTTCCAAGTGAAGATGACTTTAAAAGAGCAGACGAATTTATAGAAGAATATATAAAACTTCTTTAAAAAAATATTTTTATCAAACAACACAGAATACTCAATACTTTAGTACCGAGATGAATGTGCCTTAAACTTCTTGTTGGAAATGTAGAAAAAGACTTAAAGAATATAATTAATTTGAAAATAATAAAAGCAGTAGAATAGGACTATAAAAGTCCATACTAATTTGGGGCATATGGTTTTGAACCGAGCCAATATGATAAACCCCAGAGGGCGATAATAGTTTCAACGGAAACTTTGCCCGATAAAGTCTTAGGGAAACTGAAACAGTATTTGGTGTCAACCGACAATGCTTTAGCATTTGTCGGCTATCCAAAAGAAGTTTGGATAGTACCTAAGAATCTTGCGACTTCAGTCGTGAGAGGTTCAGATTTAAAAAGAGTTGTCTCATAATAGCTTTAATTTTAAAACCGTAAATATAAATAATACATTTATAAAGCAATTCATTTTGCTAAACATTTCTAAATTTGACTCCATTAAAATTTTTTTGCCAAGCAAAAGAGGAAACATCCTCTGGCTTCGCTACTGGTTCCTCAGGTCCTATAAGGAATTACAAAAAAATTAATTGCGTCAAATTTAGAAATGCTAAAGCTTACTCATATGTTTATTACATGTATTATTTGTATTTACTATATTAAAATTAAAGCTATTATTATTTTGAGGTACTTTTTTTATAAGGATTATAATAACTTTATTGTATATAATTTTTAAATTATATATAAAATATATTAGCTATAAATAATAAAATTTTTTATTTAAACACTTATTGGGTTTAAAAATCATATATTGGGTAAAATGATATTTAAAGAAAAGTATTAAATGTTAATTTATTTTTAAAATTAGTACATATTTATAAAGTGTGAGCACATATAATTAGACTAATTAAAGGATTTTTTTTGAACTTGTTGAATTAATAAAAATGATATTTTAATAATTAAATTATAATAAGTAGGAGGATTAAAATGGACAGAGAAGAAATAATAGATTATTTAAATGATAACGACATATATAATATTGAGGAAATAGAATATAATGAGGATGTTTTCCCTATTAAAATTTATTATGAATTTGATGAAGAAGAAATATTAGCAGCTAAAGCTTATACAGAAGAAGAATCACCTAAAGGAAATATAGAAGATGAAGAAGAAGAGGATTTGTATAAGCCTTATTTAAATGACATAGCGAAAGATAATATAGATGATATACTTGAAGATTTAAAAGAAGAACTAGATATAGAAGCACAATATGTATGTTACGATGATACTGTAGATAATGGTGTAAATGAATTTATTGTAGTTTTTTATGAAAAAGGTAGAAATATAGATATAGATGAAATAATAGGATTTGTTTATTAAAAATGAAACCACAGATTTATCTGTGGTTATTTTTTAAATATAAATTTTTATATTTTTTATTTTCATATTCCACAATAAGCTTGTCCAATTCTTTACTACACTGTATTACTTCAGAATTAGATAAATCATGTTTTTCTATTAAGGTATATAAATATTGTTTAAGATAATAAATTTTTAAATTTAAAGCTTTTAATTGTAAATTATTCATATCATCAACCCCATTTATTGAGTAAATTTAATTGTAATTAATTACTTCTTTGTTTTATATCCTTATTCTAACAGATTATTCCTAAGTTATCATATATTTCGTAAGTCAAGGTTATACATTCTGCAACATAAATAACTATAATTTCTGTTGATAAAATGTGCATTAGTATGTTGATAAATTGTGGAAAAAATGTGTAGGAAATGTGGAAAAGTATGCTAATTGTTGGCGCGTAAGGGATAGAACTGTTGATAAAAAGCTATAAAATAAAAACAAGATGTCGAAAAGTTTTTTTATTTCAACAAAATAATCTATTTTATTTAAGCCACTTGTCATATTTATTAAATATGATATAATAAAAAAGATTAATGCTTACATATATATTAATATGATATGCTAATTAAGGTTATTTAAATGAAATAAAAGCAAAATACATATAGAAAATATTATTTGTATACAATAAACCATGATTTGAGGGGGAAAATATATGCTAAATACAGATATTGCTATGGGACTTGCTAGAGTAACAGAAGCAGCAGCGTTAAGTGCATCAAAATTTATGGGCAGAGGAGATAAAAACGCAGCGGATCAAGCAGCTGTGGATGGAATGCATAAAGCTTTTCAAATAATGCCTGTAAGAGGTAAGGTTGTTATAGGAGAAGGAGAATTAGATGAGGCTCCTATGTTATATATAGGTGAGGAAGTTGGAATTGGTGCAAAAGATATGATAGAAATGGATATAGCTGTAGATCCAGTAGATGGAACTAAACTTATAGCAAAGGGATTAGAAAATGCCATAGCTGTGGTGGCTATGGGTCCTAAAGGAAGTTTATTTCATGCACCGGATATGTATATGAAGAAGATAGCTGTAGGATCAGGAGCTAAGGGAGCTATAGATATAAACAAATCACCTAAAGAAAATATATTAAATGTAGCTAGAGCTTTAAATAAAGATGTAACAGAGCTCACAGTTATAGTTCAAGAAAGAGATAGACATGATTATATAGTAAAAGATGCAAGAGAAGTGGGAGCTAGAGTTAAACTTTTTGGAGAAGGAGATGTAGCAGCCGTATTAGCTTGTGGATTTGAAGACACTGGAGTTGATATAATGATGGGAACTGGTGGAGCACCAGAAGGTGTTATAGCAGCTGCCGCTATAAAATGTATGGGTGGTGAAATGCAAGCCCAACTTTGCCCAACTAGCCAAGAAGAAATAGAAAGATGTAAAAATATGGGGATAGAAGATCATAAAGCTATACTTTATATAGATGATTTAGTAAAAAGTGATGATGTTTATTTTGCAGCTACAGCAATAACAGATTGTGATTTGTTAAAGGGTGTAGTTTATAGTAGAAATGAAAAAGCTATTACAAATTCTATAGTTATGAGATCTAAAACTGGAACTATTAGATTTATTAAAGCCTGCCATAATTTAGCTAAGAGTGCTATAGTAGTTGAATAATTTAAAAATTAAATTAGTTCTTTAATAATCCTTTATATATATAGTATGTATTAAAATATAGTTGTTTTAATACATACTTTTTTTTATATAATAGGTTATTATTTTTTTTTATAAATGTTATAATTTAGTATATTATTTGTTTATATGTATATACAATATAATAAAAATATAAAATAAGTATACAATTATATATAAATCTTTTATATAACTACAAATAAAGTATTTGAAGGATAATATACAGAATAAGCACTGAGAATAATGAAGCATTTAAAAGGACATAGTTTTTAAGAAGAATATATGTCTTATTTTAGGTTGTTTTTAATGACTATATTGTTATTTAACGTTAATTTAATAAATAATAAATTTCATATATTTTATTTTTATATAATATGATGTAAAATAAAATGTAAACTGATATTAAGGAGTTGTAGAAGATGGGTATGAAAAAGCTTATAGAAAGAATTAATTTTTTATATAAAAAAAGTAAAGAAGAAGGACTTACAGAAGAGGAAAAAATAGAACAACAAAAATTAAGAAGAGAATACATAGATATAATAAAAGGAAATGTAAAAGTTCAACTAGAAGGAGTTGAAAAGATTCCAACTCCTAACAGAAAAAACTAATAAATCTTTATTCAAAGGAGGTGCAAAACATTTGGTTAGAGTAAAAGATTTAATAAAAGATATGGAATTGGAAGTAGTAGTAGAGGGATTAAAAAATAATATTATAGATGTTAGTGATATCAATAGACCTGGTCTTCAATTTTCAGGGTTTTACAATTATTTTGCTAATGAGAGGGTGCAGGTAGTTGGAAAAACAGAGTGGAGTTTCTTAGATGTAATGAAAACAGAACTCAGAGTTAAAAGGTTAAATAAATTTTTTGAATTTAAAACTCCATGTACTATAATAACTAGAAATTTAGAAGCACATGATGAATTTATAAATAGTGCTAAAGAAAAAGGTCAATGGGTTTTAAGGACTGATAAGATATCTACAAGATTTATAAGTTCTTTAATGTCCTATTTAGATGAAAAATTAGCTCCAGAAACTAGAATGCATGGCGTACTTTTAGATGTATATGGCATCGGTATACTTATTACAGGAGAGAGTGGTATTGGAAAAACAGAAACAGCTTTAGAACTTATAAAGAGAGGTCATAGATTAGTAGCGGATGATGCAGTGGATATTAAAGAGGTAAATGGAATACTAATAGGAACATCTCCGTCTATTACTTCAGGAATGATGGAAGTTAGGGGGATGGGTATAATAGATGTAGCAGCTCTTTATGGATTAAGTTCTATATTAGATGATAAAAAAATTGATTTGATGATTAATTTAGAACAATGGAAAAAGGAAAAGAGTTACGATAGATTAGGCGTGGATAAGGAGTATATAGACATATTAAATATACCGATTAGAAAACTTACTGTTCCTATAAGACCAGGGAGAAATTTAGCTGTAATAATAGAAGCTGCTGCAGCAAACTATAGATATACTTTAGTTACAAAAAATTGTCCAGTAGATATAATAAATGAAAGAATTAGTAAGGAGGCCGCTGGTTTAAAAGAAAATGAATAATAAAGCTATTTTAAGAGAAAAGATTATAAATATGAGGAAGCTTTTAACTTTAGAAGAAAAAGTTAAAAAGGATATTAAAATAAAAAAGAGGCTTTACGAAAGTTTATTATATAAAAATTCAAGTCTTATATTTATATATGTAAGTTTAAATAATGAAATTAATACCCATGATATTATAAAGGAAAGTTTGAAAAATGGGAAAAGGATATGTGTACCTAAAGTTATATCTATAAAAGAAGGAATGGAAGTCTTAGAAATAAAGGAGTTTTCAGAACTTGCAGAGTGTGGGTCATATAAAATATTAGAACCTAAAAATTTTGAAAATAAAGTAGATCCTAAAGAGATAGATTTGGCTATTTTACCTGGTTTAGCTTTTGATAATGAAGGCGGTAGATTAGGCTATGGTGGAGGATTTTATGATAGATTTCTGCCTAAATTAAAAAATGAAATTCCTAAAATAGCTTTAGCTTATGATTTCCAGGTGATAGATAGTGTACCTAAAGATTTTCATGATATATTAGTAGATGAAGTTATAACAGATTACTAATATTTACAAAGAAAAAATAAGATACTAATATAAAAAAAATATAGTATATTTTATAATATAATCAAATAAAATTTAAATAGTATATTTTATAATATAATCAAATAAAATTTAAAATGAATATATTTTATAATAAAGCTAATTTAGAATTTTTATAATAGATAAAAATTTAGTTAGCTTCTATTATAATGCAAAAATTTTATGGTAAAATATAGAGGAGAGCAAATAATGATTAATAAATAAAATTTTATATAAGAATAATAAATACCTTAAGTCCAAACAATATTCATATAAAAATATTGTTTAGGGGATTTTATATGATAATTTTTGATTTGTTAAATGATTTCGAAGAGATTAAAGGCGACTTTACACTGGGAAAAAGCTATTATTGGATATTGGTTCATTCACAGGATTTAAATAGCTTAAAGGATAAACTAAATTTAAAGGAAGAAAATATAAAGGAATGTGAGAATTATACTCAAGGAGCACAAATAAACTTCTATAAAGATTATATATTTATTATTTTAAATTTATTAAATTATGATAAGGTTGTAGAAGCAAATGAAATAAATATATTTTTAAGCAAGGATTATATAATAACAGTTTATAAAGAAAGATTAAATTTAATAGAAGAAATATTGGATGATATCAAGGAATGCAGAAATTGTTTTTTACTTAAAGAAAATCCTAAACCATTCATTTTACTGTATTATATTATAGATAGAATAATAATTAAAAATTATGAAGTTATAGCTACTTTGGAAACTGAAGCAGATAAGATAGAGATAGATATATTAAAAGAACCAAAGCATGAACATATAGATGAAATAATTTATTTAAGAAGACAGGTTTATAGAATAAGAAAATATATAACACCTTTAAGATATATAGGAGATAGTCTTATAAGTAATGATAATGCTATGATAGAAGAAGAATGTGTTAAATATTGTATAACTTTAAATAATAAAATAGAAAAATTAATGGTCGCATTAGAAACTTTGGTACAAGATCTTTCTTTGGTTAGGGAAGCTTTTGAGTCAGAAATATCTAATAAAACTAATGAGTTAATGAAAGTATTTACTTTAATCGCTACTATTTTTTTACCAGCTAGTTTAATTACTAGTATTTATGGAATGAATTTTGATAATCTTCCTCCTATGCAACATCCTAAAGGATGTTTATATGTTCTAGGGTTTACATTTGTTATATCTTTATTTTTAGTTTATTTATTTAAAAGAAAAAAATGGCTATAAAATAAAAATATGTATTTTATAGAAGATTTAAACTATTATCATTAATTTATGTTAAAATATATAGTGTAATAGAATATTATGGAAGAGGGGTGAAAACTTAAGTGATATTCATCGCTTAGGTAAAGGTATGGAAAAAGATTTAACTAAAAATTATGAATTGGCTTGGGATAAGTATTCCGAGGAAGATCTAAAAAAGGTTTTTGACTTATCAGAAAAATACAAAAACTTCATGTCTAAATGTAAAACAGAAAGAGAATGTGTAAAAGAATTTATAGTTTTAGCAGAAGAAAATGGATACAAAAATTTAGAAGAAATTATAAAAAATAATGAAAAATTAAAACCAGGTGACAAGGTGTATGCAAATAATATGGATAAAACTTTAGCACTATTTGTTGTAGGCGAAGAACCTATGGAAAAAGGCCTTAAAATATTAGGTGCTCACGTAGATTCACCAAGATTAGATTTAAAACAAAATCCTTTATATGAGGATACAGATTTAGCTTTATTTGAGACTCACTATTATGGTGGAATAAAGAAATATCAGTGGGTTACACTACCATTATCTATTCATGGTGTAATAGTTAAAAAAGACGGAACTAAAGTTAATGTAGTAGTAGGAGAAGAAGAATCAGATCCTGTATTTGGAGTATCTGACTTATTAATTCATTTATCAGCAGATCAAATGGATAAAAAGGCTGCTAAAGTAGTAGAGGGAGAAAATTTAAATATACTAATAGGAAGTATACCTATAGAAGATAAAGATGCTAAAGATAGAGTAAGAAAAAATATATTAAGATTATTAAATGATAAATATGGAATAGATGAAGAAGATTTTGTTTCAGCAGAATTAGAGGTAGTTCCAGCAGGAAAAGCTAGAGATTATGGTTTTGATAGAAGTATGGTAATGGCTTATGGTCACGATGATAGAATTTGTTCTTATACTTCTTTTGAAGCTATGATGAAGATGGACAAGGTAGATAAAACTTGTGTTACACTACTAGTAGATAAAGAAGAAATTGGTAGTGTAGGGGCAACTGGCATGCAATCTAAGTTTTTTGAAAATGTAGTAGCAGAAGTAGTAAACTTAACATCAGATAATTATAGTGATCTAAAATTAAGAAGATGCCTTACAAATTCAAAAATGTTATCTTCTGATGTATCTGCAGCCTTTGATCCTAATTATCCATCTGTTATGGAAAAGAAAAATTCAGCTTATTTTGGAAAAGGTATAGTATTTAATAAATATACTGGAGCTAAAGGAAAAGCGGGATCAAATGATGCAAATCCAGAATATATAGCTGAAATAAGAGCTATGATGGAAAAGCATAATGTATCATGGCAAACAGCAGAATTAGGAAAGGTAGATCAAGGTGGTGGAGGAACTATAGCTTACATATTGGCTCAATATGCTATGGAAGTTATAGATTGTGGAGTAGCACTTCATAATATGCATGCACCTTGGGAAATAGCTAGTAAAGCTGATATTTATGAAGCTGTGAGAGGATACTGCGCTTTCTTATTAGAAGCTTAGAATAAGGAAATTACGACTTAACGTTCCTTAAAGGGTGAAAATTAAAACAATAAATACTTTTGTTCAATAGATAGCTATAAAAATAAAGAATACTCTAATATTTGTGTCCTAATATTTAAACTAACGCTCTGCTGCCACGTCCTGTTTACTTCACGTTTAAATATTAGTTCACAAATAAAGTATTCTTTTTATTTTTATAGCTATCTATTTTCTCTAAAAGTATTTATTGTTTTAATACCTTTAAAAGATGTTATTATAAATTCCAATTGAAAGGGAAAACTGAAAAATGATGATTTTGTTCCACGTACAAAGTATAGAGGAAAGAGTATAGTTGATTCAAAGTAAAGATTAGAGATTCTTATTTATTTTTATAATTACTTATTGATTAACAGTATTTATTCTTTTAATTCTCATCTGTGCTCTATAATCTGTAAACTAATTTTTAAGTCGCAACTTTGTTATACTGAGTCTATGAATTTTAAGAGTTTTTCTATATTAGCTTGATCTAAAGTAGTTGCTCCTATTCTATCTGGATGGCTTCCATCAGTTTTAGTTAATCCGTGAAAATCTGAACCACCGGTTATAATTTTGTTATATTTTTTAGATAGGCTTTTAAGTTTAATAGTATCCTCTAGTTTATTCATATAATATATTGCTTCTACTCCATCAAAATCTAATTTAAATAAATCCTCTACATTAATTTTCTTTATTAATACAGGATGGGCTAAGACTGATATAGCACCAGATTTCTTTAATAAGGATATACCTTCTTCAGTGGAGATGGTTTTATTTGGTACATAAGCTTTGCAGCCTTCACCAATAAAGTTTGAAAATATATAGTCCCAGCTATAATTATATCCTGCGTCTACAATTGCTTTTGCAATATGAGGTCTCGAAATAACCCCTTTTGTGGATTCCATTATTTTATCAAAACTTATTATTATATCAAAATGTTCTTTTAGTTTATTTATTATTTCATTAGCTCTTTTTTTTCTGAATTCTTTTTTGTGTTTTTGGAAATCTTTTATTAAATTATTTTTATAATTATTTCCTTTAAAATATCCTAAAACGTGGACACTGCAGTTATTATATGTAGTGGATAATTCTATTCCTGGAATCACCTTTATGTTTAATTTCTCTCCATAAAATAATGCTTCTTCTATTCCATCTGTAGTATCATGATCCGTTACAGATATTATATCTAGATTTTCTTCTTTAGCTAGATAAATCAATTCTTTTGATGAATATTTGCCATCAGAAGCATTAGTATGGGTATGAAAATCGCCTTTTATATAAATAAAAATTACCTCCTTTAGAACTTAATAAGTTTACTATATATTTTATAGTAAACTTATTATAAATAAAATATATAAGCATAATAAATTAACTTATTTATAAATATATTGCTATGAAATAGTGATGTTTATTGGTAAAATGTTTTAAAAAATATTAATAGATATAAGCAAATAAATTTTTAAGTTTACTTACAATTGATTTTTTTTATATTTAGTGCAAATTTTTGAGCTTTTTTTTCTATATTAGGTATTTTGAATATAGCTTTAGGATCATTAGCTGTTTCCATCAATAAAGCATAAGGTGGCAACAAAAATCCCTTATTTATATTTAGTGCTCCTATTAATTGTTTTGCTACAGAATCACTTCCAGAGTTTCCAGATACTATTACTCCAAGTAGGCATTTGTCATAAAAACTTGCTTTTCTATAAAGTACAGTAAGTCTGTTTATTGTAGCTGATATGTTAGATGAAATAGCATCATTATAGTTAGGACATAGCCATACTACTATATCAGATCCATTTATAGCCGGTAATATATTTTCAACCATAAAACCACCATAAAAGCAACTATTTTGCTTACCATAATGTAAGCATGTTTTATAAGAACAACCTTTGCATTCTTGAACTTTACCATTTTCTATTTGAATTTCATTTATATCATATTCTTTTAATTTACATGAAGCCATATGCCAAAGACTTAATGTATTAGAAAAAGTATGAGGAGAAGAATAAAGGGCTGTTATTTTAGGTGACTTTATATATTTAGGAGTATAATTTAAAAGTCTTTTTCCAAGTTTATGACATAAATTTAAGCAAATTTTTTCTAAGGGTATATTTAAAGTTTTTTGCCAAGTTAAAAAATTTTTAAAAGAAGCAGTTGCTTCAATTATGGGATGACCTATAAATCTACAACCTAAAGAATTGGTTATAAATATTAAATTTTGACATACATCTTTTGTAAAAAGCTCTGTAGAGCTGTGAACTAGCAAAGTAGCTGTAGAATTATAAAAAAAATCTTTTTCTTTAGTTTTTAAGCTCTCTAAAAAAGTCCACATATATAAGTCTATACCAGAAAAACCTACTTCGATAGTAAATAATATTTTTTTCTCCTTTAAGTCTAATAAATTATCGCTATTTATTATTGTAGTAACTTTAGAAAAGTTCTCACAAAAAATTTTAATCATGTCCGTTAACTCTTTAGATACTTTAGGATTTGGTATTATAAGGAATAATTCTTCCATAAAAACACTTCCTTAAAATATAATTTGGATTATATTAAATGATAAAATTGCATAATTTATTTTTAAATATAAATATATCAATATATTGTATTGATATATTTGCTTAAGCACAATATGTTATATAGGGATTAGAAATCTTTTAATTATGCAATTTGCTTAATTATTAAAGTTAGTATATTTAAAGAGTAAAATTAATTATTTATTATAATAAAGGGAAATTGTTATATAGATTTATAAAAATTCCCTTTATAAAATGTTTAAAAGAATATTAAAAATTCTTTAAATAGCTATGGGTTCTTTCTAATTTTTTTAGCAATTTAGAGGGTATATTTTTATAGGTTTCTAGTTCTATAGTATTGTTTATAAATCTATTTTTAATTCCCATAAAAGCACCATCTAAAAATGTGGCACTATAATGCCACTGAGATTTTATAGTGGCTATTAAAGAAAAACTTCCAGAAGATAGGGCAGGAGCTATATAGGGTTTGAAGCCCAAAGAACGTATTTCTAAATTTGCTTCTCTAGTTTTTTTTGTTAGAATATCAGATAAATTTTCATCATAATTTTCTATACTATTTGCTATTATAAGACCTTCTCCATGAGGTCCAAATGCCCTTCCTTCTACATGATAATTTTTAAGTTCAGGATATTTTACTGCGTAATATGCAGCTCTAGCGTTCATAACTCCAAGACCATATCCTCTAATTTGGTTAGGGGATAAACCTTCTTTTAGAGCTGATTTGCATAAAAGATCTACTGGATCAGATACCACAGCAAAGATACCTTCAAAATTTTTTTCTTTTGCAAGTTTAGCATATAAAGATACTATTTTACTATTTCCTTCAAATTGAACTAATCGTACATCTTTACTTTCATTTCCTATTTTAGGTACACCTACAGAAACGCAAAATACGAACATATTACAATTGAAAATTTCATCTTCATTTAATGCTTTTATTTTAGGTAAATTTGGATTTAAAGTAGGACTTTGAATTTGATTACATTCATATTCCCATCGACTTATTTTATTTATATCTTTATCATATATACCTATTTCCTCTATACAATCTTCTCCTAAAAGTCTTAAACCTGTAATTAATGTTCCACCTACATCGCCTAATCCTACTATATTTATTTTCCATTTTGGATTTTGGCAAGGATTAAATTTTAGTGTTTCTCTCCAATTTTTATAAGATTTATTAATGCCTATTAACCTTTTTTCTTGTATAGCTTTTTTTATAAATTGCGGAACGGGGATAAGGGAATATTTTTCTATTAAAATATCCAAATTTTCATTTTTTATAAAGAGCATAGAGGTATTAGTTATTAAAAAGCTTCTTCTAGAATTGTTTTCATCTAGATCTACTAAAAAATACATTAATCCTTTATGAGAAGAAACTTCTTTTTCTGTTATTTTTTTAAAGTTTTCTTCTTTCTTTGAAATTATAATGCAATTTTCTATAATGTAATAAAATAAATTTAAATTATTCATAAATTCACATCCTATATATTATTATTAGATTTATACATAAAATACTATATAATTATTTATATTAAACCAATAATTAATCCTTCATAATATTTTCTAATCGTAATAATTTTTCTAAATCATTTTTTAAGTAGTGAGAAGGACTTAAGTTTAAGTCATAATACATATTTTTGCCTTGATCTGGACATCGTGGGATATTAAATACATGACCAAGTAAGTATAGACTTAAATTTCTGTCTGTTATGCTACGATATTCTTCTTCTATAACTTTTAATATATTTATAGAGTTTTCTATGCAGGTTTTAGATAGGTTGAATATGGCTTCTTTATTACTATTAACTATAAATTTAGGGTAGGTATAAGGTAATATTAAATTTATAGAAGGAAGTAAATTTCTTTTAGGATATTTACCTCGCCATAATAAGTCACCACCCATAAAAGGATACATAGATACTTCATCAAACCAAAGTTTTAATCTTGGTATAAAATAAACGCTATCTACAGATCTATTTTGTTTATCCATTAAATCCTTTCCACGTCCAGACATAATTCCTACTACTATATTTTTTATTCCTAGATTTTCTTCTTTAAATATAGGATCTAGTGCTTTTATTCTGTAACCTTTATGAAGTAAATTGTCTACTAAAATAACAGATCTATTAAAGGATTTTAACATTCTTACTTGAGTATTAAGATCAAGATAGTGAGGAAATTCTCCTATTTTAAAATTTTTCATATTAGAATAGAATATTTTTTCAGTATGAAGGGCTTTAGTTACAGTATTAGGTACTATATATCTATCTAATATATCTCCATAGGGAACACACATAGCGTTGCCTAAATTTCTAGGCTTTTCCACGTAGCTAGGAACATCATTTTCACTACAAATTTTGTCAATCATAGCTTGATGCAAGAAATTGCTATCAAAGGATAAAACCAGCTCACCTTTATATAGATTTGTTAGAGATTTTTGTAGTTTTTTTCTACTTTCTAAAATTGCATTTTTAATTTTTTGATTGTTTCTATAAGGTTCTTTTATAAAATTTTCAATATCTAAGTTTAATATACAAGGATTGCTCATATCTGCAGTATATATAGATAAAGAGTTATTGGTATCTGAAACTTTAATAAAACCTTGAAGTTTTAAAATATCAATTATAGAGGGATTTTGGAATTCAGGGCATTTAGGATGAAATATAGCATATTCATAGTCTCTGGAAGCACAAAATGCCAAGGTTTCAGTTACTAGGACTTGTTCTATATATTTACTTTTTTCTATATTTTTAATATAAAATCCATCTAAAGATAGCATTCTACCAGTACTATTATTTCTTATATATTCTGTAATATAATTATCTTTCATTTCTTCATATAATACAGTGGATCTTATCCAATGGAATAAGGAAAATCCTATTAGTTCATTTTTTTTATCTCTTATTAATATTATTCGAGAAGAGGGTTTTTTTCTTATATTGTCTAATATTTCTTTTATATTTTTTCTTTTATCTTTTAATAAAGAAGAAATTTCATTCATTATAAAGTCATCTATGGAATTTAAAATTATTAATCTTAAAGAAATAGGTTTTATTATAGATTTATCCTGGGATTCTCTTTGATAGAATCCTTTTTCATATATATATTTTTCTGCTATAGGGTCTACTAAACTAGATATATTTTTATTTTCATCTATATAATTTCTGATTTGTGTAGAGCTTATTTCTGAATATTTAGAAGACAAAGAGAAAATAAGAACGTCTCTTTTTATATAAGAAATTATTTTATCTAATCTTTCATTATTTTTTCCTCGCTGAAATATTATATGAGAAAAATTAAATATAGAATTTGGTATATTTATATTTTCTTTTTTATAACTAGAAGCATTTAATACTACATCACTACCAACAGCTATATAAAGTTCAGATTTTGGAAATAAATTTTTTAATTTTTTTAAATTTTCATTATTAGCTATGTTTATAGGTATACTAGCAGGATAAATATATATATTAAGTTGGTCTGCAATGGACAAATTTAATATATCCCTTCTCAAAAGACTAGGCAGTGTTCTTTTAGACCAAGAAAATTCGTCTACTGCTAAAAAAACTTCAAATTCCATGTTTCTTAAAGCTTTAGCTATTTCTTTATGGCTTGCAGAAAAAGGATCAAAAGTTCCAGGAAAAAAGGCCACTTTCTCTGCAGAGGGTATATTTAAATCGCCCACATAAAAATTGTAATCAGATATAAATCTATATATATAATGCATACCTACAGAGTTTGTAAGCATCATTAAGTTTTTGTTTCTATCCTCTGCAATAAGAGTAAGTATTTTTTTTGCTGTTAGTTTAAATAATTCTGATTTTTCTTCAAAGGAATTTTCTTCACTAAAAAGATGCTTACCTAAAGATATAAAAGCAGATTGTTTAACTTGTATGTTATAATCTCCTAAGCCATTTAATAAAATTCCAATCATATTTATTAATCTATCATTAAAAAATTTAATATTTTCTTTAAATCTAATCTTATAGATAGGATAATTTGATATAGTAATCCCTATGGTTTTTAAAAGTAAGCACTTTAAGTTTGTATTGGATTTTTTAAATTTAATAGTTAAATCTTTTATTATTTCATCTAATTCTATAGGTTGAAGCCATAGAATTACTTGCCCTGCATAGGTTGGAATATATTCTGTAAATCTATTACCTTCTATTTCTAGTCCTCTTAAAAGTTCAATAGCAATTTCATTTCTTTCAGCTAAACTTAGGTAAGGCATAATATCTAAAATAGCATTACCAGCCTTACTTCTAACACTTTCTATATCGCTTACTTTCAAAAGATTAGAAAAGTGTATAACTGTATTCATAGCAAAAGAAGATGGGTTTTCTTTTACATATTTTAGAAGAAGATCTATTTGCACATGTTTTTTTATCCAACTTGTATTGGATTTTAAGTTACTTAAAAATATTTCCGTAACTAATTTTTTATTTATATCAATATGTTTTTCTAGACTAGAATATAAATTTTTCATATTTAAACTTTTAGCTAAATTTAATTTAACCAAATTCTCAGAAATATATTTTTTATTTATAGTAGATGAATTTAAATAATCTTCTATTTTATTTTTTATATCTTGAGGTACATTTTCTTTTATTAATAAATTTAAAGTCTTAAGAGCTCCTAACCTTAAAGATTGATTTCTCTTTTTTAATATATTGAATATAAAATCCCAAAGATTTTTAGTATATTTTGAGGAGAAATCTATAGGTATATATTTTGCAGTATCTAGTAAAAAAAGTTGGATATCTACATTTTTATATTTTTTATAATCAAAACTATTAAGTAGAACTTTTCTGTAATCATCTAAAGAAGTTTCTTTACAATATTTGAATAAGGATTCAACCATTGTAGAGATGTTATATCCTAGATTGAACTTATTTATATAGATCATATTACCTGGAGGAGAGAGCATAGCCTTTAAATATTCACTTAGAACATCTACAGATGTTATTTCAGCTTTTGGAAGTTCTACATTAGAAGGTATTTCTTTCATATAACTTTCATCAAAGATAGCAATGAGTTTGCCTATTAGTTCAGCACAATGTTTTCTAATATCATCTTCAGGATGGGTTAAATTTTCAAATAAAAATTTAAGAGTTTGTTTTTTTTGCTTTTGAGTAAGATAAGTAGAGTACTCCTGAAGAACTCTAATATATTCCCTGAGATTTTTCCAATCCTTTTCAGAACGAGCAGAATCTAATATGGTCTCCAAAGAAATTTCATCTCTAAGCTGATGCATTAAATAGATACTATGATATATAGATATATTTTTAAGATTATTTATTATTTCTTCTCCTTGCATTAACGAATATTCAATGTTCTTTAAAGGAAAATGATGATTAGATATATTTTTATTAGGACCTACATTTATATTTAAACTTATAAGATAGTCTTCAAAATCTTTTAGTTTTTCATAAACAGCTTTATATCTTTTTTCCTTTTTTTCATCTAGGCTTTCTAACTTATTAAGTATTACATAAAAAGAATCTTTTAGAGAATAAATATGCATTTTATAACCAGATTCTGTTTCCATATTTTTCACTCTAAAATCTGAATAAATTAATATTAAAGATTCTAAGGATAAATTTTCAACTTCTAAATCCCAAGTAGAGTGGTTCATGGCTATATTGCCGATATATGGTATATCATATTTTTTAAACCATTGATCTGTATAATAATAATGAAGATGGGGTACCCTTTTCAAATCTTCACCAGTACATCCATATTTGCCTATGTCATGACCAGCGCCAGCACCGGATACTCTGCCTAGATCTATAGGTATACCAAGAGTTTTTAATTGACGACCTATATGAAGGCATAAATAGTGAACACCACATACATGATCTAAAGTATTAAATCCCATGATTTCTTCACTAAGTTTCATCATTTCATAAATATAATCTTTTTTAAAATTAGATAAAAATTTTTTATACTCCTGAGGCCTTTCTAGAGATTGTATTTCTTCTTCTTTTAAAAAGTTCAAGGGATATTTGCCTTTGAAGATATAGCTATTATAATTTTTTTCAAAATCATTTATTATGCAAAATATTTTTAAAAATACTTCTGCACAAATATCTAAATTTGAATCACTTTGTATTTTATCAATATTAGGGAAGGTTTTATTTAGGCAGTAATTATATATTTTATTTAAGCACTCTTTTTCACTTTTTATAGGATAAATATTTTTTAATAAACCTGTGCATAATTGTAAGGTACTTTTTGCAGAAAAATCTTTATTAAGTATCATTTTAGATAATTTTTTATTAAATTCTAGAGAATCCATATGTAAGCTTATATATTCTTTATTTATATTTTGTTTTTTTAACCAAATATTGTTTTTAAAACTTTTAGATATTTTATTGTATAGATATTTAAAATCTAATTTAACCATATATTTAACCTCCTTTATAAAATTATTTTCAAATTAAAGGGTAGTATTTTATCAATAGTATTAGCATTAATAGTTTTATAAATTATAATATTAAAAAATATAATGTATATAAATTAAAAAAAATTATAGAAAAAATTTTATTTAAATTTATTTTATTATAATAAAATTCATTATAAAGATTATATAATTTATTTAGATTTTTTTATAGGAAAATAATAAATTTGTATTTTATTATTTACGTTACTGATAATTGATATAATATTTTTTTATGATAATTCAAGTATTTGGCTAAATATTGTATGGCTAAAATTTTATTAATATGAAAAAATCATATGTTAACTAAAAAGCTATTTATAGTTAAAAACATCTTAGCATTTTTAGTAATATATGATTTTTATTTATACTATTTATTGAATAAAAAATCACATAGATTATATAAATTATAGGCTTCGGGTATACTACTCATATCTATATAATCCATAGGAAAGTCACCATCAAAGGGATGAACTGAAATATATTGTTTATTGTATACATTTATTATATATCTATCTTTTTCAAAAGTAAAAAATATTTTATATGCTGGTTTTGATTCTGGTTTTTTTTCTAAAGTTTTAAAATTTTGTTTCCTCAAAAGAGTTGTAAAATGTTTTATTGTTTTTTTATCTTTTTTATCTATTTCTTTTCCTTTATAAAAATTAGTTTCTAATATAGTAGCTTTATATTCTTTTTCAAGAGTTATATTTTTAGCTAAAAGATTAGTATAATAGAAATTGTTTGGTTTTTTACCCCTTAGTTCATCTATAGGAAATACTATATTGCAAGATGTTAAAAGAAAGCAAGAAATAGATATTAAAATTATAAAATTAAAAAATTTTTTCAAATAAATCACCTACATAATTTATTACTAATTAAAACTATGTATTTTTTTTAGTTTTTATTACCTTTATTAATGGTATAATGATAAAAAAATAGATTTATCAGGGAGGGGTAACTTTGAATTATCAATTAATAGCATTAGATATGGATGGAACTTTATTAAATGATGAAAAGAAAATAACGAAAAAAACTCTTTCTTATATAAAAAAAGCAAAAGAAAAGGGCGTTAGGGTAGTTATATCTTCTGGAAGAGTTCCAGGAGGATTAAAATTTTATGAGGAAATTATAGCTAAAGAAGAGCCAATGATTTGTGCTAATGGTGCTTTGATTTTAAATCACAAAAAAGAAACTATATATAATGAAGGAATTAATAAAAATACATTTTTGAATATCATAGATATTTTAAGAAAATATAAAAATACATACTATCATTTTTACCATGATAATATAATGTGTACAGAAAAATTTGATTATAGTACAAAAAGATTTTATGAATTTAATGAAAGTATAGAAAGAAAATACAGAATAGAAATAAGGATAATTACAGACAGTAAAAAATACATTAAAGATAGAGAACGTGAAATAAATAAAATAGTAGTAGTTGATGATGATTTAGAATATTTAAATAGAATACAAAAGGAAATACAAGATAATCTAAATGTTAGTGTAACTAAATCTCATATAAGCAATATAGAAATATGTAATTTTGGAATTAGTAAGGGAATAGCTTTAGAGAAACTGGCTAATTATTATGATATACCTATAGAAAAATGTATAGCTGTAGGTAATGATGAAAATGATATAAGTATGATAAAAAAAGCAGGCCTTGGAGTATTTATGAAAAACACAAGAGAAGAATTAAAAAAATATGCTAACTATATAACTAATATGGATAATAATAGTGATGGAATAGCAGAATTAATAGAGAAATTTATATTATAGTTAATTTATATTTTGGAAAATCTATTAATAATAAAGAAGTTAAAATTATTTATAAATATACATTTATTTATAAATATACATATTTTTATTGCTTTATAAAGAATTGAAGGTATAATTAGAAAATGTTATAATACCCGGTAGAGGTACTAATGTTGTTATAGTGAAAAAGAGGAGTTTTAGTTATGGAAAATCAAAAGAAAGATGCTAAAAAAGATATACAAACCAGACTTAGAAGGATTGAAGGACAAGTAAAGGGCATAGAAAAAATGATAGACAATGAATGTTGCTGTAGAGATGTGCTTATACAAGTAGCTGCTATAAGAGCTGCTATGAATAAGGTAGGCGGATTAGTTTTAGAAAATTATGCTAAACAGTGTTTCTTAGGAGAAGACAAGGAAAAAGACGAAGCTATAGAAGAACTAGTATCCACTTTTACTATGTTTATGAAATAAAGGAATGTACATTATTACATTTAAAATCTGATTATATTAAAATTAAAAAGAAATTATATGTTAAATCCTTTTTAATTTAAAAGAATCTATCTCAAAATAGTTTTAATTTTATTTTGAAATAGACTCTTTTATTTTATATAAAATTGTGTTTATTCTGTTATGTTTTTCTTTGATTTTATGTTCATTGAAGTCTTTTCCCTAAATTTGTATATAAGCCTTGTCATAGAAGATACCATAACCATACCTAAAGCTATAGCTCCTGCTACAGATAATGTAGTAAATCCCGTATTTAAAGCCCCACTTACATCACCTTCAATAACTTTTTGCATAGTATAATACATTCCACCACCAGGAACTAGAGGAATCATAGCGCATATTACCATTAAGGTTACAGGGGTTTTTTCTACTCTTGCCATTATTTCTGAATATATGCTTCCTGCTATAGATCCTATAAAGAAGCTAAATACTGTAGAATGGCTATTGGTTTTACATATAAGATAAGATAACCAAGCTATGCTTCCACCTAAAGATGCATATATAAGTTTTTTACCTTTAATATTAAATATACATGCAAATCCTAATGAGGCTAAAAATGAAAATATAAAATTTGAAATCATAATCATAAAGTGGTTCCTCCTAGATGTATCCATAATTTAAGTACTACACCAGAGCCTACTGCTATTGCTACAGCTATCAAAAATGCTTCTGCACCTCTTATAATTCCAGAAATTAAATCTCCTGCAATGGTATCTCTTAAAGCATTAACTATTGCAATTCCTGGAACTAGTATCATTACAGAACCGATTATTATTTTATCTACATTTAAACCAGATACTACTAATGTACTTAACAGAGCTAAAAGTGATACTGTAAATCCTCCTACTAAGTTAGTAAAAAATACATTTACATTTAAGTAGCTTAGAAAAGAAAGTACAGGTTTTAGTACAGCTCCTATTATGAAAGATATTAAAAAGTCTAAAAAATTTCCTCCAAACAATAATGTAAAGAAAGAAGAAATAAAACAAGAAGAAATTATTTCTATTTTATAATTGTATGGTACACCTTTTTTTATAATGTTTAATTCCTTTTCTACTTCTTCTAAAGTTAGGTTGTTTTCTTTTATATTTCTAGATAAGTTATTTACCTTATCTATTTTATCCAAATCTATAGTTCTACTTGTGATTCTTTTATTAAGAGAAACAGTTTGACCTGCTTTATTTGTAGCAGATATCATTATTACAGTTGGGGTAACATAATTATCAGAATCTTCAATGTTATAAGCAGAACATATTCTAGACATGGTTTCTTCTACTCTATAAGTTTCTCCGCCACTTTGTAATATTATTTTTCCAGCTTCTGCAGCTATTTTAATTGTTTTGTTCATATCCATATTATCACCGTTTATTGTTATATTTTTATGTTATCAAAAGTATTATAACACCAAAATTATCTTTGTAAAGTGAAATTTTTGTATAAAGTTGAAAGTTGAATTTTATTGATTATTTTTAATTTTACAACTATAATTGATAATTAATATATGTTTATTTTTAGGAGCGTGATAATATGGACTTTACAAATTTAACAAACAACGATTCAACGATATTAGGGATGATAAAAAAAGAGGCAGAAAGACAAGAATATAATATTGAATTAATAGCTTCAGAAAACTTTACAAGTTTATCCGTAATGGAAGCTATGGGATCTTTATTGACGAATAAATATGCAGAAGGATATCCACATAAGAGATATTATGGAGGATGTGAATTTGTAGATGAAGTAGAAGATTTGGCAAGAGAAAGATTGAAGAAGTTATTTGGTGCAGAGCATGCTAATGTACAACCACATTCTGGATCACAAGCCAACATGGCAGTTTACATGTCTGTACTTCAGCCAGGGGATACTATATTAGGAATGGATTTAACTCATGGTGGACATTTAACTCATGGAAGTCCAGTAAATTTTTCAGGAAAGTTATATAATTTTATATCTTATGGTGTAGACAAAGAAACAGAAATTATAGATTATGAATTGTTAAGGAAAATAGCTTTAGAGAATAAGCCTAAAATGATAGTATCTGGAGCTAGTGCATATCCTAGAATTATAGATTTTGAAAAGATAAGAGAAATTTGTGATGAAGTTGATGCTTATATGATGGTAGATATGGCTCACATAGCAGGACTTGTAGCTACAGGATTACATCCATCACCAATGCCTTATGCAGATTTTGTTACAACAACTACTCATAAAACTTTAAGAGGACCTAGGGGTGGAGCTATTTTATGTAAAGAAAAATATGCAAAGGCAGTAGATAAAGCTATATTCCCAGGAATTCAAGGGGGACCATTAATGCACATTATAGCAGCAAAAGCGGTTTGTTTTGGAGAAGCTTTAAAAGAGGATTATAAAACATATATGAATCAAGTTATAAAAAATACCAAAGCTCTTGGAGAGGAATTAATTAAGTACGGATTTAGATTAATATCTGGTGGTACAGATAACCATTTATTACTAATTGATTTAACTGATAAAAAAATAACCGGAAAAGATGCAGAAAAACTTTTAGATTCAGTAGGAATTACTGTGAATAAAAATACAATACCTTTTGAAACTTTAAGCCCTTTTGTAACTAGTGGTATTAGGATAGGAACTCCAGCAGTAACTACAAGAGGATTTAAGGAAGAAGAAATGAAAAAAATAGCCTATTTCATTAACTATTCTATAGAACATAGAGAAGAAAATTTATCTCAGATTAAGGATCAAGTAAAAGAGGTTTGTAAAAAATACCCATTGTATCAAAATGCATAAAAAATGTAGAATTTACACATAATAGATAGGGCTTATGCCTTTAAATAAGAGCATAAGCCCATATTCTTGTGATATATTGTAGAAAAACTATGTAAATTCAAAAAATATAGCAAATTTAAAGCAAAATCATGTGTAGACAAAAATATAAATAGTATGTACAATGAATCTGTAATAAGAAAACTTTAATTAAAAAATAAAAATATAAAAAATATTCTTTTAAAATATAAGTTTTTATATTTTTAAGAAGGAATTTTAAGTTTTATGTAGAACATTAAACTTTAGGGTAATGATTTGCAAAATTACCCATAAATATAAAATGGTGCTATTTATTAGAAGATAGCTTTTTATTATAAAATTATTTGTTATAACTTTAACTAATTTGTTATAACTTTAATTAGTTTTGCAAACGTATTCCTAATATTGAGGATATTAATATATTTACAAACATTTAAAATTGTAATTATATTTATAATATATCATAAATTTACATAAACTAACGTATGTAATTAAATTTAAAGTATTAAACATATTATTTTTCGGAGGTGCTTTTATGAAAATAGTATTAGCTCTAGGAGGAAATGCCTTACAATCAGATCCAAAAGACAAAACTCCTGAAAGTCAATTAAAAACTTGTAAAGATACAGCAAAATCAATAGTAGATTTAATTGAGGAAGGACATACAGTTTCAGTAGTTCATGGAAATGGTCCTCAAGTAGGTCAAATATTAGCATCCGTAGAAGCTGGACACAAAGCAAATGATGCTAATGTATTATTCCCATTTGACGTTTGTGGAGCATTTTCACAAGGTTATATAGGATATCATCTTCAAAATGCTATAGAAGAAGAATTAAATAAAAGAAATATTAATAAATCAGTAGGAACAGTAGTTACTCAAGTATTAGTAAATGCTGATGACCAAGGATTCCAAAATCCTACAAAACCAATAGGTTCTTTTTACAGTGAAGAAGAAGCTAAAAAATTAGAAGCTGAAAAAGGCTATGTAATGAAAGAAGATTCAGGAAGAGGATACAGAAGAGTTGTTGCTTCACCAAAGCCTGTAGATGTTATAGAAAAAGCTATGATAAAACAATTAGTTGAAGCAGGAAATGTAGTAATTTCTTGTGGAGGTGGTGGAATTCCAGTTGTTAATGAAAATGGAATTATAAAAGGTGTTCCAGCAGTTATAGATAAAGACTTTGCAGCTGAAAAATTAGCAGAAATAATAGATGCTGATATGTTATTAGTTCTTACAGCTGTAGATCAAGTTGCTATAAACTTTAATAAACCAAATCAACAATCTTTAGCTCAAATGAATTTAGAAGAAGTTGATAAATATATTGGTGAAGGACAATTTGCGCCAGGAAGTATGCTTCCAAAAGTTGAAGCTTGCAAAAAATTCGTTGAATTTAAGGAAAACAAAATTGCATTAATAGGATCTCTTGAAAAAGCAAAAGATGCTATCAATGGAACTTCAGGTACAAGAATAGTAAGATAATTAATTAAAAAAGCTAACATGGTTGCATAATACATATGTGATCTAAATATAAAAGTTCATAATATAAATAATTATACTATTAGGAGGAATAAGATATGTTTAACTTAAAAAACAGACACTTTTTAACATTAATGGATTTCACACCAAAGGAAATAAACTATTTCTTAGATTTAGCTAGAGATTTAAAAAGAGCTAAATATGCAGGAACAGAAGTACCAAGAATGAAAGGCAAAAACGTTGCTTTAATATTTGAAAAAACTTCAACAAGAACTAGATGCGCATTTGAAGTTGCTGCAAAAGATCAAGGAGCTCATGTAACTTATCTTGGACCATCAGGAACTCAAATTGGTAAAAAAGAATCTATGGCAGACACTGCTAGAGTTCTTGGAAGAATGTATGATGGTATAGAATACAGAGGATTTTCACAAGAAATCGTTGAAGAATTAGCTGAATATGCTGGAGTACCAGTATGGAATGGTTTAACAGATGCTGACCACCCAACTCAAATTTTAGCTGACTTCTTAACAGTTCAAGAACATTTTGAAAAACCATTAAATGAAATCACTTTTGCTTATGCAGGTGACGGAAGAAACAACATGGCTAACGCGTTAATGATTGGTGCGGCAAAAATGGGAATGGACTTCAGAATAGTTGCTCCAAAGAGCTTATTCCCAGAAGAAAAATTAGTTGCTGAATGCAAAAAAGTAGCTGAATCAACAGGCGCTAAAATAACTATAACTGATAGCGTTGATGAAGGCGTTAAAGGTTGCGATGTTATATACACAGACGTTTGGGTATCAATGGGAGAACCAGATGAAGTTTGGGCAGAAAGAATCAAATTATTAAAACCATATCAAGTTAACATGGAAATGTTAAATAAAACAGGAAACAAAGAAGTTAAATTCATGCACTGCTTACCAGCATACCACGATTTAAAAACTGCAGTAGGCAGAGAAATCAATGAAAAATTCGGTTTAAATGGTATGGAAGTTACTGATGAAGTATTCGAAAGCGAACATTCAATCGTATTTGATGAAGCTGAAAACAGAATGCATACTATAAAAGCTGTTATGGTTGCAACATTAGGAAATCAATAATATTTAAATATATAAAATAAAAGGAAGAATGGAAACATTCTTCCTTTTATTTTTTTTATGTAATAACATATATTTATTTTTATATAAAAAATAAATATATAGCAGCTAATTATAAATATGGTTCATAAAATTCAGGATTTTACAGGTAAAAGTATCTATTATTTTGATATAACCTATGATATAATTTAATTAACACGAATTATAAAAAAGAAATTTAAAAAAATATTCGGAAAGAGGGATGAAAGTGGGGAATGAAATAAAAACATTATTCGTAGAAAAGAAAGAACAATTTAGGGTGGAAAGTAAAAAGGTATTAAAGGATTTTAGGTTAAGTCTAAATATGAAAAATATAGAAGACATAAGAATTTTAAATAGATATAATATCAGTGGGGTAAGTGATGAAGAATATAATTTGGCTAAGTATACTATATTTTCAGAAAAGACTGTAGATGATTTGTATGAAGAAAAATTCCCTTATGATAGTGGAGATAAAATTTTTGGAGTAGAATATTTACCAGGTCAGTATGATCAAAGAGCGGATTCTGCGGCTCAATGTATACAAATACTTACTCAAAAAGAAGGTGCAATTGTAAAGTATAGTAAAATTTTTGTTATAAAGGGGAATATAACAAAAGAAGAATTTGAAAAAATAAAAGAATACTGTATAAATAAAGTAGATTCAAGAGAAGCACAAATTGAAAAGCCTGATTCCATAGTAGATATATATCCAGAGGTACAAGCTGCAGAAATATTAGATGGATTTATAGATTTAAGTGAAAAAGAGCTAAAAGACTTTTTGGAAGATAGAAATTTAGCTATGACTTTTGAAGATTTAAAATTTTGTCAAGAATATTTTAGAACTAAAGAAGAGAGAAATCCTACTATAACAGAAATTAAAGTCATAGATACTTATTGGTCAGATCATTGTAGGCATACAACTTTTATGACAGAAATAGAAGATATAAAAATAGAAGATGGATTATATACTAGTGCAATAAAGAATACTTATGAAGATTATAAAAATATTAAAAAACACATATATGAAAAAGAACGAGCTACTTGTCTTATGGACATAGCTACCATAGCTGCAAAAGAATTAAGAAAAAAAGGGCTAATGGAGGATTTGGATATATCTCCAGAAATTAATGCTTGTAGTATAGTAGTAGATGCTGAAATTAATGGAAATATAGAAAAATGGCTTGTTATGTTTAAAAATGAAACTCATAACCATCCTACAGAGATAGAGCCTTTTGGTGGAGCAGCTACTTGTGTTGGAGGAGCTATAAGAGATCCTCTTTCAGGAAGAGTTTATGTATATCAAGCTATGAGAATTACAGGTAGTGCAGATCCAAGACAAAGTTTAGAAAATACATTAGAAGGAAAACTCCCTCAAAAGAAAATAACTACTGAAGCAGCTCACGGATATAGTTCCTATGGGAATCAAATAGGTTTAGCTACAGGGCAAGTTGCGGAAATATATGATGAAGGTTATATGGCTAAAAGGATGGAAATTGGGGCAGTTATAGGAGCTGCTCCTATGGAAAATGTAATACGAAAAGAACCTAAACCTTCAGATATAGTTATATTGTTGGGGGGAAAGACAGGAAGAGATGGTATAGGAGGAGCTACTGGTTCCTCTAAAAAACATACGGAAGCTTCTATTGAAAATTGTGGTTCAGAAGTACAAAAAGGGAATGCACCAACAGAAAGAAAAATTCAAAGATTATTTAGGAATAAAGAAGTAAGTACTATGATAAAAAGATGTAATGACTTTGGAGCTGGCGGAATATCTGTAGCTATTGGTGAACTTACAGAAGGTCTTCATATAGATTTAAATAAAGTGCCTAAAAAATATGAAGGATTAGATGGAACAGAATTAGCTATATCTGAATCACAAGAACGTATGGCAGTGGTAATTTCAAAGGAAGATAAAGAAAGGTTTATTAAATTTTCAAAAGAAGAAAATTTAGAATCTACAGTAGTTGCAGAAGTTAAAAAAGAGAAAAGGCTTAAAATGCTATGGAAAGATAGTATTATAGTAGATTTAGATAGAGAATTTCTAAATACAAATGGTATAAGGCAAAAAACTAAGGCTTATATAAGTAGTCCAGAAAAGAAAGATTACTTTAATAAAATATCTTTAGATTCAAAAGAAAATGTAAAGGGCAATTGGATAGAAAATTTAAAAGATTTAAATGTATGCAGTCAAAAAGGATTAGTAGAAATGTTTGATAGTACAATAGGAGCAAGTACTGTTTTAATGCCTTTAGGTGGTAAATATCAAAAAACTCCACAGGAAGGTATGGCAGCTAAACTCCCAGTATTACAAGGAGATACTACTACAGCTACAGTTATGACTTATGGATTTAATCCAAAAATATCTAAATGGAGTCCTTTCCATGGTGCTATGTATGCAGTTATAGAATCTGTAACAAAGGCAGTAGTTATGGGAGTAGATTATAAAAAGATAAGGCTTACTTTTCAAGAGTATTTTGAAAAACTAGATAATAAAGAAAAAAAATGGGGAAAACCATTAGCAGCACTTTTAGGAGCACTAAAGGCTCAAAGGGAATTCTCTATTGCAGCTATAGGTGGAAAAGATAGTATGTCTGGAACTTTTAAAGATATGAATGTACCACCAACTTTAGTATCTTTTGCGGTAGGTACTACCAATGTAAATAGAATAATATCATCAGAATTTAAATCAGTAGGAAATAATATTATATATATAAAATGTGAAAGAAATGAAGAAGAAATGCCTGACTTTAATAGACTTAAAAAAAATTATGAAAGTGTGTATAAGGCAATAGGAACAGGTAATGTCTTGGCTTCATCAACCATTAAATTCGGAGGAATTTCAGAAGCAGTAAGTAAAATGTGTTTTGGTAACAATATAGGGATAGAATTAAAAAATCTAGATAGGGAAGAACTATTTTCTTCAGATTATGGTTCTATAATATTAGAAGTTAATGAAGATTTTGATTTGGATATATTAAAAGAAATAGATTATAAAATAATAGGTAAAACTATTGCAGCAGCCTCTATAAAAATTGGAGATGAAGAAATATTACTAGATGAGTGTTATGAAGAATTTGAAAGTACCTTAGAGGGCGTATTTAAATCAAAAGTAGAAAAAGAATACAAAAAAGATCTAAATATACCGATATATGAAAATAAAAATGTAAAATCACCAAGTATAAAAATTCCTAAGCCGAGGGTCTTAATACCAGTATTTCCAGGTACTAATTGCGAATATGATTCTAAAAGGGCTTTTGAGAAAGCAGGGGCAGAAGTAGAATTAGTTGTATTTAATAATATGAATTCAAATAATATAAAGGAATCTATAGATAATTTAAGCTCCAAAATAAAAAAGACCAATATAATTATGTTACCTGGTGGATTTAGTGCAGGAGATGAACCAGAAGGTTCTGGTAAATTCATAGCAAATATATTTAGAAATGAAAAAGTTAAAGATTCAGTTATGGAATTACTTAAAGTGAGAGATGGATTAATGTTAGGAATATGCAATGGATTCCAAGCTTTAATAAAATTAGGATTAGTACCTTTTGGCGAAATTTGCGATATAAATGAAAATTGTCCAACATTAACTTATAATGATATAGGAAGACACCAATCTAAAATAGTATACACTAAAGTAGTGTCTAATTTATCACCATGGTTTAATAATGTTAAAGTAGGAGATATACATGCAATACCTATATCTCATGGAGAAGGTAAGTTTTATGCTAAAGATAGTGTAATGAAAAAGCTAATAAATAATGGTCAAATATCTACTCAATATGTAGATGTTAATGGAAATGCTACTGAGGATATAAAATGTAATCCAAATGGATCTATATTTGCTGTAGAAGGTATTTGCAGCCCTGATGGCAGAATTCTAGGAAAAATGGCACATTCAGAGAGAATAAGTTATGGAACATTAAAAAATATATCAGGTAATAAAGATCAAAAAATATTTGATGCTGGAATAAAATATTATAGATAAATATTATATATATTTTTAAAAGGACAGAATAAACTATACTTATTCTTAATATAAAAAATAGAAAAATATACGTAATTAACTAATGTGGTTATTACGTATATTTTTTTATCTATATATTTAAAATTGAATTTATTCTTCTAATTTACACTATATGGCATATATGTTTTTGTAAAAAGCTACTAATTTTTCTGAAAATATTTTAATTTCTTAAATTTTTGAATTGACAAAACACTAACTAGAATATTATAATTAAATCAGATAAAAGTAGATTTTGATACTATATAATGTGTAGTTTAAACTTATTTTTTATAATAATAAAGAGGTGATATAGTGAAAATATTTTTATACACCTTTATAAGTTTGTTATCTTTTAGTTTATTCGCCCTTCTTTTAAGTGCTGTAAGATTTATATATCATCATAAATATGGCAAAGCAGTTTTTGAAATTAATAAAAGTAAATACAAAAAAAGTAAGATTTCTAAAAAAGAGTTTCAGATGAATGTAAGTCCTTTTAAAGATGAAAATGATAATGTATATTTACCTTTAAAGTATGTAGCTGATTCTTTAGGAGTAAAGCTGTATAATGATGATGAGTATAGTATAATTATAAAGGTGATGGATAAGAACATTAGGGTTAATGAAGACGTGATCTTTATAGAAAATAGTTCAACAAAGTTAAATAGAAAAATAGATAACAATATAAAAATAAGAAATAATGAATTAATGTTGCCACAAAGTTATATTAAAGATATTTTTGAAGTAAATATAGAAATAGATAATAAAACAGGAGAAGTAATACTAAAATAAAAATATGTTAATTAATCAAAAATTTTTATCCGATGATTATCAGAACTAATATTTTTGAAAGTAAGAGTGAAGAGAGGATACATCACTGTATAACTATTTTCTAAGCTTTATTAGAAGTAAAAACTTATGAAGTCAAGAAAAGAAATATGTTTATAAGGCCTAAAAAAAGCCCTTATTTAGTTAATAAGAAATTATAATTAAATAGGGCCCTTTTTATGCCTAAATTTTATTTTTAAATATCAATTATTTTATATATGAGTTTCCATCAAGAGGAATTAACACCTGCAAAGAAGATTTTCCATCAGTTAATCCTATAATATAAACAGTATAATATTTATTAGCTTTTAAATTAGCATTTGGAGATGTTAATATTGTATCTTCTGTATTAGCAAGTTTTAAATTTAAGGTATAATTTTTAGGATCTACTGAGGTATAATCTGTTATATTTTTATAATCTACATTATTAAATATTTCTTTGTCATTCATATAAAAATCTATATTGGGAGCATCAGGAGAAAGATTAATAGAACGAACATAAGCTTTATTTGGATCCTTGCTATCTAATTTTTTATCAAGTATATTAAATAAAGATATATCTTGAGAAAGACCTGTAATCGCTATTGTATAAATAGAATTTGGTGGAATAAAAACATTTTCATCTATAATGGCTACATCTTTTTTATCAGCAGGAAATACTTTTATGTTATAATCGTTAGACTCTAAAGGCATATACTCAGTAAAGTTTCTATATGCTAGTCCTCTAGATATTAATTTATCATTTATATATATATCTATATCTACTGCAGGGGTGTCAGGAGATGCATGAAGAATTCTAAGATGTGATTTTTCATCACTTTTTCTAAATCTTATTTTGTCTTTATCAAAATAAGGCAAATCAAACATAATAAAACCTCGCTAAAAATTTCTATAATATTAATATATAGATGTGTTTCTGAATTTGTTACAGAATATTAAAATCTCTTGTTAAAATATTAGCTAAATTTAATGTGGTAATATTTATGTAAGATATGTGCAATTTACCAATATTTTAATTGCACATATGTATATTTTTTAACAAGAATATAGTAAAAATAACTTTATGTTGCAAGAAAGCCAAATAAATAAATCAATATACAGTAAATTTGAAAAAATCAGATTTAATTTAAAAAAATGAACTAATTTGACTTAAAATAAGATTTTACGAAGGATTTAAAAGATGATAACATTTACAATAAATAAAAGCGATTTTATAAAGAATACTAAAACAAAGGAGGGTTTTTATGGATTTATTAAAGATTGTGGAAGGCTTTAACAATATACTTTGGAGTTATATTTTAATGTTCTTTTTGTTTGGAGCAGGAATATTTTTTACTTTTAATTTAAAGTTTGTACAGGTAAGAAAATTTAAAGCCATGTTTAAACAGGTCTTTTCAAAAAATCAAAATAATGATTCAGGTATAACATCTTTCCAAGCATTAGCTACAGCAGTAGCAGCACAAGTTGGAACGGGAAATTTAGCAGGAGCTGCTACTGCTATTGCTGCTGGAGGACCAGGCGCTATATTTTGGATGTGGGTTAGTGCTTTCTTTGGTATGGGAACTATATTTTCAGAAGCAATTTTAGCACAAAAATATAAAGTTAAAAAAGACAGTGGAGAAGTGCTTGGAGGACCAGCCTATTATATAAGAGATGGATTTGGTAGTAAAAAATTAGCAGGATTCTTTGCTTTCTCAATGATGGTATCAGCTTGTCTAACTGGAGATATGGTTCAATCTAATTCAATTGGTATATCTGTAAATAAAGCTTTTGGAATTCCTAATATAGTTGTAGGTATAATAGTAGCAATACTTACTGCATTAATAGTTCTTGGAGGAATACAGAGAATAGCATCAGTTACAGAAAAGTTAGTTCCTATTATGGCTTTATTCTTCATTATAGGAAGTTTGATAATTATAGGAATTAATTATGATAACATAGGCCCAGCATTTAAAATGATATTTGTAGGTGCTTTTAATCCTAAGGCAGCTACAGGAGGACTTATTGGTGTATCTGTAAGGGAAGCCATGAGATATGGAATATCTAGAGGATTATTTTCTAATGAAGCTGGTATGGGATCCACTCCACATGCCCATGCTGTTGCAAATGTTAAATATCCAGCAGAGCAAGGACTTGTAGCTATGTTTGGATTATTTATTGATACTTTTGTTGTTTTAACTTGTACAGCTATGGTAATTTTAACAACTGGAGCTTTAGATGGAAAAACTACAGGCATAGAATTAACACAACAAGCTTTTATAAATGGTTTTGGGCATTTTGGTAATATATTTGTAGCAATAAGTTTATTTTTCTTTGCTTTTTCAACAATAATAGGATGGTATTTCTTTGGATTACTAAATGTTAAGTTTATATTTGGTGATAAAGGGACAAAACCTTATATAGTAATATTTCTTGTGGCTTTGGTAGTAGGAACAGTTTTAGATGTGCCATTGGTATGGCAATTAGCGGACACTTTTAATGGGTTTATGGTAATACCTAATTTAATAGCTTTAATAGCCTTAGCTAAATTAGTTAAAAAAGAACTTAATAATTATGAAAATGATGTCTCTGTGAAATACTAGAACTTAGATAGAATTTAATTTAAATAATAAAAGTTATAAGAAAAAAATTATTTAACAGGTATTATTAATAAAAAATATAGAATAAAAGAATATCTTTAACATACTAAACATATATAATATTGTTAAAGATATTTTTTTGTTTTTAAAATTTAAAAAGTATTTAAGATAGATTATCTTTAAAATCTTCTGAATACTTTGTTATTTTTTTATAAGATATATTGATAAAAATAGATTTATCTTTACATATATATAAGTAAAACAATATACAAGATATAAGTATATTTTATAAGTATATTTATATTTAAATTAAAAAAAATACTTAAATATAAATAAATAAGACAGTATAATATAAAAATTGATTGATTAAATTCTATTTTGCACATATAACTGCAATTTTAAAATATTAAAAGCTTACTTAAAGCCCACTTCTTAAATATACAGTGATAAAATAGATTGTTAATAAACATGAAATAATATATTTTGAAATATTCATAAATGTATATTTTTTAACAATTATAACGATGTATAGACGTTACAATTGCAATTTATTAAAGGTTTTAAGATTATTGTGCAGTAAATTCAAAATATTCAAAGGTAATTATTTTAAATAAAGAATAAAGATATAAATACTAGTTTTACTTAATATTTGAATAATGATAACATTTACAATGAGGATTTGATCCTAATACATTTTAAGATATACATAAAAAGGGGAGAAGTTTATGGAATTTTTACTAAATGTTTTTGAAAATATCAACAACGTGCTATGGACCTATATATTAATGTTTTTTTTATGTGGTGCAGGAATATTTTTTACCTTTAAATTAGGTTTTGTACAAGTTAAAAAGTTTAAGGCAATGTTTAAACAAGTATTTACTAAAAGTGATAATGATGATGGGATTAGTTCATTCCAAGCATTAGCTACTGCAGTAGCAGCACAGGTAGGAACAGGAATTTTAGCTGGGTCTGCAACAGCTATAGCGTCTGGTGGACCAGGAGCTATATTTTGGATGTGGATTAGTTCCTTTTTTGGTATGGGTACTATATTTGCAGAGGCTGTTTTAGCTCAAAAATACAAAGTTAAGGATGAAGATGGTGAAGTATTAGGAGGACCAGCTTATTATATAAGAGATGGACTAGGTAGTAAAAAACTAGCTAAATTTTTTGCTTTTGCTATGATGATATCAGCCTGTTTAACAGGAGATATGGTTCAGTCAAATTCTATTTCTATATCAATGAATAAAGCCTATAATATTCCAACTTTAATTACAGGAATAGTATTAGTAGTGCTTACAGCTATGATAGTTATAGGTGGAATACAACGTATAGCATCAGTTACAGAAAAACTAATACCTATAATGGGAGCATTATTTATACTAGGGAGTTTAATAATTATATTTAAAAATTACTATAATATAATCCCAGCTCTTAAGATGATATTTGTAGGAGCCTTTAATCCAAGAGCTGCTACAGGTGGTCTTATAGGTGCATCTGTAAGAGAAGCTATGAGATATGGTGTATCTAGAGGTTTATTTTCAAATGAAGCTGGTATGGGATCTACACCTCATGCTCATGCAATTGCAAATGTTAAGCATCCAGTACAACAAGGATTAGTTGCTATGTTCGGAGTTTTCATAGATATATTTGTAATATTAAACTGTACAGCTTTTGTTATACTTACAAGTGGAGCTTTAGATGGTAAAACTACAGGTATAGAATTAACACAACAGGCTTTTGTAAATGGTTTTGGAGGATTTGGTAATTCTTTTGTAGCTATTAGTTTATTCTTCTTTGCATTTTCAACAATGATAGGATGGTTTTTCTTTGGTGCTCTAAATGTTAAATTTATATTTGGAAAAAAAGGAATGAAGCCGTATACTGCTATATACTTAATTTCTTTAATATTGGGTACTGTTTTAGATGTACCACTAGTATGGCAATTAGCGGATACCTTTAATGGATTAATGGTTATACCAAATTTAATAGCTTTAGTAGCGTTGGCTAAATTAGTCCAAAAAGAACTTAAAGATTATAATGAAAATTTTTTATTAAAACAGGCAGTAGCAGATAGAAAAATAAGTAATTTATAATACGTATAGATTTTATTAATTAATATGATATAGTAAAAAATTAATAAGCCTATTTAATAATCCTCCATGATATAATATTATATATATAAGAGTTTAATATTATGTTATGGAGGTATTTTTATGCTTATTTTAACAGCAGAAGACATTAAAAAGGTATTTACTATGAAGGATGCTATAGAAGCAGATAAGGAAGCTTTTAAGCTTTATTCAGCCAATAAAGCAGAAGTTCCATTAAGAACAAATATAAGTATACCTAAATATAAAGGATCAAGCCTTTTTATGCCAGCTTATATTGAAGACCTAGATACAGCAGGGATTAAGATAGTATCTGTATTCCCTGAAAATGTTAAATTAGGAAAACCAGCAGTACCAGCCCAAATGATATTACTAGATGGAAAAACTGGCCAAGTTTCAGCTATAATGGATGGAACTTATTTAACTCAACTTAGAACAGGTGCCTCTGCTGGGGCAGCCACAGATATCTTGGCAAAAAAGGATGCTAAAATAGGAGCTTTAATAGGCACAGGTGGACAAGCTTTATGTCAGTTAGAAGCTTTATTAGCCGCTAGAAATTTAGAAAAAGTAAAAGTTTATAGTAGAAATTTAGAAAAAGTAAAAGCCTTTGTAGAAGAAGCTAAAAAAAGCTTAAGTCAATATGATACAGAGATATTAGGGGTAAATAGTTCAGATGATGCCATTAAAGATGCAGATGTTATAACAGTAGTAACCACTGCTACCTCACCAGTTTTTGATGGTAGAAATGTAAAAGAAGGGACTCATATAAATGGGGTGGGATCCTATATGAAACATATGCAAGAACTTGATGAATATATTATAGCTAGAGCAGATAAAATATATTTAGATTCAAAAGAAGCTGTTTTAAGCGAGGCCGGAGATTTTATAATACCTTTAGAAAAGGGAACTATAAAAGAGGATAAAATTACAGGAGAATTAGGACAAGTTGTTTCAAAAATTATAGACGGAAGAAAAAATGAAAAAGAAATAACTTTATTTAAGTCTGTAGGTATTGCAGTGCAAGATGTTGTAACAGCATATAAAATATATGAAAAAGCCCTACAAAATAAAGTAGGCAAAGAAATAGAAATATAAGCAGCGAACCCAAATCTACGATTTGGTGTGAGTCGCTTACTCCTATGCAAATAGGAGTTCCATATGAATAGAACCCAAATCTATGATTTGGCGTGATTCGCGTACTCCTATGTAAATAGGAGTTTCATATCAAGATTAGAACCCAAATGAATAGATTTAATTTTAATCCGTAAATATGAAAATATATTCATAAGCAATTCATTTCGCTAAGAATTTCTAAATTGGGGTTCATTAAAAATTTGCTACCCGGTAGAATCGCCATCTTGGCTTCACTACCGGTTCAACACGTCCTGTGATGAATTGCAAGTTTTTAATTACGCTAAATTAAGAATTACTAAAGCTTATTCAAATGCTTATTATATGTATTATTTATATTTACTACTTAAAATTAAATCTATTTTTGGATTAGTTTATTCAATAAAAGCAATTGTAAAATTAAATAAGTAATAGGTTCTCCTCGTATATTTAATGAATTAATTCAATAAAAAAGGAAATACAGTAAATTTTAAAAAATATATATGGAACCTGTAAAAAAATTGATGCTACCGCATTTATTATAGTTTAAACGAAATTTAAAAAAGCAGAAATTTTTAAATTCCTGCTTTTTATATATACTTATAATTATGACAGTGTGAGTTTATGGAGATTATATAATTATAAGCTATACAAACAAATTTTATTTAAATAAAAATAGTATTATCTGCAGAAGTCATTTCTTCCACTATAGTATACATATTTGTTATTTCTCCAACTTTAAGGTTATCTTTTATATTATAAAAATCAAGGCAAGTTCCACAGCTTAGTATATTAACACCTTTATCTTTTAGTGTTTGTATACTTTCAAGGCATTCAGAACCTTCAATTGTAAGCTTAACTCCACCATTTAAAAATAATAAATGGGAAGGAAGTTTATCACTTTCAGATAGAGCATATAAATAACTCTTCATAAGAGCAGTTCCTAATTTATCATCTCCGCCCCCAAGAACATTTTTTGAAATTACCATAACTAATTTCTTTTCATTTGATAAAATTGTTTCACAAGCTGCATAATTCTCTTTGATAATAGTTATATAATATAAAGAATCTTTTTCTTCTACTTCGCTCTTAAAACCATTTTTTTCAGCAAGTTTTATAATATTATTTTTAGCTACCTCATTGTCTACTATAGCAGTAGCTTGTCCCTCTTCTATAGAATCAAAATATTTCTTTGTATTGATTACAGGTTGAGGACATTTTAATCCCTTACAATCAATTATTTTAGCCATATTTTTAGCCTCCTAAAACAAATCTCACTTATATCCTTAATTATATCACAAATTTACCAGTGAACTTATAAATAATACTTATAGATTATACCAAAACTATTTTATAATATAATGAAATTATAAAATTTATCTTGAAATTTTTCTTTAGGTTAGGTATATTTATAGTTGTTTTTATTTTAGCAGTTCTTAAAATTATCTAAACATATCTTTATTATAAAGGATATAAAAGAAGTTTATAGAATATAATTATAATTAATGGATTTATTTTTTGTTTTAATAATTCAATATACTAGTGGTACAAAGTACTATAAATAAGGAGTGAGACTATGGTTCCAATAATTTTTACAGATGCTAGTTGTGATTTACCAAGAAATTTTATAGATGAAAATAATATACCTTTTTTAGGACTTATGTGTAATTTTAAAGGAAAAGACTGGGAAGACGATTTTGGCAAAACCCTATCTTATGAAGAATTTTATGAAGGAATTAAAAATGGTGAAATGCCTTCTACTAGTCAAATTAATGAATATAGATTTGAAGAAAAATTTAAAGAATTACTAAAGGAAAATAGGCCTATAATATATATAGCTATGTCATCTGGATTGAGTGGTACTGTAAATAGTGCCAAGATGGCAAGAGAAGAGATACTAGCACAAAATGAGAGTGCAGATATAACTATAATAGATACAAAATGTTCTTCTATAGGGCAAGGAATATTAGTATATAATGCTGTTAAAATGGCTAAAGAAGGTAAAAGTAAAGATGAAATAGTACAATGGATTAATGAAAATAAGGATAAAGTTAATCACTGGTTCATGGTAGAAAATTTAACCCATTTGAAAAGAGGAGGAAGGGTGTCAGCAACCTCAGCAACTATAGGAACTTTATTAAATATAAGACCTATTATACACATAGAGAAAGATGGTACTTTAAAAAATATAACTAACATAAGAGGAAGTAAAAAAGCTATAAGGTATCTTTTAGATAAATTCAAGGAAAATTGTATTAATCATGAAGATGTGCTAGTAGGCATAGTTCACGGTCATTGTAAAGAAGAAGCAGAAAAATTTAAAGAAATGCTTGTAGATGAATTAGGTGTAAAAGATTTTATAATTAATGAGCTAGGTATTGGTATGGGAGCGCATTGTGGAGATGGAATGCTTGCATTGTGTTTTATAGCAAATAAATGATGTATAAATAATATATATATAAAACCTCCTTTTTTAGTATAATAAAAGAGGAGGTTTTTAGGATTTATTATATATTTAAGTGATTTTAAAATATGGGGGTTTTTTTTTGAAGGGTAATATTATTAGTCAAGTTTTAATTCTTTCTATAATAATGGGTATAGGAATTATTTGTGGTAAAAAAGAAATTTTAAATGAGGAGGTAAACAAAAAACTTTCTGAACTTTTAGTTAAAGTTACTTTGCCATGTCTTATAATATCTTCTTTTAATTATAATTTTACTGGAGATATGATAAAGAATGCTAAGATGTTTTTTGTCTATTCAATAATTATACATATAGGTTTAATATTAATAAGTGGTTTGTTTTTTATAAAACATAATGAAAGAGCTAGAAAGGTGCTTAAATTTTCTACTATATTTTCAAATAGTGCATTTATGGGATATCCTGTAATAGAAGCTTTGTATGGTAAAGTTGGAGTATTTTATGCCTCTATTTTTGGTATACCTTATAATATACTTATGTTATCTGTAGGAATTATGATATATACAGGAGAAAAAGATATTAAAAATTTAAAGGGTATATTAAAGCATCCGGGTATAATTGCTACGGTACTAGGAATGTTTATACTTATATTTCACATCTCTATCCCTATGCCAATAAAAACATCATTGCAATCTGTTGGCTCTATGACTACACCTTTATCTATGATAATAGTAGGTGCCATGCTTGCAGATATAAATATAAAAGAAATTTTTTTGGGAATAGAAGCTTATTATGGTGCTTTTATAAGACTTATAATAATACCTGCCTTAGTATATATTTTAATGATTGGATTGAAAGCGGACAAGCTCTTACTAGAGATATGTGTAATATTAGAAGCTATGCCTACAGCAGTATTAGCTACTGTACTTGCAGAAGAGTATGATGCAGATGTAGTTTTGGCAGCTAAATGTGTATTTATAACTACTATTTTATCTATTATAACAATCCCATTAATAGTAGCTTTTATAAGCTAAATAAGAGATGGGTATTAAAACCATTTCAGCATAACAAAAGTTCTAATTATACTGTATAATATAGGTGTTAATTTAAAACTGTTTTTTTATTTATCTAATGACTATTCTCTCTAACATATATGTTAGTCCAAAGGACAGTATTTTTTAGGTATTAGTTAATATTGAGTTTAATATTATAAAAGAGGTGAAAAAATGTTTGATACGCATTTACATACAAAGTTTTCTACAGATTCTAAAATGACTATAGATGAAGCTATAAAAGCTTCTAAAGATAACAATTTAGGTATAATAGTAACAGAGCATATGGATTTGGGCTTAAAGGATGAAAATAAATTTTGTTTCCATGTACCTTCTTATTTTGGAGAGTATAATAAATATAGAAATGATAAAATTCTTTTGGGAATAGAGTTAGGAATGGAAAGAGATCTTGTAGAAGAAGGAAAAGAAGTAATTAACAGTGGAGAATTTGATTATGTAATAGGTTCTATTCATTTAATAGATAAAGTAGATTTATATTTAGATAAATTTTATGAGGGTAAAAGTAAAGAAGAAGCTTTTCATATTTATTTTAAAAATATGATTTATAATTTATCAAAGTATGATTTTGTAGATAGTTTAGGACATATAGATTATATTTCAAGATATGCTAATTATGAAGATACGGATATAAGTTATGATATTTTTAAAGAAGATATAGATGAAGTTTTAAGGGTTGTAGTGGAAAAAGAAAAATCTATGGAAATTAATACAAGAAGATTAAAGGATGAAAAAGCTTTAAAAAATTTAGTTAAAATATATAAAAGATTTTATGAATTAGGAGGAAGGACGGTTACTTTAGGTTCAGATTCTCATAATGCTAAGGATATAGGAAATAGATTGAATTTAGCAAAAGAAATTGCAGATTATTGCAATTTAAAGGTTGTTTATTATAAAAATAGAAAACCTGAATATGATAAATAGAATTAATAATTTTCTATGAATTAACTTTATAACTTGATAAAATAAAGGCTTTAACTTACAATGTTAGGTAAAGTCTTTTTTTGGTGAGGTGAAAAAATGAGACCTTTAGCAGATTCAATGAGACCTAATAAATTAGAAGATTTTGTAGGGCAAAGACACATATTATCTGAGAACAAACCTTTATATAATTTAATAAAAAATAAATCTATATGTAATTCTATATTTTATGGACCACCAGGCACAGGTAAAACTACTTTAGCTAATATTATGGCCAATTATGTGGATAAGAAATTTTATAGATTAAATGCTACCACAGCATCTATTAAGGATATTCAAGAAATAACTTCTAGTATAAATAGTTTATTAAATTACAGTGGAGTTGTATTGTATATAGATGAGTTACAACATTTTAATAAAAAGCAGCAGCAAGCTTTATTAGAATTTATAGAAGATGGAAGAGTAGTATTAATAGCAAGTACTACTGAAAATCCTTATTTTGTTATACATAAAGCTATTCTAAGTAGATGCAATATATTTCAATTTAAACCTCTTAATAGAGAGGATATTATTTTAGGATTAAAAAAAGCTATAACTAAACTAATAGATAAAAATATAAATATAACTTATACTAAGGAAGCTTTAGAGTATATAGGTGAAATATGCCAAGGGGATTATAGAAAAGCTTATAATATTTTGGAGTTAGCTGTAAATTCTCATGGTGGATACAATATAGAAATTACACTAGATTATGTAGAATCATTAGGCCAGTCTAATCTTAAAGGCGATGCTACAGGAGATGAACATTATAATGTAATAAGTGCTTTTCAAAAGAGTATAAGAGGCAGTGATGCTGATGCAGCAGTTCATTATTTAGCAAGGCTTATAAAAAGTGGAGATATGGTGTCTATTACAAGAAGATTATCAGTCATAGCAGCAGAAGATATTGGGCTGGCTTATCCTAATGCATTAACTATTGTAAATTCCGGTATAGAGTTAGCTTTAAAAGTAGGATTTCCTGAAGCCCAAATTATTTTATCTGAAATTACAATATATTTAGCTACTTTACCAAAATCTAATAGTGCCTATATGGCTATAAAGAATGCTATGAATGATTTAGAAAATATTAATTTTGGAGATGTACCAAATTATCTTAAGGATTGTCACTATTATGGTGCTGAAAAATTAGGAGTAGGAGGATATAAATATCCACATGACTTTAAGAATCATTATGTTACACAACAATATTTACCTAAAGAGCTAAAAGATAAAGTATATTATGAAGCTCAACATAATAAATACGAAGAAAATTTAAAAAAATATTGGGAGAACATTAAAGGAAACAAATAAAAAACAATTTTTAGTATAGTTTTATAGAATTGAGACTATACTTTTTGTATTAAAAAATAATTATTATATATAATAAAATTATATTGTAAGGGCTCTAATTATGAGCTATAAAAAATTTTATAAAATTTATTAATATTGTTGACAGGTTTACTCTGATTTGCTATTATAAAAATAAATCATAGTAAAGTGGTCAACATTAAAAGGATGTGATTAAATGAAGTTGTCAACTAAGGGTAGGTATGGAGTAAAGGCTATGGTAGATTTGGCAATTAACTACGGTGGGCAACCAGTTTCTATAAAAAATATTTCAGAAAGGCAGCATATATCTGAGTATTATTTAGAACAATTATTTTCCCCACTTAGAAAAGCTAAGCTTATAAAAAGCATAAGGGGAGCTCAAGGGGGGTATATTTTAAATAGGCATCCTAAAGATATAACAGTTGCAGATATTATGGGTGTTTTAGAAGGACCTATAGAAATATCTAGCTGTTTAGAAGGCGAGGATAGCTGTAGTAATATGGAATGTTGCGCAACTAGGATTTTATGGGCAAAAATAAAAGAAAGTTTAGATAATATAATGGAATCAACTACCTTACAAGATATGGTAGAAGACTATAGAAAAATAAATTCACCAATTAAAAGGAGTGAACATAATGAATAAACAAGTTTATATGGATTATTCAGCTACTACTTATACAAAACCAGAGGTATTAGAAGAAATGCTTCCATTTTTCACTGAAAATTTTGGAAACCCATCTTCTTTATATTCTTTCTCAGATAAAACTAAGATAGCTGTAAATGTAGCAAGAGAAAGAGTAGCAAAAGCATTAAATGCAGAAAAAAATGAAGTGTTTTTTACAAGTGGTGGTTCAGAAGCAGATAACTGGGCACTAAAAGGTATAGCTTATGCTAATAAAAATAAAGGAAATCATATAATAACTACAAAAATAGAACATCATGCTATATTACATACGGCACAATTTTTAGAAAAAGAAGGCTTTAAAGTAACATATCTTCCAGTGGATGAAGATGGATTTGTAAGCGTAGAAGATGTAAAAACGGCTATAACAGATGAAACTATTTTAGTTTCTATAATGTTTGCTAACAATGAAATAGGAACTATAGAACCAATAAAAGAAATAGGTAAGTTATGTAAAGAAAAGAAAATTTACTTCCATACAGATGCCGTTCAAGCTATAGGGCATGTAGATATAGATGTAAAAGATATGAATATAGATTTATTATCTATGTCTGCTCATAAATTTTATGGTCCTAAAGGAGTAGGGGCTCTATATGTAAGAAATGGAGTTAAAATACAAAATTTAATCCATGGTGGAGGACAAGAAAGAGGTAAGAGAGCTAGTACAGAAAATACAGCTGGTATAGTAGGAATTGGAAAAGCAATAGAATTAGCTATAGAAAATATGCCAGAAGAAAATAAAAAATTAGCTAGTTTAAGAGAAAAATTAATAAAGGAAATTGAAAAAAGAATACCTGAAGTAAAATTAAATGGACCTAGAGATATGAATAGAAGATTACCTAATAATGTTAACTTTAGTTTTATAGGTATTGAAGGAGAAACTTTATTATTAGATTTAGATATGAATGGTATTTTTGCATCTACAGGAAGTGCTTGTGCCTCAGCATCCTTAGATCCATCTCATGTACTTTTATCTATAGGATTACCACATGAAATTGCTCATGGTTCTTTAAGATTAAGTTTGGGAGCTAAGAATACAGAAGAAGATATAGATTATGTATTAGAAGTACTTCCTAAAATAATAAAACAAAGAAGAGATATGTCCCCACTTTGGGAAGATTATATGAAAAACAAGGAGGAAAAATAATATGTATACAGAAAAAGTAATGGATCATTTTAGAAATCCTAGAAATGTAGGAGAAATAGAGGATGCTAATGGTATAGGTGAAGTAGGAAATGCTAAATGTGGCGATATAATGAAAATATATTTAAAAGTTGAAGATAATATAATCAAAGATGTAAAATTCAAGACTTTTGGATGTGCATCTGCTATAGCATCATCAAGTATGGCTACAGAACTTATCAAAGGAAAGAATTTACAAGATGCATGGCAACTTACAAATAAAGCTGTAGCAGAAGCTTTAGAAGGATTGCCACCAGTAAAAATGCACTGTTCTGTACTTGCAGAAGAAGCTATACACAAAGCAATAAATGAATATAGAATATCTCAAGGTTTAGAACCATGGGAAATGAAAACTCATTCTGAACATATTCACGAACATGTACATGGTAATTAATAGATTTGTATAATTAATATTTTAAAATACCCTCATTTGAGAGGGTATTTTTTATTTTTTTGATAAAACTAAAGATAGGATCTTTACAATTAAATTCTAAATTTTAATAGAAACTTTAAATTTAGAAAAATTAATATAAAAGGAGCAAATATGTACAGAAGTAAATATTTTAAATATATGAATGTATATCATACTAATGGTAAAAAATTAGGATTTATAAAGGATGTATTAGTAGACTTTAATGAAGAGAGTATTATAGGATTTTTGGTAAGTTCTTATAAAATATTAAATAAAAATAATATAGTACTTATAGAGGATATAGTATCTATAAATAAAAATATGGTAGTAAAAAAATTAGAAAAAGGGAAATATTTAAGCTTTAATGATATAAAGCATTTAGAGGTTATAGATATAGATGGAGTTTTAATGGGGGTTATTGAAGATATAATAATAAATGAAGAAAATTTTAAAATATCAGCTATTATAATATCCATGGGATTTTTAAATAATTTTATAAAGGGGAAGAAAATAATAAGTCCTAATGAAATAATATTAGGGGAAGAAAATATACTTTATTTTAATTATAAAAGTAGAAATTTAGATTTTAAAATTATGCTCAAAAGCAAAATAAATACATAGGAGTAAAAACTTATGAAAAAGTATTACAAAAACTTATATTGCAAGTTATTATTTTTCACAATAATATTTTTAATATTATTTATTATATTTATAAAAAATTCCATAGTAAGAGATATACTTTCTTTATTTTTTATATCCTTTGTTATATATTATTTATTAAAACCTATACATACATTTTTAACCCATAAGGGTATAAATGAGAAGTTTTCTGCATTGTTTTTAGTTGCTACATTAATAGCAATTATAGGAGTTTTTATTATTTCTATAATACCTGCTATAATAAAAGAAGGATATAATATAACAAGTTCTGTAGGATATATTCAAAAATATATAGATTATATATATAATAAAATAAATTTATTAAATAATAATAAGATTCTGGGAGGAATTCTTAATAAAGTAAATGGAAAAATTGAAAATTATACAGTATCAATTGGAGAAGTTTTTTTAAACAAATTTGTAGATCTTGGAGAAAACATATTAGATTATGCAGTTATTCCTATAATAGTATATTATTTTTTAGCTGCTGGAGATAAAATAATACAAAAATTTTTTATGATTTTTCCCATTAAGATAAGAGGTATTGTAAAAAATGTATCTGAGGATATAGATAAAATTTTAGCAAGGTATATTATAAGTCAAGTAATATTATGTTTAATAATAACCATACTTACTTTTTTAGTTTTGATAGGTTTAGGCATAAAATTACCTATATTATTATCTTTGATAAACGGATTCTTTAATATAATACCTTATTTTGGACCAGTTATAGGATCACTTCCAGCTATATTGATAGCTTTAACCAAATCACCTAAAACTGCTTTATGGGCTCTAATATTATTATATGCTATACAACAAATAGAAGGGGATATATTGGCTCCTAAAATTACAGGAGATAGTGTGGATATGCATCCTTTAACTGTTATATTACTTCTTTTAATAGGAGGAAAAATATATGGCTTTATTGGAATGGTTTTAGCTATACCTATAGGAGTTATAATTAAAATTATATATGAGGATTTAAATTATTATCTATTCTAAATAAATAATGAGATAAACTTTTGCATATCTTGACATAATGGTAATTTTTATTTATAATTTGAGCATAATAACATTAAATAAATATTTAGTGATGATTAAAAGGAGTAGGTAGAGTAACTTTATTTAGAGAAGGAGTGTGTGGTGAAAACTTCTTAAAGTTCATACTGAAGGCTGTTTAGGAGCTATTTTTTAGAAGTTGTAAATACAATTTTGTATTTAAATTAGGGTGGTACCGCGGAATGTAACTTTCGTCCCTTTTCAGGGATTGAAGGTTTTTTTTATTACAAAAATATAAAATAAAGGAGAGATAAACCATGGGAAAAATGGGTTTAAATCAAATAAGAGAAGAATATTTAAAGTTTTTTGAAAGCAAAGCACATTTAAGATTGCCAAGCTTTTCTTTAGTTCCTAAAAATGATAAGAGTTTACTTTTAATAAATGCAGGAATGGCTCCTTTAAAGCCTTATTTTACAGGACTTCAAGTTCCTCCAAGCAAAAGAGTTACTACATGCCAAAAGTGCGTGAGAACTGGAGATATAGAAAACGTAGGAAAGACTTCAAGACATGGTACCTTTTTTGAAATGATGGGAAATTTTTCTTTTGGAGATTATTTTAAAGAAGAAATTATTCCTTGGGCTTGGGAATTCATAACAGAGGTTTTAAAATTACCTAAGGATAAATTATATGTAACTATATATGAAGATGATGATGAGGCTTTTGATATATGGGTAAACAAAACAGATGTAGATCCTAAACGAATATTTAGATTAGGCAAAGAAGATAATTTTTGGGAACATGGCTTGGGACCTTGTGGACCTTGTTCAGAAATTCATTTTGATAGAGGTGCAGGAGAAGTTAAAACTTCAGAAGAATTTGTAAAAGCTAGTGATGAAGACAAGATAGTAGAGTTTTGGAATCTAGTATTTACTCAGTTTGATAAGGATGAAGAAGGAAACTATAATAAATTAGCTAATCCTAATATAGATACAGGCATGGGGCTTGAAAGAATGGCTACTATAATGCAAAATGTAGATAGTATATTCGAAGTGGATACTATAAAAGCTATATTAGATGAAGTATGCAGACTTTCAGGAGCTAAATATAAAGAAGATAGATTAAAAGATACTTCTATAAGAATAATAACAGATCATATAAGAAGTATTACTTTTATGATAAGTGATGGTATATTACCTTCTAATGAAGGAAGAGGATATGTTTTAAGAAGACTTTTAAGAAGAGCCTCAAGACATGGAAAAACATTGGGTATAAATCATACTTTTTTAAATAATTTAACAGATATAGTTATAGAAAATTCTTGCAAAAATTATCCGGAACTAGAAGAAAAAAAGGAATATATAAAGAAAGTTATAAAATTAGAAGAAGAAAGATTTGATGAAACTATAGACGCTGGAATGGAAATATTAAATGATTATATAGAAGAAGTTAAGAATAATAATCATAAAGTTCTTTCAGGAGATAAAGCGTTTAAACTATATGATACATACGGTTTCCCAGTAGAATTAACAGAAGAAATATTAGAAGAGCAAGGTATCAATATAGATAAAGAAGGCTTCGACAAAGAAATGAAAGAGCAAAGGGAAAGAGCAAGAGCGGCTAGAGAAGAAACTAATTATATGGGTGCAGAAGATACTATATTAAATAAAATAGATTTAAGTATAAATACACAATTTGAAGGTTATGATAAATTAGAAATTGAATCTAAAGTAGCTTTGATTATAGAAAATGAGGACTTTAAAAATTACATTGAAGAGGGAAATGAAGGTGTAATAGTAACTTATAACACTCCATTTTATGCAGAAATGGGTGGCCAAGTAGGCGATACAGGTATTATATATAATGACACTTTTAAAGCATCAGTAATAGATTGTAAAAAGAATATATCAGGAAAAATACTACATTTTGTAAAAGTTCTAGAAGGAAAGATCTCTTTAGAAGATCAAGTTATATTAAAAGTAAACGAAGAAAGAAGAAATAACATAAGAAAAAATCATACAGCAACTCACGTATTGCATTCTGCTTTAATAAAAGTAGTAGGAGAACATGTACAGCAATCAGGTTCTTATGTGGATGACGAAAGATTAAGATTTGACTTTAGCCATTTTGAAGCAGTATCAGAGGATCAACTAAAAAAGGTAGAAGAAATAGTAAATAGAGAAATAATGAAAGCTAATAATGTAGTAACTAATGTTATGAATATAGAAGAGGCTAAACAAGAAGGAGCTATTGCATTATTCGACAATAAATATAAAGATGATGTTAGAGTAGTTTCTGTAGGACATTTTAGCAAAGAGTTATGTGGTGGAATTCATGTAGGAAATAGTGGCGAAATAGGAATGTTTAAAATAATTTCAGAAGCAGGAGTTGCAGCTGGTACAAGAAGAATAGAAGCAGTAACAGGTTTTAAAGCTATGGAATATGTAAATAATAAAAATGGTATATTAAAAGAAGCAGCACAAATATTAAAATGTAATGAAAAAGAAATTATAAATAAATTAAATCATCAAGTTTTGGAGATTAAAGAAAAAGAAAAAGAAGTAGAAGCTTTAAAATTAAAACTAGCAAGTGGTGCAGAAGATGAAATATTAAACAATATAAAAGAAATAAAAGATGTTAAAGTAGCAGCAGCTGTTGTAAAAGATATAGATGGAAATGCTCTAAGGGAGTTAGGGGATAAAATAAGAAATAATATGCAAAGTGGAGTAGTTGTTTTAGGAAGTGACTATAAGGGGAAAGTTTTATTTGTAGCTATGGCAACTAAAGATACAGTAGCTAAAGGAATACATTGTGGAAAAATAATTAAGGAAATTGCAACTATAGCCGGCGGTGGTGGCGGTGGAAGACCAGACATGGCACAAGCTGGTGGAAAAGATCCAAACAAATTAGAAGAAGCAATAAAAACAGTAGAAACTGTAGTGGAAAGTTTAGTTAAATAGTATACTTTTTAATAAATATGTCTTATAATATAATTAAAGAACATAAAAAAACTTAAATATTGGTTGCTCCATATAAAGTTGCAATCCTTAAAGATTGTATAGGAAGGTGATAAAATGAGTGGAGATAAAACAATACAATTTGATCCTGTAGAAAATAAAAAAACATTAACAAAAGAAATACTTACAAAAGTTTACAATTCTTTATTAGAAAAAGGTTATAACCCAGTAAATCAACTAGTTGGATATTTGATCTCTGGTGACCCAACTTATATAACTAATTATAATGGAGCGAGATCTTTAGTTATAAAGCTAGAAAGAGATGAAATACTAGAGGAAGTAATAAAATCATATTTAGGGATAAATTAAAAAATAAAAGTGCCCTTTAGGGCATTTTTATTTTAAATATGGAAATAATACATAAATACAAGAATTAAATTTTAATTACATATAATTTGATTTAAGTGACTTCTCTAGAATAGTCATTTAAAATTAATTTTTTATATTTTAAATATTAGTAATAGAGAAATATAAAATTATAAAAAATAATATAAATATATTATTTAAGATTATTAACAACCTGCTCCCATTAGATGGGAGATTTATATAAATACAATACTTAGGCTTAGGAGAGATATATGAGAATATTAGGACTAGATATAGGTGATAGAACTATTGGAGTTGCTATAAGTGATCCACTAGGTTTTACAGCTCAAGGAATTACAACTATAAGAAGAAAAAGTGAAGCGTATGATTTGGAAGAAATAAAAAAAATATGTGATAAGTATGAAGTAGACACTATAGTGTCAGGACTTCCTAAAAACATGAATGGAACATTAGGACCACAAAGTGAGAAAGTTCTTGAATTATGTGACTCAATAAAAGAGTATGTTAATATTGAAATAAAAATGTGGGATGAAAGATTAACAACTGTAGCTGCTACTAAAGCTATGCTTGAAGCGGATTTATCTCGAGCAAAGAGAAAAAAAATAGTGGATAAAATAGCTGCTACTTATATATTACAAGGATATTTAGATAGTTTGTCAAAATAAGGAGGAAAATGAAATGGATAATAACGTAAATACAATAACGCTAACAGATGAAGAAGGAAAAGAAACTGAATTTGAGGTAATAACAAAACTTGATATAGAAGATAAAGAGTATGTAGTTGTAGTTCCAAAAGATGAAGAAGTGGATGATGCTATAGCTCTTAGAATAGATAATAATGACAATGGTGAAGAAGTTTTAGTACCAGTAGAAGAGGATGAAGAATTCAATATGGTAGCAGAAGCTTATGAGTTGTTATTTTCAGAAGAAGAGTAAAAAATTAATTTTGAAAATAAGATAAAAAATAAAATTTGCAAGTCAAAGATAAAGATTATCAATTGACAATGGGATTATACTGTATTAAACTTATATTAAAATAAAGTAGTTAAAGGTGGAATGAAAAGTGGCAGATTTTAAGAGAGAAGAAATTGAAAAGTTAAAAGAAGAATTAAAATCTAAAGGATATAAGTTAACTCCTCAAAGAAGAGCAATTATAAACATGATAAAAAGACATGAGGGGAGCCATTTAACTACGGAAGAAGTATATGATTTAGTAAAAGAAGAATGCCCTGAAATAGGTCTTGCAACAGTATATAGAACAGTACAGCTCTTAGAAGAGATGGGCGTTATATACAAATTAGACCTAGATGATGGATGCAGTAGATATGAGTTAGTAAATGCAGATGAAAATCATCAGCACCATCACTTAATATGTAGTAAGTGTAACAAAGTAATAGAAGTTAAAGATGATTTTTTAGAAGATTTAGAAGAAAATATTGAAAAAGAATATAATTTTAAAATAGAGAATCATAGTTTAAAGTTCTACGGTATCTGCAAGGAATGTCAAGGAAAATAAAATAATAAAACTATGATAAAAACATAAAAGAAAAAGGAGGGAAGAAGTTTGCGAGTGGACAAAGAAAGAGATAAACCAAAAGATAGAGTAAAAGATAAGGAGAAGGATAAAGTAAAGATTATTCCTTTAGGCGGCTTAAATGAAATTGGCAAAAACTTAACTGTTATAGAATATAAAAACGATATAGTAGTTATAGATTGTGGCCTTAAATTTCCAGACGACGATATGTTAGGAATAGATGTAGTTATTCCTGATATAACTTATCTTAAAAAGAATATCAATAAGGTAAAAGGAATATTTTTAACTCATGGTCATGAAGACCATATAGGAGCATTACCTTATGTTCTGAGAGAAGTAAATGTACCAGTGTATGGGACTAAGCTTACATTAGGTATAGTAGAAACTAAATTGAAAGAACATGGACTACTAAGCTCTGTAGAGTTAAAGTGCATAAGACCAAGGGAAATAATTAGACTTCAAAATGTTTCTGTGGAATTTATAAGAACTAGTCATAGTATAGCAGACACAGTAGCTATAGCTATACATACACCTTTAGGGGTTATTCTCCATACAGGAGATTTTAAAATAGATTACACTCCTATAGATGGTCATGTTACAGATTTAGCTAGATTTGCTGAAATGGGAAAACGTGGCGTTATTGCTATGATGGCAGATAGTACAAATGTAGAAAGGCCAGGCTATACCATGTCAGAAAGTACTGTAGGGGAAGCTTTTCTAAATATATTCTCAGGAGTAAAAGGAAGAATAATTGTTGCTACTTTTGCATCTCATATTCATAGAATACAACAAATAATAAGAGCTGCTGAAAAATTTAAAAGAAAAGTAGCAGTTTCCGGTAGAAGTATGGAAAATATTATGGAAGTAGCTATGAAGCTTGGATATATAAAGGCAGAAAAAAATATATTTATAAGCATAGATGCTATAAATAAATATCCAGACGACCAAGTAGTTATTATAACTACTGGAAGCCAAGGAGAGCCTATGTCAGCTCTTTCAAGAATGGCAGCTTCAGAGCATAAAAAAGTAAATATAAAGCCTGGTGATAAGGTAATTATATCTGCAACACCTATTCCAGGTAATGAAAAATTGGTATCTAGGGTTATAAATCAGTTATTTAAAAAAGGTGCAGATGTTATATATGAAACACTTGCAGATATTCATGTATCTGGTCATGCATGCCAGGAAGAACTTAAACTTATGCATACATTAGTAAGACCTAAGTATTTTATACCTGTTCATGGAGAATATAGACATTTAAAACAACACGGAGAACTTGCTTGTCAATTAGGATTGCCAGAAAACCATGTTATGGTTTCAGATATAGGTGATGTTATAGAGGTAAGTAGAGAATGTATTAGAAAAAATGGTTCTGTAGTGTCAGGTCAGGTGTTTGTAGATGGATTAGGTGTAGGAGATGTAGGAAATATAGTATTAAGAGACAGAAAACATTTATCTCAAGATGGTATATTAACAGTAGTTGTTACTATAGAAAAAGTTTCAGGCTCTGTTATTGCAGGTCCTGACATAATATCAAGAGGCTTTGTTTATGTAAGAGAATCAGAAGATCTAATGGAAGAAGCTAAAAAGTTAGTAAAAAAAGCTCTAGAAGAATGTGAAAAAAATCATATTACAGAATGGGCTGCAATTAAAACAAATATAAAAGATGTTTTAAGAGGATTCTTATACGAAAAAACAAAGAGAAAACCTATGATATTACCAATTATTATGGAAATATAGTATATTATATTAAAAAAGTTCAATAAAAATAATTTTGAAAATTTTTTAATATATAATAACTTTAGAAATTTAGGCTATGAATTTTAGAAATATAATATTTCAAATTCATAGCTTTTTAAAATTAAAATTATATATTATTGAAATCAAGATTACTTTGCTATAAGGTGTTTTATTCAATGTAGAAGCCAAATAATAATAATAAAATTTAATATAAAAAATTATTAAAAAATTTTTTTATATCAAATTTTTATTAGAAATATAGAATATTACATAATGAAAATGTTTAATGAAATAGTATATATAATTTTAGATAAATAAATTAATATACTACATAAGTTGACTTTTTTTGAGTATAATATTAAAATAATAAGGTGAACCAAGTTGGATACTAGGAGGTATCCAATTTTTTTGAGTAAATGATGCTTTACTTAAAAGTATTTATTTAAAGATTTTGAAATAATTATTAAAAATATTTATTTAGAGATTATTTTTATGATAAGTAATGGTTTTGTGTAAGTATTAGTGAAATTATCCGGGACTTAGTGCCGTTTATTTAATAGTAATAGGTTAATGGTACTTATCTGTGAGATAAAATATATAAGTTTTTAATTTAATAATTGGAGGAAAGAATATGAGTTTATTTGTTAGAAATGACATTAGAAATGTAGCTATAATTGCTCACGTTGACCACGGTAAGACAACACTTGTAGATGCACTTTTAAGACAAAGCCACGTTTTTAGAGACAATGAAAAGGTAGAAGAAAGAGTTATGGACTCTAATGACATAGAAAAAGAAAGAGGAATAACTATATTATCTAAAAATACTGCAGTAAATTATAATGGTATTAAGATAAATATAGTAGATACTCCAGGACATGCGGATTTTGGAGGAGAAGTTGAACGTGTACTAAAAATGGTAGACAGTGTTTTATTAGTAGTTGATTCTTATGAAGGGGCTATGCCACAAACAAAGTTTGTTACTAAAAAAGCTTTAGAACTTAATCTTAAACCAATAGTAGTAATAAATAAAATTGATAAGCCAGATGGTAGACCAGAAGAAGTTTTAGATGAAATATTTGATTTATTTGTAGAACTTGGAGCTAATGATGAACAATTAGATTTCCCAGTAATATATTGTTCTGCTAGAGATGGTATAGCTAAAAATGAAATGGAAGATGAATCAGACAATATGGAGCCTTTATTTGAAGCTATAGTTAAAAATGTTAAATCTCCAGAAGGTCATGTGAATAAGCCATTCCAAATGCTGGTAACTACTATAGATTATAACGAATATGTAGGTAAAATAGGTATTGGTAAGATAGAAAGAGGATGCGTAAAGAAAAACCAACAAGTAGCTTTGATAAGAAAAGACGGAAAAACAGAAAATGTAAAAATATCATCATTATATGTTTATGATGGTTTAGCAAGAATAGAAACAGAAGAAGCAAAATTAGGAGATATAGTAGCTGTAGCAGGTATACCAGATATTAATATAGGTGAAACTGTAGCAGATGTTAATGAACCAGAAGCTCTTCCTTTCGTAGAGATAGATGAACCTACATTAAGCATGAATTTTATGGTTAATGATTCTCCTTTTGCAGGACAAGATGGTAAATTTGTTACATCAAGACATTTAAGAGATAGACTTATAAAAGAACTAGAAACTAATGTAAGTTTAAGGGTAGAAGATACAGATAGAGCAGAATGCTTTAAAGTAAGTGGAAGAGGAGAACTTCATTTATCTGTATTAATAGAAACTATGAGAAGAGAAGGATATGAATTCCAAGTTTCAAAACCAACAGTTATATTTAAAGAAGAAAATGGTAAAAAATTAGAACCTATCGAAAAATTAACTATAGATGTACCAGAAGAATTTATGGGCGTAGTTATGGAAAAACTAGGACCAAGAAAAGCTGAAATGGTTAATATGACTTCAGCTATAAATGGTTATACTAGATTAGAGTTTAAAATACCAGCAAGAGGATTAATAGGATTTAGAAATGAATTCATGACTGATACAAAAGGTAATGGTATAATGAATCATGTATTAGATGAATATGAAGCATATAAAGGAGAAATACCTGAAAGATCAAGAGGTTCATTAGTAGTATTTGAATCAGGTGAAGCAATAACTTACGGATTATTTAATGCTCAAGAAAGAGGAATATTATTTATAGAACCAGGAACTCCAGTATATGGCGGTATGGTAGCAGGACAATGTTCTAGAATGGGAGATATAGATGTTAATGTATGTAAAAAGAAACATTTATCTAACACTAGATCTTCAGGTGCCGATGATTCATTAAAATTAGTTCCAGTTACAAAAATGTCTCTAGAAGAATGCCTTGAATTTGTAGCATCAGATGAATTAGTTGAAGTTACTCCTAAGAATATAAGAATGAGAAAGAAAATATTAGATTCAGAATTAAGAAGAAAAGCTACAATAAGAAAAAAATAAATAAGAACTATAATTCTAAACGAACAACTAGCGTAGAGCTGGTTGTTTGTCTATATTAACCTATAGGTGGTGATTTAATGAATAATAAAAACAGGCTAATCATTTTATTAATGGCTATAGTTTTATTAGTAGCTGTTGGTTTTGTATCTATTAAATATTATGACAGAAAAATTTTGAAAGCTCCATTAAAATCAAAAGGAAATGAAGTTGTTGATATTAGTGTAGACAAGGATCAGAATTTAGATGATGTTATAGAGAAGATGGATAAAGAAGGAAAAATCAAAAGTAAAAGAATATTAAAAAATTATATTAAGAAAGTACAAGCACCTCAAAAGGTAGTAGCAGGAGAATATGTATTTTCTTCTAATTTAAATGCTTATGATTTGTTACTTAATTTAAAAGAAGGTATATATGATAATAGACCTGTAAAAGTTACTATCCCAGAAGGGTATAATATAGATGAAATAGGAAATAAGTTAGAAAAACAGGGAATAATAAAAAAAGAAGATTTTATAAAAAGTATAAAAGAATATAAAACTCCTTCTTTTATAAAAGTAGATAAAAATAGAAAATATCCATTAGAAGGATATTTATTTCCAGATACCTATGAGTTTTTCAAAGGTATGCCAGGGGATAAAATAATAGATAAGATGATAGATAGATTCAAATATGTTATTAAAGAAATAGAAAAAGAAGATAATATAAAAATTAAAGATAATGATATAGATAAATTAATTAATATGGCATCTGTTATAGAAAAAGAGGCTGAAAAAAATGACGAAAGAGGTAAAGTAGCATCTGTATTTTATAATAGAATGGACAAAAAAATGAAAATGGAATCCTGTGCTACAGTATTGTATGCCTTAGGATACCACAAAGATAAATTGTATTATAAAGACTTAAAAATAAAGTCTCCCTATAATACTTATTTAAATATAGGATTACCTGTAGGACCCATAGGTTCTCCAGGTAAAAATTCCATAAAAGCAGCGCTGAATCCAGAAAAAACAGACTATTTGTATTTTGTTTCTAAGAATAATGGAACGCATTATTTTACAAAGGATTATAAGGAGTTTTTAAAAATTAAAAAAGAAACTCAAGGAGATTAATATATTTTGCTGCAGGTGACCTATTATAATTTTAAATTAAAAGGTCACCTTATATATTATTAATTTAAAATTGGAGGTAAATATGAGCAAAGTAGCCTATGATTATATGGAAAAATATATAAGGGATCTTATACCAGAAAATAAAGGAGTATTAAAGGAATTAGAAGATTATGCAAAAGAAAATTCTGTTCCAATAGTACATAAAGAAGTGGCTAATTTTTTAGAATTTATGATAAGTTTAAAAAAACCTAAAAAAATACTTGAGTTAGGCACAGCCATAGGATACTCCTCAATATTTATGAGTTTAAGTTCAAAGGAAGGATCTAAAATTACTACCATTGAACGCGATGATAAAATGATTGAAATTGCAAAGAATAATATTGAAAGATATGGCTTTAAAGATAAAATAAAAATTATTCAAGGTGATTGTCTAGAAGTCCTTAAAAATTTAGAAGATAAGTATGATATGATTTTTATGGATGCGGGAAAAGGACATTATAATGAATTTTTACCTTATTGTTTAAAGCTTTTAAATAAAGAAGGAATCATAATAGCAGATAATGTGCTCTTTAGAGGTATGGTAGCTAATGATGAATTAGTTATAAGAAGAAAGATAACCATAGTTAAAAGAATGAGAAAATATATGGATATGATAAGCGACAAGGATAATTTTATAACTTCAATTATACCTATGGGAGATGGAATTGCTATAACTAAAAGGAGGAACGAGGATGCTTAATATAAAAAAACCAGAACTTTTAGCTCCAGCAGGAAATTTAGAAAAATTAAAAACAGCTATAAATTTTGGAGCAGATGCGGTTTATTTAGGTGGAAGTAAGTTAAATTTAAGAGCTTTTGCGGATAATTTTACTGATGAACAGCTTCAAGAGGGTATAAAATATGCTCATGATAGAGGAAGAAAGGTTTATGTTACAATAAATGTTTTTCCACGTAATGAAGATTTTAATGGATTAGAAGAATATTTAAAAAAATTATATGAGTTTAATGTGGATGCTATAATAGTTTCAGATCCAGGAATCATTATGACTTCAATAGAATCAGTACCTAATTTAGAAGTACACTTAAGTACTCAAGCAAATACAGTTAATTTTAAAACTATAGATTTTTGGTATAAACAAGGAGTTAAAAGAATTGTATTAGCAAGAGAATTGACTTTAGAAGAAATAAAGACTATAAGAGAAAAAATAGATCCAGATTGTGAGTTAGAAGCCTTTGTGCATGGTTCTATGTGTATGTCTTATTCTGGTAGATGTCTTTTATCTAATTATATGACAGGAAGAGATTCTAATAGAGGAGCTTGTGCACAACCTTGTAGATATAAATATTATTTAATGGAAGAAAAAAGAGAGGGAGAATACTTCCCTGTAGTTGAGGACGATAAGGGAACTTATATAATGAATTCAAAAGATATGTGTATGATAGAACACATACCAGAGTTAGTACAAAGTGGAATAGATTCTTTTAAGATAGAAGGAAGAATGAAAAGTTCTTTTTATGTAGCTACAGTAGTTAAAGCTTATAGGGAAGCTATAGATGCTTATTTTGATGACCCAGAGAACTATACTTTTAAAGAAAGATGGATGGATTATTTGAAAAAAGCTAGTCATAGAGCATATTTTACAGGTTTTTATTTTAATGACCCTAATAAACAGTTACATGAATCTTCTTCATATATTAGAACCTGTGATATTGTAGGTATTGTAAGAGAATTTAATGAAGAAACTATGGAAGCTATAATAGAGCAAAGAAATAAAGTGTTAGATGGAGATGAGTTAGAAGTCTTAAGACCAGAAGGTCCTATATTTAAAATAAGCACATCTAATATGAAAGATAAAAATGATAATAAAATAGAATCTGCTCCTTCAGCTCAGATGATATTTAAAGTTAATACAGATAAAATTTTAAAAGAAAATGATATTCTTATAAAAAATAAATAAAATGTAAAAATATCTTATGTATAAATATAAAGAAAATAAAGCCTTTAGAAGTATATAACTAGTATATTGTAAAAATCAATTTTATTATACATAAAACAACTAATTAAATATTTAATAAAAAACTAAAAAATAAGGGGGAAAACTAATGAAACGCCCAGTGTTGATAGGGATAACTGGAGGTACTGGTTCAGGAAAAAGCACTATAGCTAAAGAAATATATAATAAATTTGATGAAGCTTGTATTGCTATGATAGAACAGGATTCTTATTATAAAGACCAGAGCAATGTACCTTTTGAAGAAAGATGCAAAAAAAATTATGATCATCCAGATGCTTTTGATAATGAACTTTTAATAGATCATTTAAATAATTTGTTAAATTTAAATACTATAGAAAAGCCTATTTATGATTTCGAAACTCATAATAGAAAAGAAGAAACTGTAAAAGTAGAATCTAGGGATATTATAATTTTAGAAGGTATCTTAGTGCTTCAAGATCCAAAGGTTAGAGAATTATTAGATATAAAGATATATGTAGATACAGATGCAGATGTAAGAATAATAAGAAGACTTTTAAGAGACATAAATGAAAGAGGAAGAACTGTAGATTCAGTTATAGATCAATACTTAACTGTTGTAAGACCAATGCATATGCAATTTATAGAGCCTTCCAAGAGATATGCAGATATAATAATCCCAGAGGGAGGACATAACAGAGTTGCTATAGACATGATGGTAGCAAACATAAAACACTTGTTGCAAACATAAAATATGTTGAAAATTGAATAGTAAAAAATTAGAATAAAATGCCTTATTTTGGTTATAATTTAGCTAAGATGAGGTGTTTTTATTATGAGATATATAGAGAAAAAAAGGTCTTATAAAATATTACTAGTATTTATGTTTATATTCTTGTTTCTTATATATAGAATGGTTAAATTTCAGATTTTTGATGCAGAAAAGTTAACTACTATGGCAGAATCTCAATATGCATATGAAGAAGAAATAAAAGATAATAAATATAAGCTATTAGATAGTAAAGGTAATGACTTGCTAAAATATAAAGATAAATATTATGCTGTTTTGGTTCCTAGTGCTTTTAAAGATAATAAAGAGGAAAAAGACGAGGAAAAGTTATTGACGATAATGTACATTTTACGAAATTATAATGAAAAATATGATATAACTAAAAATCAGGCAATAGATAATAGTGGCAAAAACTATTATGAAATAGATAAAATAACTTATGAAAAACTAAAAGAAATAAAAGGTGTAAAAGGATTTTATGCATATAAAAAACAAGAAGTAGATAAAAATATGAATGATAAAAAGGAATCTTGGAAATTAGAAAATATGCTATTAAATCCTTATAAAAATGATCAAAAAACTTTTAAGAATAAAGAATCTTTAGAGATGAAAATATACAATAAAGTAAAAGATAATAAATCACCTAAGATAATGTATAAAAAAGATTTAGATGGAGTAATTATATCGGAAAAAACAAAAGAATCTAAATCTAATATAAACCCTAAACTTACATTAGATTCTGAATTTCAAGATAGTATAAGAAAGATTTTAAATAAGAAAGAATATAAGGAGTTTGGCCAAGTGGGTATTATACTTTCAGAAGCAGATTCAGGAAAGATACGTGCTATGGTGCAAAAGGATGAAACATTGCCTAATACGAATATAGGGGCTGCAACTCAAAATGGGTTTCCTCCAGGATCAATATTAAAAATAATAACAGAAGAAGCCGCATTGGAAAATAATAAAGTGTCATTAAATGATAGATTTAAATGTACTGGAGAATTTGAAAATAATAAAAAAGGAACTCATGGAAGCCTTAGCACAAAAGAAGCATTTATAGTTTCCTGTAATGATATATTTTCACAAATAGGAAGAAAAACAGGATTTGATAATATTAATAATATAATTAAAAAACATGGGCTGTATAGTAAAGTATTAGATTTGCATTATGAACAGCAGGGGGCTATTCAAGTAGAAAAAGGAGAAAAACCAAATTTAAGTGATGGTACCTTATCATTAGTATCTTTTGGTCAGCTTATTAGAATAACTCCTATAGAAGCAATATCTATGGTGAATACTGTAGTTAATAACGGTGTTTATGTTAAACCTTATGTATTAGAAGCCTTTGTAGATGATAAAAATAATACAGTAGAAGAATTTAATACTATAAAAGAACAAATTATAGGAACTTATTCTGCAAATAGTTTAAAGGAACAAATGAAAGAAGTTGTAAAAAGAGGAACAGGTACTTTAACTTATGATCCTAACATAGAAATTGGAGGAAAAACTGGTACTAATGAAAGGCAAGAAGTTAATGCTGAAGGTAAAACAGAGAAACTTTCAGATGCTTGGTTTATAGGATTCTTTAAAAAAGATAATAAGTATTATACTATGATAGTGTTTATACCTACTATAAAAACGGAAGGTGAAAGTGCTGGTACTACTGCAGTTCCTATATTTTATGATATAGTTAAAGAAATAAAAAATTCAATATAATTTGCACAAAAAAATAAATTATACATATTTATTTGTACATGCACTTTTTTATCCCAAAGGACATATTATATTAATAAGCACTATTAGGAGGAGCAGCTTGTGTTCTTTTTTAGTTACTTATGGGATGTACTAGGAAGTGCATTACTTTTAACAGGATATGTTACGGGAAATGCTTCTTTTCCAAAACCGCTAAGTGATGAGGAAGAAAAGTATTATTTGGATAGGTTAAAAAAAGGTGATGCTTTAGCAAAAGATGTTTTGGTAGAAAGAAATTTAAGATTAGTGGCACACATAGTAAAAAAATATTCTTATCCAGGAAAAGATATTGATGATTTAATATCTATAGGAACTGTAGGACTTATAAAAGCTATAGACTCCTTTGATAATTCAAAGGGTACTAGGCTTGCCACTTATGCAGCAAGATGTATAGAAAATGAAATATTAATGCTCATAAGAAATAATAAAAAAACTAAAGGTGAGGTATATCTTCAAGATCCTATAGGTGTGGATAAAGAAGGAAATGAAATTTCGCTTATGGATATATTAAGTAGTGACGAGGATTCTATAATAGAAATAGTTTCCACAAAAATTGAGGTAAAAAAGTTATATGGGAAAATAGAAACCTGTCTTAAAGGCAGAGAGAAAAGGGTTATTCAAATGAGATATGGATTAAAGGATGGAAGACCTAGAACTCAAAGAGAAATAGCTGGTATACTAAACATATCTAGATCTTATGTTTCACGCATAGAAAAAAAAGCACTTAAAAAGCTTTACAAGGAATTAAATTATCATAAAAATATTCAATAAAACTATAAAGAATTAAGAATTTTATACATATAAGATGATTCTTAATTCTTTTGTTTTATTTATTTTATAGTATAAGATTCTTTACAGAAAATTTATAATCGTTATAATATAAATCAGGAGGGTTTAAATGTATATAACAGGTTTAATAGGAAAAAATATTAGTTATTCAAAATCACCACAAATACATAATGATTATTATAAAAAGAATAATATACCATTTTCTTATAAGATATTTAATTTAAAACCAGATCAAATTGATGATTTTATAAAGAACTTATATAAAAATAATATAAGAGGATTTAATGCTACTATTCCATATAAAGAAATAATATTACAATATTTAAATGATATAGTATATCCAGCAGATAAAATAGGAGCAGTAAATACTGTGGTAGTACAGAAAAACAAATTAGTAGGATATAATACAGACTATATAGGATTTGTAAAAAGCTTACAATATTATAATATACAAGTTAAAAATCTTAGTTGTCTCATTATAGGATCAGGTGGAAGTGCTAAATGTATATATTATGCATTAAAAGAATTAGGTGCAAAGAAGATATATATAATATCCAGAAATCCTGAGAAAGCAAAACTAAAATTTGAAAAAAAAGTTAAAATATTAAATAGTAAGGACGAAAATAAAATAGATAGCTATGATTTAATTGTAAATTGTACACCTATAGGAGGCCCTAATTTTAAAGAAGAAAAACCTATAGAACTTAAGGGACTTAAAAAAAAATGTGTGGTTTATGATTTAAATTATATACCCAGAAGGTCTAAGTTATTAAAAGAAGCTAAAGAAAAAGGAGCATTTATTATAAATGGAGAAAAAATGCTTGATTTTCAAGCCTATAGTGCTATAGATCTCTGGTGCTTAAATGGTATTGAAGGAGGACAATAAATTGAAACAATTAAAAGAATTATTAGAAAAGACTATTAACTTTGGTGCTTCAGATTTACATTTGTCTGTAGGAATAGAACCCACTATAAGAATAAATGGACAATTAAGTAAGATATTTAAAGAAAAGCTTACTCAAGAGGATACCAATAATTATGCTAAAGAAATATTAGGAGATGAATTTGAAGATTTATTAAAGAAAGGAGAAATAGATACCTCCTACTCTATATCAGGATTAGGTAGATTTAGAGTAAGTGTGTTTAAACAAAGAGGAAGTATAGCTATTTCTTTACGGGTTGTAAGTTTAAAGATTCCTAATCTAAATGAATTAAAATTGCCTGATATAGTAAAGGAATTAACTAATAAAAAGAGAGGACTTATTTTAGTAACAGGTCCTACAGGGTCAGGTAAAAGTACTACTTTAGCAGCTATGATTAATGAAATTAATAATACTAGGTCTAATCATATAATAACTTTGGAAGATCCAATAGAATTTTTACATAAACATAATAAATGTATAATAAATCAAAGAGAAATAGGTAGAGATACAATTAGTTATAAAAGTGCTTTAAAAGCAGCCTTAAGGGAAGATCCAGATGTAATATTAATAGGAGAACTTAGAGATTTAGAAGATATCTCTATAGCTTTAACAGCAGCAGAAACAGGCCATTTGGTATTTTCTACTTTGCATACTATAGGAGGAGCTAAAACTATAGATAGAATTGTTAATATATTTCCACCACACCAACAAGAACAGATAAGAATACAAGTGGCAAGTGTATTAGAAGGAATAATAAGTCAGCAATTAGTACATAAGATTGACGGAGGAAGAATAGCAGCTTTAGAGACTATGGTAACTACAAATGCCATAAGAAATATGATAAGAGAAGGTAAAACTTATCAAATAGAATCCTCCATACAAACTGGATCTAAATATGGAATGAAAACTATGGATATGTCTCTAGCAGAATTATATAAAAGAGAAATTATAAGTTATGAAACTGCATTAAATTATTCAGTAGATAAAGATCTAATTACTAAAATAATTAATCTATAAAATACTATATATTAATATTTAGAATAATAATTATACATTTGGTAATATTAAAAAAAGGACCTTTTGGTCCTTTTTTAAAATATCATATAATCTAACATTTTTATTGAAACTTGATTTTTAGTTTTAGATTTTTTCTTCAAATTTATTTTATTCTTATTATTAATAGTTTTTAAATCCATAGAACTTAATTTAATAGTATTTTTTTTCATTTTAACATCCTCCTGATAAGTTAATATTATTTTAATATTAGTAGCTAATTATAAAAACTTACCAGAAAGACTCATCTTTTTTATGAAGTCTTTTTAAATCTAAAAAAAATATTTTTTCGTAGCGCCGCGACATGCGCTAACTACCTCCTTTATAAACTAATATTGATTTATAAATAGCAATACTTATTGTTTATATTTACATAATATCATATAATTTAAGTTAGTACAATTTTAGCTATGTATAATAAATATTCACTATATGCAATAACTATTTATTGATAAAATTTGTATCTATATATTTATTAAATCCTCTTATTTTCTTAAAAATATAAATAATATTAAAAATACATTAAGTAATTTATAATATTTATTTGCAATAATATATAGTAATTAACTATTATTTATGCTAAAATATTTTTGAACCGAGGGGGGATACTATTGAATATTATAAATGGAATAGTACATTATAGCTCCAAAGCAATAACATACATAGTTTATTTCATATCAATGTATTATCTTATAATTTCTCTTTTTGGTATATATAGAAAAAAGAATAATAAGAATATTGATGATAAAACAAAATTTGCTCTTATTGTAGCAGCACATAATGAGGAACTAGTTATAGGTAACATAGTAGAGAGTTTAAAGATGATGGACTATGATAAAAATTTATATGATATTTTTGTAATTGCAGATAATTGTACTGATAAAACTGCTGAAATTGCAAGAAAAAAAGGAGCTATTGTACAAGAAAGGTTTGACAAAAAACGAAGAGGAAAAGGTTATGCGCTAGAATGGATGTTTAATATAATATTCAAAATGGACAAAAAATATGATGCTATAGCAGTATTTGATGCAGATAATTTAGTTCATAAAAATTTCTTAAAAGAAATGAATAAAAAGATGTGCAAAGGATATAAGGTAGTTCAAGGTTATTTGGATAGTAAAAATCCTGAGGATACTTGGATAACAGGAAGCTATTCCATTGCTTTTTGGACTTGTAATAGAATGTTTCAGCTTGCAAGATACAATTTAGGATTATCTAGTCAATTAGGTGGCACTGGTTTTTGTATAGATACAGGTATATTAAAAGAACTTGGATGGGGTGCTACTTGTCTTACAGAGGATTTAGAGTTTTCTTGTAAAATTATATTAAATGGATATAAAGTAGGCTGGGCTCACGATGCTATAATATATGATGAAAAACCTTTAACATTAACTCAATCATGGAAACAAAGGAAAAGATGGATGCAAGGCTTTGCGGATGTATCTAGTAGATACTTTTTTAAACTTATGAAAAAGGCTATTAAGAGCTTTAATTTTACAGCTTTTGATTGTGCACTTTATAGTATACAACCTTTTGTAGCTATACTTTTAGGGTTGTCAGCTATAATAAGTTTATTTAGATATGCTATGAAAGCAGCAAATATGGTTACTAATTTTAATAGTGTAGTTTATTCTATAGATTTTAATTTTATAACTATATTAATAATATTATTTTCATTGTTTCAGATAATATATACACCTTTAATATTAATTTTGGAAAAAAAATTCACATTAAAAGTATTATTATATTATATAGTTTATCCTATATATGCTATAACTTGGTTTCCTATTTCAATACAAGGAATTATGGATAAAGACAATAAGGAATGGAGTCATACAATTCATACTAGAAGTATGAATATAGATGAACTGGAAAAAGTTAACTAGAGGGAAAGCAGAGCTTTCCTTTTTTTGCTTTTTTTATAGTGAATTTATATACTATAAATTAAATAACAATTATAATAATTAATAATTTAAAAAGGAAATAGGAGTTTTTTGTTGAATATATATTTTAATGGTTACATTAAAAAGGGGTGAAAACTACATGGAGGATTACGTAATAGGAGTGGATATAGGGTCCTCAAAAGTTTGTGCAGCAGCAGGAAAGCGTGACAAATATGGACAAGCAAAAATAATAGGAGTTACTTCTGCTGAGTGTCATGGAATGAAAAATGGAATAATAATTGATATAGATAGTACAGCAGAGTCTATTAAAAATTGCATTACTAGATTAGAAAGTATAGTAGATACAAATATAAAGAGTTTTTATATTTCCCTACCAGGAAGGATAGGTACATTAATATCTAGTCAAGGTATGGTAGCTATATCCTCTGATGAGAATGAAATAACAAAAAAAGATGTAAATAGAGTTAAAAGAGCTACTCAAATAATTAATGTTCCTAACGATAAAGAAATAGTTGATATAATTCCTAAAGAATATATTGTAGATGGATATAACAATATAAAAGATCCAATAGGTATGAGTGGTAATAGAATGGAATTAGATGCATATTTAGTATTGGCTGAAACTACCGTAATAAATAATTTATTAAAAACAGTTCAAAAAGCAGGTTATAATATATTAGGAGTAGTTTTTGCACCTATAGCTGATGCTAAAGCAGCATTAAAAGAAGAAGAAATGGATCAAGGGTCAGCTCTAATAGATGTAGGGTCTGATTCTATGGATATTTCTATATATAAAGATGGTATTTTAACTAAAACTGACAATATATCTATAGGTGGAAGTAGTATAACAAATGATATATCCATATGCTTAAAGATACCTTTTTCTGAAGCTGAAAAATTAAAGATAAAATATGGAGTAATAGGAAAAAATAATTTAGATTTAGATGGTCAAATAAAAGTAAATATAGGTTATAATAATGATATAACAATTAATTTAGAAACTTTAACAAAAGTTGTAGAAGCTAGGGTAGAAGAATTATTAATTTTGGTACAAAAAAAGTTAAAACAAAGTGGACAATTTGAAGATATATCAAATATAGTTATAGTAGGGGGAGGTCTTTCGTTAATAAAAGGTATAGAAGAATTTGGAAAGTACATATTCAATAAAAGTTTCAGAGTTGGAAGTCCAGAGTATGTTGGGGCTGCAAATCCTATATATGTATCTTCAGTAGGAGTAGTTAAAAGTCTAATTACTCCCGTAAAAATTCAAAATGATAATTTAAAAAATAAAGAGGCTGCTATTACTAAAGAAGATACATCACATTATAAAGATGAAAACGAAGGAAAAGGTGTGTTTTTAAAAATAAAGGAATTTTTAACAGAATTTTTTTAATTACAGATAAGGAGGTTTTATTGTGCTAGATTTCGATGTTGATGTACAGCAATTTGCTCAAATAAAGGTTATTGGATGTGGTGGCGGAGGAAACAATGCTGTAAATAGAATGATAATAGAAGGATTAAAAAATGTAGAATTTATAGCTATAAATACAGATAAACAAGCTCTAATGCTTTCACAGGCGTCTCAAAAGATTCAAATAGGTGATAAGTTAACAAAAGGATTAGGAGCAGGGGCTAATCCAGAAATAGGTAAAAAGGCTGCAGAAGAAAGTAAAGAAGAAATTTCTCAAGCAATAAAAGGAGCCGATATGGTGTTTATAACAGCAGGTATGGGCGGAGGAACTGGTACTGGAGCAGCTCCAGTAATTGCAGAAATAGCTAAATCTATGGGGATACTTACAGTAGGTGTAGTAACTAAGCCTTTCCCTTTTGAAGGAAGAAAAAGATTAATTCATGCAGAAATGGGAATAAATACTTTAAAAGAGAGAGTAGATACTTTAGTTACAATTCCAAATGAAAGATTATTAAGCATAGTAGATAAAAAGACAAGCTTAATGGATTCCTTTAAAATGGCAGATGATGTTTTAAAACAAGGTGTCCAAGGTATATCAGACTTGATTACTATACCAGGACTTGTTAACCTAGACTTTGCAGATGTTAGAACTATAATGTTAGATAAAGGATTAGCTCATATGGGTGTAGGTAAAGGAACAGGAGATAATAGAGCACAGGAAGCAGCTAAGCAAGCTATATCAAGTCCACTATTAGAAACATCAATTGTTGGAGCTACAGGAGTACTTCTTAATATAACTGGAGGAAATGATTTAGGTTTATTAGAAATAAATGAAGCAGCAGAGATTGTACAAGAAGCAGCAGATCCAGATGCTAATATTATATTTGGAGCAGTTATAGATGAAAACTTAAAAGATGAGTTAAGAATAACTGTAATTGCTACAGGTTTTGAAAGCGATAGATTGGAAAATAAAAATATTGAAAAAGAAGAAAAAGATATAACAAAAGAATCTAATAAGAGAGAAGATAGAGAAGAACAATCATCTACATACGAACAGCATATAGATGAAAATGATTTAGAGATACCAGCCTTTTTAAGAAGACAAAGAAAGTAATTATTAAAGTAGGGAACATTTTGTTCCCTACTTTTTTTATGTAAATAGATTTTATTTATCTGATGACTACTTCCTCGAAAGCTTAGAAATCCGTTTGTTAATAAGTATTCTACAAAATAAAATTATGTGTGAATCTTAAATTCAATTAACAGTAAATATTGTTATAAGTATAAACATTTAGAGTTTTCTCATTAAGGATAAAATTGTGTTAACTTTAAAATTATAAAACAGTATATTGTGTGTAAATTCCTTAATGCGACAGCTACTTTTATAAATAAAAAATAATATATTAAATTATAAATTATATTGGCATATTTTATACAATAAAAACATAACATTTTTATATGAATTGACAAATTTTTAAAATGTTTAATTGTATAATAGTAAATAAATGGCAGTAGTTTAAGGGGGGAGATAACTATTGGTGGTTTATCTAGATGTTATGATATTAGAAAATTTTATTGTAAATTTATTTATACTTTTTCTAACTTCTCAAACTTTAAAAATCAATAATAAAATTTTATATTTATTAATATCTTCATTGTTAGGAAGCTTGTATATATTAGTACTTATTATACCTTCTCTTGCATTATTTAATAAACTTATATTCAAAATTTTAATAGCTTTTATGTTAATTTTAATAGCCTTTCATAAAAAAGACTTAATGTTTAATATAAAAGCTACAGTAGTTTATATAGTTTATTCTATGATTATTGCAGGTATATGTGTTTTCTTAGAATGTAATAAAATAAAATCTAATACCTCTTTAACTATAGAAAATTTTTCTTATAAAAAACTTATGATGGCTATGATGATTATATATATTGTTGGGAATAAATTGATATGGTATATAAAAGATAGAAAAGATATAAGCAGTTTTATATATGATGTGGATATAATACTTCAAAAGGATCAGAAAAGTGTTAGAGCTTTTTTAGATACAGGTAATGAACTTAGAGAACCTGCTACAAATCTCCCAGTATTAGTGGTGGAAAAAGATGTATTTAGTAATGTAAATTTAGATTCTTATGATAAATTTTATATACCTTATAGGGTTGTAAATGGTAATTCAGGTAATCTTAAAGGGTTTAAACCTAATTATATAGATGTGCATGTAGGAGACAAAAAAGAAAAAAAAGAAGTTATAATAGCGCTTTCGGAAGGCAAACTTAGTGCTATAAAAGACTATAGAGCACTTTTATCTAGAGGAATTATATAGGAGGGACTTTTATGATAAGTTTAAAAGTATTACTAAACAGAATATTAATAAAGTTTAAAATGTTTTTTAAAAATGTTTATTACATAGGTGGGAATGATGCACTTCCGCCCCCACTTTCAAAAGAAGAGGAAGAATATTTTGTACAAAGATTAATAAATGGAGATGAAAAAGTTCGATCTGTCTTAATAGAAAGAAATTTAAGATTAGTAGTTTATATAGCTAGAAAATTTGAAAATACGGGCATATGTATAGAAGATTTAGTATCTGTAGGGACTATAGGTTTAATTAAGGCAGTAAATACTTTTAAGCCAGATAAAAAAATTAAATTAGCAACCTATGCTTCAAGGTGTATAGAAAATGAGATATTAATGTATTTAAGAAGAAATAGTAAAGTAAAAGCAGAGATATCCTTTTATGAGCCTTTAAATATTGATTGGGATGGAAATGAGTTATTACTTTCAGACATATTAGGAACAGATAATGATGAAGTTTATAATTTAATAGAGGATGAAGTAGATAAACAGTTACTATTATTAGCTATGAAAAAATTAAACGAAAGAGAAAAGGAAATAGTTAGATTAAGATTTGGTCTTAATGGAAAAAGAGAAAAAACTCAAAAGGAAGTAGCAGATATGCTTGGTATATCTCAATCCTATATATCAAGATTAGAAAAAAGAATAATTAAGACTCTTAAAAAGGAAATAAATAAAATGGTTTAGTTTGTCCTTAGTATAAAACTAGGTTCCTTTGGAAACAATTTAAATGCAATCATTCTGAAGGGACTGATGACTTTATGATTATTAATAAAGTTGAAATTTGTGGAGTAAATACATCAAAACTACCAGTATTAAAGGATAAAGAAATGAAAAAATTACTGGTAAGGATTAGAAATGGTGAAACAGAATGCAGAGAAGAATTTATACAAGGCAATTTAAGGCTGGTACTGAGTGTAATAAAAAGATTTAACAATCGTGGGGAAAATGTGGATGATCTTTTTCAGGTTGGATGTATAGGTCTTATAAAAGCTATAGATAATTTTGATTTAAGTCAAAATGTAAAATTCTCTACTTATGCTGTTCCTATGATAATCGGAGAAATAAGAAGATACCTAAGAGATAATAATTCTATAAGGGTTAGTAGATCTTTAAGAGATATAGCCTATAAAGCATTGCAGGCTAGAGACAGATTAATAAAAAACAATAATAAAGAGCCAACAGTGTCTCAAATAGCCAAAGAATTAGAACTGCCAAGAGAAGAGGTAGTCTTTGCATTAGATGCTATACAAGATCCAGTATCCTTATTTGAACCTATATATCATGATGGTGGAGATGCCATATTTGTTATGGATCAAATAAGTGATACTAAAAATGTAGATGAAAATTGGATAGAAAATATATCTATAAAAGAAGCTATGAAAAAATTAAATGACAGAGAAAAGCTAATACTTAATTTAAGGTTTTTTGATGGAAGAACTCAAATGGAAGTAGCCGATGAAATAGGTATATCTCAGGCACAGGTATCTAGATTAGAAAAAACTGCTTTAAAACATATGAGGAAATACGTTTAAGTAAAATGTTCTTAAATTATTAGAGAACACCTTAAGCTACTGATAAACATTTTTTATCAGTAGCTTTTTGTTTTAATTTTTTTCATAGAATAGGATAAGAAAACATATATTATAATATAAAAACTGTTTAAGGGGGTATATCATGGAGCAAGTAGAATTATATTCTATAGAAAGTTTAAAAAATATGGAAATAATAGACCTAAATACTGGTAGTAAAATGGGGTACATAAAGGATTTGATTATAGACTGTGAGTCTTATAAAATATTATCTATAGTTTTACCTATTCAAAAAGTAGGATTCTTTAATAAAAAAGAGGATTTAGAAATAGAGTGGGATAGAATATATAAAATAGGTACAGATGTCATACTGGTAAATGGAGAGAATTATAATTTAGAAGACAATTAGTTTGTTTAAAGAGGAGTTTCTGCTTTTAGCTATTGAAAATTTAAGTATTTAGTAGAAAAAATGGAGAAAAAGTGTATAATTAATATATATAGCTAAAGTTCAGTAATCTAAAGAAAAGGATGTGGATTAAATTGAAGTGTCCCTACTGTGCATACGGAGAAAGCAAAGTGGTAGATTCAAGATCTACAGAAGATGGAAGTTCAATAAGAAGAAGACGAGAATGCCTAAAATGTAATAGAAGATATACTACTTATGAAAAAATAGAAACTACACCTATTCTTGTTATAAAGAAAAATATGAGTAGGGAATATTTTGATAGAAATAAGATAGTAAATGGTCTTATGAAAGCTTGTCAAAAAAGACCAGTATCAAGAAAACAAATTGAACAAATAGCAGATGAAGTAGAAAGGCATATAAGTAACGAAATGCTTACAGAAGTGAATACAGACAAAATAGGGCAAATAATAATGAAAAACTTAAAAAAGATAGATGAGGTATCTTATGTTAGATTTGCTTCTGTATACAGACAGTTTAAAGATATTAATACTTTTATGGAAGAAATCAAAAATTTAATGGATAAAAATTAAGTATAATCTTGTTTTTTATAAATTATATTTATTAAATTTAAGTATTAAAACTTAATGCTATTATTATAATAGTATTAAGTTTTTGTTGTATTTGATTTTAGAAAATCATGTGTAAGTCATGAATCCTATGTTAAAATAAAGTTAAATATGTTAAAAGTTATGTATACTTTCAAAATAATATATAATTAATGATAATATATTTATAGGAAGGATGATATGTTTTATGAATTTTGAAAAAATTAATGTGGGATCTTATATTTTTTTGAAATTACAATTTAAAAATGCTAATTTTATATTTTCTACTGGAGAAAATAATTTAAATTTAAATAGAAATATAGAGGAAGGAAAAGAAAATTTAAATAATATAAAAAAATGGTTTTCCTTGCAAGAAGTATTTTATTTAAATCAAGTACACAGTAGTATAGTTAGAAACTTTAATGATGAAGATAAAGATGGAGATGCAATAGTAACTAATGAATTTAATAAAGCTGTAGGGATTTTTACAGCAGATTGTGTCCCTATACTATTATATGATAAAGAAAATGATGCAGTAGCTGCAGTTCATAGTGGCTGGAGGGGCACTTATGAAAAGATAGTTATAAACACCATAAAGAAAATGAAAGAAAATTATGGTACAAATCCAGAAAATGTTATAGCTTCAATAGGACCACATATAAAAGAATGTTGTTATGAAGTAAGTTGGGATTTAATAAATAAGTTTAAAGAAGAAAAAATATATAGTGATTATAATATAAGTCATAAAAGAAATTTAAATATGGAAAAATGTATATTGGCACAATTAAGTTATACAGGAGTTAAGAGTGAAAATATAATTAGAGCAGATTTATGTACTATGTGTAGTTCAGATACTAAATTTTATTCCTATAGAAAAGAAGGAAATATAGGAAGACAATTTTCCTTTATATATTTAAGTTAATAATAGGAGGATTACTATGGCTAAGGAAAAAATACTTATAGTAGATGATGAAGAACATATATGTGAATTAATAAAATTTAATCTAGAAAATAACGGATATAAATGCATTTGCGTTTTAAATGGAATAGATGCATTAGAGAAAGTTAAAGAAGAAAAACCAGATCTAGTACTTTTAGATCTAATGTTACCAGGGATGGATGGATATGATGTATGCAAGGAAATAAAAAAAGATGATAATATAGCTACTACTTCTATAATAATGATTACAGCTAAGGGAGATGAATTAGACAAGGTTTTGGGTTTAGAATTAGGCGCGGATGATTATATAACTAAACCTTTTTCAGTTAGAGAAATGGTGGCTAGAGTAAAAGCAGTACTTAGAAGAAAAACAACCATAAATATAGAATCTAAATCATATGCTTTAGGAAATATAATTGTGGATTTTGAGAAGCATTCCCTTACAAAAGAGGGAAGAAAAATAGAACTTACATTAAAAGAGTTTGAACTTTTAGAAGTTTTAATAAAAAATAAGGGAAAGGTTATGACAAGAGATTTTTTATTAGATAGAATATGGGGATATGAATATATTGGTGAAACTAGAACTGTAGATGTGCATATAAGGCATTTAAGAAAAAAAATAGAAGATGATGATAAGAATCCTAGGTATATTGAAACCATAAGAGGTATAGGGTATAGATTCAATGGTGAATTTTAAAAGGTGAATTTATGAAAAAAAAATTAACAGTATCAATACTTATAATTTTAATATTTACATTAACTATAGTATCATCGCTCTTTTTAATAATCATTAATAATCAGCATATAGAAAGCAGTAAAAGTAGATTAAAAAATAATAATTCTTTTATAATGAACGTAATAAAAAATCAAGCTTCTGAAAACATAGTTGATTTTATAAAAGATAATTATAAAGATAATGATATAAGAGTAACTTTAATAGACAGTAAAGGAAATATTTTAGTAGATTCTAAAGATAACAGGAAGGAATTGGAAAATCATAATAAAAGAGAAGAAATAATAAATTCAAAAAAACATGGGGAAGCTTATAGCTTAAGATATAGTGACACAAGAAAAGTAGAAAGTCTTTATTTTGCAAGTAAAATTAATAATGATTATATTATAAGAAGTTCTATAGACATGAACGATATAAAATTATTAGAAAAAAATTATGTAAAGTATTATATTTTTATAATATTATTTTCTTTTATTATATCCTTTTTATTTTCATCAAGAATATCAATGGTTATGATAAAACCTATAAAAAATCTTGAATTTGTAACTGCAAGGATAGCAAGGGGAGATTTTGATAGGAGAGTAATAATAAATTCTGAAGATGAAATAGGGCGGCTTGGAAAAACCTTTAATTCCATGGCAGATATATTAGAAAATAGCTTAGTGGAAGTTAGAGATAAGCAAAATAGGTTAGAGGCTATACTTAAAAGTATGGATAGTGGTGTTATAGCTATAGATAAAGAGTTTAAAGTCATTATGATTAACCCCTATGCTAAAAAATTATTTGGTATAAAAAGAGATATAATAGGTGAAAACCTTATGGATAATATAAGAGATTTTGAGCTAGAAAAAGCATTAAAAGATAAAGAATCTTTCTATAGAGAAATTAATATATTATGGCCAGAAAAAAGAACACTTAGAGTAAAGACTACAGATATAATAAGTAAATATGATAATATAGGTACTGTGGCAGTAGTACAAGATATAACAGATATAAAGAAATTAGAAAATATGAGAGAGCAATTTGTGGCAAACGTATCTCATGAATTAAAAACCCCATTAACATCTATAAAAGGTTTTTCAGAAACTTTAAAGTATGTAGAGGATAAAAAAAATAGAGAGAAATTTTTACAAATAATAAATGATGAAGCGGATAGACTTACAAGATTAATAAATGACATATTAGTGTTGTCTAATATAGAAAAGCAAAAACAGGAATTAATACAAGAAGAAATAGACTTAAATGAATTAATTGAAAAAGTATACTGTTTAGTAAAAAAATCTGCAGATGATAAAAATATAAAAATAAATATTGTAGGGGAAAAAATACCTTTGTTAATAGGAAATAAGGATAAATATAATCAAATGATAATAAATTTAGTAGATAACGCTATTAAATATACAGAACTTAATGGTGTAGTGAATATAGGAACAAAACAAGATAAAAATAATATACTATTTTGGGTAGAGGATACAGGAGTAGGTATTTCAAAAGAGCATTTAGATAGAATATTTGAAAGATTTTATAGAGTAGATAAAGCAAGATCTAGAGCTGAAGGTGGAACAGGATTAGGATTAGCTATAGTAAAGCATATAGTTTTAAGTATTAATGGGACAATAGAAGTAGAAAGTGAACCTAAAAAAGGTACTAAATTCAAAGTGAAAATACCTTTAAATGCAAAGGTAAATAACTTTTAAATTAAGTAAGTTTCCTTATATAATGTAATTTAAAATAAAAATATTCAATAAAGAAGAGGTTGTTTCAAAATAGCTTTAATTTTAAAACCGGAAAAATAATTAAAATTAAAGCTAATCTTATTTTGAGATGACCTCTTCTTTATTTTATGTGCATCATTTTAAGTTTAGTTGAAAATAAAAAGCTGTATAAGTCAAGAAAAAAAGCAAAAACTAATGTTAAATTTAATTAACTTTGATATAATAAGCGCTTAACTTAGATGATTTAAAATACAAACTGTAATCATGATAAGAATATAAGATAAAAAATCTTGAACGGAGGTTTTTATTAATGAAAAGAAAAGGACTTAAATTAATAATATCAGCGTTAACAATCACTATGACTTTAGGAATACTAGCAGGTTGTGGTAATAAACAAGAAAATAAGGAAGAAAGCAAAAAAGAAACTATAAGTGGTAATATAACTGCATTAGGTTCCTCTGCATTACAACCTTTAGTTGAACAAGGAGCTAAGCAATTTATGCAAAAAAACCCAGACGCTACTATAAATGTTCAAGGTGGAGGAAGTGGAGCTGGAATAAATCAGGTAGTTACAGGATCAGTTGAAATAGGAAATTCTGATGTAACAGCAGAATCAAAATTAAAAGACAAAAATCAAGTTTCATCTTTAGTAGATCACAAAGTTTGTGCTATAGGATTTGGCATGATAGTTAATAAAGAAGTAAAGATAGATTCTTTAACAAAAGAACAAATACAAAAAATATTTACAGGAGAAATTACTAACTGGAAAGATGTTGGTGGTCAAGATGAGAAAATAAATGTTATAAATAGATCTAAATCTTCAGGTACAAGAGCTACTTTTAAGGATACTGTAATGGATGGAAAGGATGAAAAAGAAGGTTTAGGTACAACTCAAGATTCTAGTGGAAGTGTTGTAAAAGCTATAAATCAAACAAAAGGAAGTATAAGTTATGTAGCTTTTTCACATCTTAATGATGAAGTAAAGGTTATAAAAATAAATAATGTAGAACCAACAAAAGAAAATATAATAGCTAAAAAATATGATCTTTGGTCTTATGAACATATGTATACAAAAGGTGAACCGGAAGGAGTAACAAAAGCTTTTATAGACTATATGTTAAGTGATGAGGCTAAGCCATTAATAGAAAAATTAAAATATATACCAGCTAGTGATATTAAATAATTGTTATAGATTAGTAAAGATTTAGTCATTAAATAGATTTTTAGCATTTTAATTTTTATAAGAATTAATGCAAGCTTAAATATTATTTTATGTAGGATAAAAACATAACTTTTTAAAAATGAAGAATGTAAATATTTAAATGGGGTTTAACAATATGGATTAAGTTACAACCCCATTTAAAATAATAATTATTAGAGGAAGATGATTTATGCATATAACTAATAAAAAGACTTACAACAAAGAAATGTCTAAAAGAAAATTATTGAAAAATTTAAAAAATGAATACATAGGAAGAGGCTTGTCAACTATATGTGGAGTATTAATAGTTTTTTTAACTTTATCCATAATATTTTTTGTGGCCTTAAAAGGTATAGCAGTATTTACAAAGGGTGTTTCATTAAAGGAGTTTTTATTTTCTACTAATTGGAGTCCAGATAATGATATCCCTAAATTTGGAGCATTAAATTTTATAGCAGGATCTACTTTCGTATCTATTGGTGCAGTTATATTAAGTGCTCCAATAAGTGTAGCTTTAGCAATATTTATAAATTATATATCTCCTAAATTAGGAGAGAAAGTTTTAAAACCTGCTTTAGAATTATTTGTAGGCATTCCTTCAGTAGTATATGGATGGCTAGGTATAAGTATATTATTGCCAATTATAAAAAAGATTTATGGAGGAACAGGTTTTAGTATTTTAGCAGGAATAATAGTTTTAAGTATAATGATATTACCAACTATAGCTAGTATCTCCGTAGATGCAATAAAAGTAGTACCTAAATCTTATTTACAAGCTTCCTATGGATTAGGTGCAACTAGATGGCAAACTATAAGTAAGGTTATAGTACCTTCAGCTAAAAATGGAATATTAACAGGTATTATATTAGGTCTTGCAAGAGCTTTTGGAGAAGCATTAGCTGTTCAAATGGTAATAGGAAACTCTATTCAGTTTCCTAATAAATTATTAAATCCAGCTTCTACATTAACAAGTGTTATTACAATGGATATGGCAAATACCATAGGAGGAACAGTATGGAATGATGCACTTTGGGCTTTAGCACTATTACTTTTAATAATATCCTTCCTATTTATAATAGCAATTAGGTTTATAGGAAGAAGGAGGGAAGAGTAATGAATTCTAAATTGATAGATAAAATTTGGACGGCTATATTGTATTTTATTTCAGCATTAGTAGTTTTATTATTGATAATACTTTTAGGATATATATTAATAAAAGGTGTAAGTACACTAAATTTAGAATTCTTGTTTTCAGATCCTAAAATAGGAGAAGTAGGAGGTGGAATAGGACCACAATTATTTAATTCTCTTTATATGCTTTTTGTATCTTTAATAATTACAGTACCTATAGGAATAGGAGCTGGAATATATCTTTCAGAGTATGCTAAAGAAGGTTTCTTTTTAAATTTGGTTAGAGTTTCTATAGAAACTATGGCTTCTCTTCCTTCTATAGTAGTAGGTTTATTCGGTTTTTTAGTTTTTGTTAAAATAACCAATTGGGGTTTTACTCTTTTGTCAGGAGCATTAGCTATATCAATATTAAATTTGCCCTCTTTAACGAGAGTAAGTGAAAATGCTATAAAGGAAGCTTCTAAAGGAATAAAGGAAGCTAGTTTAGGTCTTGGAGCTACAAGATTTCAAACCATAAAAACCGTAGTGCTTCCTTCAGCTATACCTCAAATTTTAACAGGAATAATATTAGCAGCAGGAAGAATATTTGGAGAAGCAGCAGCACTTTTATATACAGCTGGAATGAGTGCACCTAGTTTAAATTTTACAGCTAATGTAACTTCAAAGGCTTTTCCACTTAATTTAATGAGACCAGCAGAAACATTAGCAGTTTATATATGGAAAGTAAATTCAGAAGCTATGATACCTGATGCTGCTAAAGTAGCTAATGGAGCGTCAGCAGTTTTAATTATAATGGTTTTATTATTTAATATATTGGCTAGAATAATAGGGAAAAAAATACACAAAATGTATACAGGGGATAATTAAGGAGGAAAAGTCATGGCAATTATTAAAACAGATGACCTGAATTTATATTATGGTAATGTAAAAGCTTTGAAAAATATAAATATAGATATAGAAAAAAATAAAGTTACTGCTTTAATAGGACCTTCAGGATGTGGGAAATCAACTTTTTTAAGAACTTTAAATAGAATGAATGATTTAATAGATTCAGTAAAAATAGAAGGTAGTGTTTATTATGAGGGAAAAGATATATATAAAGACTATGATGTGATAGATCTTAGAAAGAAAATAGGAATGGTATTTCAAAATCCTAATCCATTCCCTATGTCTATATATGACAATATAGCCTATGGACCTAGAATTCATGGCATAAAGAATAAAGAGAAGTTAGATGAAATAGTAGAAAAAAGTTTAAAAGGAGGAGCACTTTGGAAAGAGGTAAAAGATAGGCTTAAAAAAAATGCATTAGGACTATCAGGAGGGCAGCAGCAAAGACTTTGTATAGCTAGAACACTAGCTGTAGAACCTGAAATATTATTAATGGATGAGCCAACTTCAGCACTAGATCCTATATCTACTCTTAAAATAGAAGAACTTATGGACGAACTTAAAAATAAATATACTGTAATAATAGTTACGCATAATATGCAACAAGCAGGAAGAATATCTGATAACACAGCATTCTTTTTAAATGGAGAGATAATAGAAGTAGGAAAAACCGAAGAATTGTTTTATAAACCTAAAGATAGAAGAACTGAAGATTATATAACAGGAAGATTTGGTTAAATCTAGTTAAATGAAAGGGGAATAATAGATTGAGAAAGGTATTTGATAAAGAACTTCTAAAACTTCACAATAGTATATTAAGAATGGGTAGTATTGTAGAAAAGCAAATAAATACATCTATTAAAGCATTAGTAAAAAAAGATGAAATTTTAGCAAATGAAGTAATAAAAAATGATGATTTAGTAGATGATTTGGAAAAAGAAATAGAAGATGAATGTATAGTTCTTATAGCTAAGGAGCAGCCTTTAGCTACAGATTTGAGAAAAATATTTACTACATTAAAAATTGTTACAGATTTAGAAAGAATGGCAGATCATGCAGTAGATATAGCTAAGATAGCAAAAAAAATAAAAGATGAAGAATATATTAAACCTTTAATAAAAATACCTAAAATGGCGGATATAGTTCAAAATATGATAAAAGAATCTTTGGACTCTTATGTGAATGAAAACAAAGAAGGAGCCTATAAAGCTTGTACTTTAGATGATGAAATAGATTATATTTATAAAACTACATTTAAAGAATCTATAGATACAATGATAGAAAAAAAAGAAACGATAAATCAACTTACACAATTTTTATTTGTATGTAAGTATCTGGAAAGGATAGCAGATCACGCTACTAATATATGCGAATGGACTATTTATTTAATAACTGGAGAGCATATCGATATGAATGAATAAAATTTAAATAATATTATGTAACACTTCTAAAGGGGTGTATCAAGATAGCTTTAATTTTAAAACTGTAAATATAAATGAAATATATTTACTATATTAAAATTAAGCTAGTCTTATATTTATGCATCCCTTTAGAAGTGTTTTGTTTTTTATATTGTATATTTGTTTATAATGATTAAAAGAGTAAATAATATTATAAATAGTATTGTGTATATTATTATTCCAATTATATTAAGTAATTATTGGTTTTATCCGATGACTACCCGCTAATACTCCCATTTCCTTCAAAGTGGAAGTTAAAGATCAGCTACGTTACTGGATAACGATTTATAAGTAGAACTCCTTATAAAGTTAAGAACTCTGTTTATATGAGTTTCCTTAGAGTAATAATTTTTTATAAAAAATATTAAGGAAATAAAATTATGATTTTTTTGTATTTTATAAATTGAATTTTAAGTTGCAAATTGACTAAATTACTATATTAATGTAATATAATTTAATGATAAATATAAAATTTGGAGTTGAAAAAATGAAAAAGGAAATACTAAAAGTAGAAAGAGGTAGTATAGCAGAAGAACTTGAAATAGAAAAGGGAGATTTTTTACTGTCTATAAATAATAAAGAAGTTAAGGATATTATTGATTATAAATTTTTAGTTTGTGATGAGTACTTAGAGGTTGAAATAGAAAAAAATAACGGAGAAATTTGGGAGCTTGAGATAGAAAAGGATTATGATGAGGATTTAGGAATAGAATTTAAAGCGGCTATACTAGATGTGCCTCAAAGATGTCATAATAATTGTTTATTTTGTTTTATAGATCAACTACCAAAAGGTATGAGAGAAACTTTGTATTTTAAAGATGATGATTCAAGGCTATCTTTTCTTCAGGGAAATTTTCTTACTCTTACAAATATGAAGGAGGAAGATATAGATAGAATAATAAATTATAAAATAAGTCCTATAAATATATCTGTACATACCACAAATCCAGAACTTAGAGTTAAACTTTTAAATAATAGATTTGCTGGTAACCTATATGATAGGATGAAAAAGCTAGCTCAAGGTGGCATAAAAATGGATTGTCAGGTAGTTTTATGTCCAGGACTTAATAATGGAGAGGAATTAAAAAGAACTATTGAAGATTTATATAATCTTTATCCTCAAGTTGAAAATTTAGCAGTAGTTCCTATAGGTGTTACAAAATTTAGAGAAGGATTATACCAATTTGAACTTTTTAATAAAGAAACTGCTAATAAAGAATTAGATATGGTAGAGGAATATCAAAATAAATTTATAAAAGAAATAGGAAAACCGTTTATAAGATTATCTGATGAATTTTACGTTATAGCGGAAAGAGAAGTACCTAAAGAAGAATTTTATGATGGGTTTAAACAATTAGAAGATGGTGTAGGTGTTATAAGGATATTTAGAAATAATATAAAGAATAATGTAAAAAAACTTTCAACTAAAGCTAAAGGAAGTTTTTCAATGATAACAGGGCAATCTGCTTATAAAGAAATACTAGAGGCTAGTAAAATAATAAATAATCATAATAATGATATAAATATAGAAGTTATAAAAATAGATAATAACTTTTTTGGAAAGACCATTACTGTAGCCGGACTTATAACAGCAAAGGACATAATAGAACAAACACAGGAGAAAAATTTAGGAAAGTATGTTATAATTCCAGATGTAATGCTTAGAAAAGGATATGAATTAGCTGATATATCCGAACAAGTTTTCTTAGATGATGTAACGCTAAAAGAATTAAGCAATAGTTTAAAAAGAGAAATTTTAGTATGTGATTATACAGGAGAAGACTTAATAGATATAATAAATAAACATAGCAGGGAGGAATAAAAATGGGAAAACCGATAGTTGCAATAGTAGGAAGACCTAATGTAGGTAAATCGACACTATTCAATAAATTAGCAGGAAAAAGGATAGCTATAGTACAAGATACACCAGGAGTAACAAGAGATAGAATTTATGCAGAGGCAGAATGGTTAAATCACAAATTTACAATGATAGATACAGGTGGTATAGAACCAGAAAGCCAAGATATAATAGTATCTCAAATGAGAAGGCAGGCACAAATAGCTATAGAAATGGCTAATGTAATAATATTTTTAGTAGATGGAAAAGAAGGATTAGCACCAGCAGACGAAGAAGTAGCACAAATGCTTAGAAAAAGTAAAAAGCCTGTAGTTCTTGTAGTAAACAAAATTGACAAGTTGAGAGATGAAAATAATGCATATGAGTTTTATAATTTAGGAATAGGAGAACCTGTAACTATATCTTCATCACAGGCATTAGGATTAGGCGATATGTTAGATAGAGTTGTAGAACATTTCAAAGATAATAAATCAGATGGAGAAGATGATGATAGAATAAATATAGCTTTTATAGGTAAACCCAATGTAGGAAAATCTTCTCTTATAAATAAATTGCTAGGAGAAGACAGACTTATAGTAAGTAACATTCCAGGAACTACAAGGGATTCTATAGATAGTTATGTAAATACAGAGTTCGGTGAATTTACTTTAATTGATACAGCGGGATTAAGACGTAAGAGTAAGGTAAAAGAAGAAATAGAGAGATACTCTGTAATAAGGACCTATGCATCTATAGAAAGAGCAGATGTGTGTATACTTATGATAGATGCTACAGATGGAATATCTGAGCAGGATCAAAAAATAATAGGATATGCCCATGATATAAATAAAGCTATTTTAGTTATAGTTAATAAATGGGACTTAGTTGAAAAAGATGATAAGACAATGGATAAATTTAAAAAAGATTTAAAAGTTAATTTAGCATTCATGTCTTATGCAAAATATTTATTTATATCTGCTAAAACCGGTCAAAGGGTCGTAAAAGTTTTACAAATAGCTAAAGAGTGTTATGATAATTATACTAAGAGAATAAAAACAGGAGTTTTAAATGATGTAATAAGTCAAGCTATTATGATGAAAGAACCTCCTATAGTAGGAACAAAAAGATTAAAAATTTACTATGTAACTCAAATAGGAACAAAACCACCAACTTTTGTTTTCTTTGTGAATGATCCAGCTTGTATACATTTCTCTTATCAACGATATTTAGAAAATCAATTAAGAGAAAATTTTGATTTCCAAGGAACAGGAATAAAATTAGAATTTAGAGAAAGAAAAGAAAAATAGATTTTGAAGATATCCTATAGCTAACTGCCACTTAGACATATTCTATATATAGAGAGATTTGAGTGGTAGTTGGGCATAGGAATTTTTAATATAAACCTCTTTAATCAATTAAATTTAAAGGTTAATTAAAAATAAATTAATAATTAATTGGGGAAAGGAAGGAATGAAATGGATTCAAAAGTTTGTTTTTTAGGAGCAGGTAGTTTTGGTACAGCTTTGTCTGTAATGCTTGGGAAAAAAGGATTAAACGTTAACATATGGCATAGAAATAATAGCATAGTAGATGATATAAACATAAAAAAAGAAAATATAAAATATCTACCTAAAATAGTAATCCCTGCAGGGGTGAAAGCTTATAATGAAATAGAAAAAAGCATAGAGCAATGTGAATTTATAATATTAGCAGTACCTTCCCATGTAATAAGACAAATATGCAAAAAAATACAACCTTTTATAAAAGAAAATCAAATAATAGTAAGCATAGCTAAAGGGATAGAAGAAGGCACTGGGAAAAGGTTATCAGAGGTTATAAAAGAAGAGCTTCCTAATAATCCTATAGTAGTATTGTCAGGACCTAGTCATGCAGAAGAAGTAGCTCAAGATATACCTACTACAGTAGTTGTATCTTCGAAACATATGAATATGGCTAAAAAAGTTCAGGATCTTTTTATGACTAATAAATTTAGAGTTTATACTAATGAGGATTTAATAGGTGTGGAAATAGGGGGAGCTGTTAAAAATATTATAGCTTTAGCTGCAGGTGTATCTGATGGCATAGGCTATGGAGATAATACAAAAGCTGCATTAATGACAAGAGGAATGAGTGAAATAATAAGGATAGGCACAAAGCTTGGAGGTAAGCAAGAAACTTTTTCAGGACTTACAGGTATGGGAGATTTAATAGTTACCTGCACAAGTATGCATAGTAGAAATAGAAGAGCTGGTATATTAATTGGCAAGGGTTATAGCACAGAGAAGGCTATAGAAGAAGTAGGTATGGTAGTAGAGGGTATAAAAGCTTGTAGAGCGTTTTATGAATTAAAAGAAAAGTTGAATGTAGAGATGCCTATAACGGATACATTATATAAAGTTTTATTCGAAAATAAAGAACCGAATTATGGAGTTTATGAACTTATGACTAGAGATAAAAAAATGGAAATGATTTAATTTAAAATTACACTAATTATTATAATAATTAGTGTAGTTAAGATATTCATATTGAAAATTAAAAACAATAATATATTATAAGACCACCATAAATTTATTATTTTGGACGTAACCGTTTTTTACTCTTAACTTTAAGATGATAAGGGTATTAGAGCGGATAGTCATGATATAAAATTTTATGGTGGTTTTAGTTTTGTAAAAAAATTTAGGTTTTAAATAATTTTTCTGTTTATATATTTGTATAAAAATTTTAATTAGAGAGGAAAATATAAATTTGATTTTAAGTTAAAAGAAATCAAATTTAAAACAATTTAATAATTTTAGGAATAACTCTTACTAATAAAAAGTATATATATACTGTTAATATTATAATATTGGGGGGTATAATTTGGACAATTTTAATATATACAAAGATATAGCAGAAAGAACTCAAGGAGACATTTATGTAGGAGTTGTCGGTCCTGTTAGAACAGGAAAATCTACTTTTATAAAAAAATTCATGGAAAAGATGGTTATACCAAAAATAGAAAACTCTTATAAAAAACAAAGGGCTAAAGATGAACTACCTCAAAGTTCTTCAGGAAAGGCTATCCATACTACAGAACCAAAATTTGTACCTAATGAAGCTGTAGAAGTAAGTTTAGAAAGTGACACTAAATTTAAAGTTAGAATGGTGGACTGTGTAGGCTATATTGTGAATGGGGCTATGGGCTATATGGAAGAAGAGGATAAGCCTAAAATGGTTACAACACCATGGTATGATTATGAAATACCTTTTGAAGAAGCAGCAGAAATCGGAACAAAAAAGGTTATAAATGAACATTCTACAATAGGACTTTTAATTACCACAGATGGATCTATAACAGATATAGACAGAGAAAACTATGTAGAAGTAGAAGAAAGGGTTGTAGAGGAATTAAAATCTATAAATAAACCTTTTATAATAGTTTTAAATTCAGCACATCCTTATGAACCAGAAACTATAGAGTTAAGAAAAAGTTTAGAAGAAAAATATGATGTACCAGTACAAACTATGGATATTTTAAATATGAAAGAAGAAGATATGACTAATGTTTTTCAAAGAGTACTTAAAGAATTCCCTATAAAAGAAGTAAATATAGATATGCCAGCTTGGATAGAAGAGTTAAAGCCAGAACATTGGTTGAAAGCCGATTTTATAAATGTCGTAAAAAATATGGCAAAAGAAATATATAAAGTACGGGACATAAAAAAATCCATGGAAAATTTATATGAATTTGAATTCCTAGATAATTCAACATTGAATGAGATGAATATGGGAGAAGGAACAGCTAGAATAGCTTTAAGACCAAAGGAAGGATTATTCTATAAAATAATAGGGGAGGTTTGTAATAGAGAAATAGAAAATGAAAATGATTTATTAAAAATAGTTGAAACTATGAATAAAGCCAAAATAGAATATGATAGAATAGCAGAGGCACTAGAAGATGTAAAAGAAACAGGATATGGTCTAGTAGCACCACAGCTTACAGAAATGAAATTAGAAGAGCCTGAGATAGTAAAACAGGGAAGTAGATATGGAGTTAAATTAAAGGCTAGTGCACCATCATTACATTTTATAAGGGCTGATATTGAAACAGAGGTATCTCCAATAATGGGAACAGAAAAGGAAAGCGAAGAAATGCTAAAATCTCTATTAGAAGAGTTTGAAACAGATCCATCAAAGATATGGCAAAGTAATATGTTTGGTAAATCCTTAGAAGTATTAGTTAAAGAAGGACTACAAAATAAACTTTATAGAATGCCAGAGGATGTACAGGTTAAGATACAGAAAACTCTTCAAAAGATAATAAATGAAGGTAATGGAGGGCTTATTTGTATCATATTATAAGTAAATTATGACTTAAAAGTTAGTTTACTTTCAGTATATTAAAAAGGGATATGTGTCTATAAAGGCAACTCAATTCACTAAGATATTCTAATCTGTTTTTTGTAAAATATATTGAAAAAAATGATAACTCGCTATTTGCTCAAACAATCAGTTTTTTCTAATATATTTTCAAAAAACAAATAAGAATATCTAAGCTTTTTCGAATGCCTTTTACGCCACATATCCCAATTTTTAATATACTGAAGCTAGCCTAGATTTCTTAGATTACAGAGTATAGAAGAAAGATACCAGATAAGAATTAAAACAATAAATACTTTTGTTCAATAGATAGCTATAAAAATAAAGGATACTAATATTTGTGTCCTAATATTTAAGCTAACGCTCTAATGCCACGTCCTGTGGCAGCAGAGCTAAGTAAATGTCCTGTTTACTTTACGCTTAAATATTAGTTCACAAATAAAGTATTCTTTTTATTTTTTTAGATATCTATTTTATCTAAAAGTATTTATTGTTTTAATACCTTTAAAAGATGTTATTATAATTTTTGACGAGAGACAAAACCCACTAAAGGATAATTTTGTTCCACTTCTTTATGCAAAATCTATAATTATAATATTCCTGTTAAGTTATTTACAAATTTTAAAATTATATCTAAATTCCATATGGAAATGTCTAAAAAAGCGATAGCGCAGTCGTAGACTTTCTATGGTAATTAATTTGTATTTCTATGTAAAAAACTATTAATTTTATTCATAATAATCGGCGTAGCCAGAAGCTTTTCAGTTAAATATATGAGAAAAAATTGGTGTTGTAAAACTTATAGATTCTTCAACTATTAGTACATACATAGCTTATTTCAAATGGGCAGAATATAAAGCTTGAAAAGCAGGAATCAAAGTTCATATAAAATTTGATTTAGAAATTGGTATTCCTAAATCAATACTTGTAACTAATGCTAAAGATCATGATAATTCAATAATTGAAAAACTAACAGTTCCTAAAAATTGTAGATTCTTAAAATAGAGAAATAACATTTGTAACTAATATATTTAATTTATTAATTGAGGAAATAGCATGGCTTTATAAAAAACGTTGGGAAATAGAACTTTTTTTCAAATGGATAAAACAAAATCTTAAAATCAAAAAAAATATAGGACATAGTTTAAATGCAGTAATAATCACTTTTTTAATGTTAAAACTTATAGAAAAAGAATCTAGTGCATCCTTCGGATTAAATTCCATATAAACCCGCGAGCTACCGCTTTGGGTATTCCATACCCATTTTTAATATACTGAAGGTAAACTAACTTTTAAGTCATAATTTTCTTAGTTAGTGACAGATGAAGTGTAAAAATGTATAATTAATTTTGGAACATTTTATATTAAAAATAAAAACTTTAAATATATATTTATTATGGCATTAAATAATAAAACTTTGTAATACTATAGAATAGGGGGAAATTATAAAGATATGAAGAAAGTAGCAGTTATTTTTAATGGAGGTACTATTTCCATGAAAGTAGATCCTAGGATAAAGGCTGCGGTACCGAGTTTATCTGGGGAAGAAATTATGGCTATGGTAACAGGTATAGAGGAATATGCTGAAATAGAAAATTATGAATTTTCTAATTATCCAAGCCCTTATATAACTCCTGAAAAAATGATGGATTTGTCAAAGTATATAAATAATATACTAGAAAGAAAAGATATTTGTGGAGTTGTAGTTACTCATGGTACGGATTCTTTAGAAGAAACAGCATATTTATTAGATTTAACTATAAAAACTGATAAACCTGTAATCGTTACAGGTGCTATGAGAAGTAGTTCTGAGTTGGGTTATGATGGACCCGCTAATTTGGCAGCTTCTATTTGTACAGCAATATCTAATGAGGCTGTAGGTAAAGGTGTATTAGTTTGCTTAAATGATGAATTAAATTGTGCCAGTGAAGTTACAAAATCTAATTCTACTGCATTAAATACTTTTAAGAGTCCTATATTTGGACCTATAGGCATAGTAGATAATAATCAGGTAATATTTTATAGAGAAAAATTAAAGAAACAACATATAGAAACAGATAAAATAGAAAGCAATGTAGCACTTATAAAATGTGTATCAGGTATAGATTCAAGTTTTATAGACTTTTGTTTAGATAAGGATTATAAAGGTTTAGTAATAGAGGCTATGGGAAGAGGAAATGTGCCTCCTAATATGGTACCTGGTATAAGAAGAGCAATAGAGAAAAATATTCCTGTAGTTATGGTTTCTAGATGTTATGAAGGTAGAGTATTAGATACTTATGGATATGAAGGAGGAGGAAAACAATTAAGAAAAATGGGAGTAATCTTTGGAGATAGTCTGCCAGGACAGAAGGCAAGAATAAAATTAGCTTTGGCTTTAGCAAAATCAAATTACGATGTAGAAAAGATAAGACAAATTTTTGAAGACGGCTTATATAAGTATACTACTAAATAAATTTATATATTAAAATTGTAATTATTTTAATAATTATAAAAATATAGTGTTATAATAATTTAAAAAGTATAAATTATGTTATAATTTTATTTGTAAAACAGAGTATTTTGAAGTAAAATAGAGATTATGTTGTAAGTATCCTTTAGTTTATGTATAATTATCATATCTGGCTGTTTGTGGAAGGATGAAGAATATGGTTAAAAGTATGACGGGTTTTGGTAGAGGTTTTTTAGAGCAGTGTAAAAAAAGTTTTACTGTAGAAATGAAAAGTGTAAACCACAGATATTGTGATATAAACATAAGAATGCCTAAAGCATTTATGGCTTTAGAAGAAAGAATGAGAACTGTAATACAAGAAAAAGTACATAGAGGTAAAATTGATGTTTATATAACAGTAAATACATATGATAAAGATGATGTAGAACTTATATACAACGAAACCTTATCAGATAATTATTATGAATGCTTAAAAAAAATAAGTGAAAGATATGATGTTAAAAATGACATATCAGTATCTTTAATAGGAAGATTTCCAGAAGTAATAACTGTAAAACAAAAGGAAGAAGATTTAGAGGAAGTTTGGAAAAGTTTAAATGTTCCTTTAAAAGAAGCAGTAGATGCTCTGGTATCTATGAGAGAAAGGGAGGGCAGTAAATTATATAAAGACATAAATATAAAGTGTGCTGAAATAAAAAAAATGGTTGATAGAATAGAAGAAAAGGCACCAAAAGTAGTGAGTGAATATAATAAAAAAATTCATGAAAGAGTAAGTGAACTTTTATCTCAATCAGAAATTGATGAAAATAGAATAGCTATGGAAGTGGCATTATTTGTTGATAAATCTTCTGTAGATGAAGAAATAGTTAGATTAAACAGTCATATCAATCAAATATTAGAAACCCTTAATTTAAAAGAACCTGTAGGAAGAAAATTAGATTTCATAGTTCAGGAAATGAATAGAGAAGCAAACACTATAGCTTCTAAGTCTACAGATCTTGAAGTAGTTAATTTGGTATTAAATATAAAAAATTATATAGAAAAAATTAGAGAGCAAATTCAAAATATAGAATAATTAGGAGGATTTTTAATGGCAATAAAATTAATAAATATAGGATTTGGTAATATAGTATCAGCTAATAGGTTAGTTGCAATAGTAAGTCCAGAATCAGCACCTATAAAAAGAATAATACAAGAAGCAAGAGACAGATGTATGCTTATAGATGCAACTTATGGAAGAAGAACAAGAGCGGTTATAATAACTGATAGTGATCATGTTATTTTATCAGCAGTTCAACCAGAAACAGTAGCTCACAGATTAGCTTCCAAAGCAGAAGAAGAAGATATAAATGAGGGAGAAGAATAATGGCCCAAAAAGGACTTCTTATAGTTATTTCTGGACCATCTGGTGCAGGGAAAGGAACTATATGTAAAGAACTTTTAAAAAAAGAAGACCTATGGGTATCCGTTTCTGCAACTACTAGATCTCCGAGAAAAGGAGAGGAAAATGGAGTACATTATTTTTTCTTAAATGAAGATGAATTTAATGAAAGAATAAAAAAAGATGATTTTTTAGAATATGCAAAAGTTCATCAAAATTTATATGGAACTCCAAAATCTAGTGTTTTAGAAAAGATTAATAATGGTAATAATGTAATATTAGAAATAGATATTCAAGGGGCTTTAAAAGTAAAAGAAACTTATCCAGAAGGAATATTTATATTTGTATTGCCTCCTTCTATGGAAGAATTAAAAAATAGAATAATAAATAGAGGCAGTGAAACAGCAGAAACTTTAATGATAAGATTTAAGGCTGCTTACAAAGAAATAAACTATGTATCAAAATATAATTATGCAGTAGTAAATGATGTGGTAGAAGATGCAGTTAATAAAGTAAGAAGCATTATACTAGCAGAAAGCTGCAGAGTTGATAGAATGAAAGATACAATATTAGCATCTAAGGAGGAATTTATTCATGAGCAATTCTATGATTAATCCATCAATAGTAAATTTATTAGAAAAGGTTAACGACAGATATTCATTAGTAACTATAACATCTAAAAGATCAAGACAATTAATAGATGGAGCAAAACCACTTGTAGATATAGATTCAACTAAACCTGTTACAGTGGCAATAAACGAAATACATGAAGGAAAGATAACATATAAAACAATCAAAGAAGGAATAAAATAAAATGAATAAAAAATGTGTAGTATTAGGGGTAACAGGAGGAATCGCTAGTTATAAGGCTTTAGATATTGTGAGCAAATTAAAAAAGTTAAATTATGATATAAATGTAATAATGACAAAGTCTGCTCTAAAATTTATACAGCCTCTACCTTTTCAAAGTTTAAGTGGAAATATGGTTTCAAAAGATATGTTTGAAGAACCTAAGGCTTTTGAAATACAACATATATCCTTAGCTAAAAAGGCAGATATTATATTGGTAGCTCCTGCTACAGCTAATATTATAGGCAAAGTAGCAAATGGTATAGCTGATGATATGTTGTCTACTACAATAATGGCAGCTACTTGCCCTGTAGTATTTGCACCAGCTATGAATACTAACATGTATAATAATCCTATAGTCCAAAATAACATTGAAAAATTAAGAAAACTTGGATATAAATTTATAGAACCTACATCAGGAAGATTAGCTTGTGGAGATGTAGGAGAAGGCAAACTAGCAGATACAGAAGATATAGTAGAAATAGTAGATAGTATGCTTTATCCTATAAAGGATTTACAAGGTAAAAATGTGTTAGTTACTGCAGGTCCTACATTAGCCCATATAGATCCAGTTAGATATATAACTAATAGATCTTCTGGAAAAATGGGATACTCTATAGCAAAGGAAGCTAGGGATAGGGGAGCAAAAGTTACACTAGTATCTGGTCCTACTAAACTAAAAGCACCTTTAGGAGTGGACATAATAAAAATTAATACAAATGAAGAAATGCTTAATGCTGTTAAGGAAAATTTTAAAAATCAGCATATAATTATAAAATCAGCTGCTGTTGCAGATTATAAACCAAAAGAATATAAAGAACATAAGATAAAAAAAATTGGTGATGATTTAAATTTAGAACTAATAAGAGATAAAGATATTTTAAAAGAATTAGGACTTATAAAAGAGGATCAAATATTGGTAGGCTTTGCAGCAGAAAGCAGAGATCTTTTAGATAATGCTAAATCCAAATTGGAGAGAAAAAATCTGGACTTTATAGTAGCAAATAATATACTATCAAAGGAAACAGGCTTTGCATCAGATGATAACTTGGTTACAATAATATCTAAAGATGGATATATTAAAAATTTAGAAAGAATGTCTAAAAGAGAAATAGCCAAAGAGATATTTGATACAATATTAAAATAAAAAATAATATTAAAATAAAAAAGAGGCAGTAACCTTATAAGTTAAGCCTCTTTTATTTAGTAAATAAATAGAAAACTTAGAAGCAATATATTGTTTTAACTATATATTGTGCTTTAAAATAATTATTCACAGGATAAACAGAATTCTTAGCTTCAGAGAGAGTTTTTTACTTCCACTTAAGCTTAGAAAATGCTTATCTAGGAACTTAGTTGCTTTTTACTCCCAATTTAAAGAAGATGGGAATATTAGCAGGTAGTCATTGGATAAAATAAATTCCCTGAAAAAGGTGATAAAGTGTTTAAATATGCAGGTATTATAGTAAATAATTCCTCTATAAAATTAGATAAATTATTTACTTATGCTATTCCAGAAGAACTAAATAAAAAAATTAAAATAGGACATAGAGTAAAGGTGCCCTTTGGTAAAGGAAATAAAAAAATAGATGGATTTGTATTAGATTTATATGAAAATTGTAAAGAACAGGTTTCTATAAAAGCTATAAGCAATATATGTGAAGAAAATCCTTTATTAGATTTAAATAGAGTAAAACTTATAAGCCAAATGAGGGAGCGATATCTTTGTACATATTTAGAGGCCATAAAAGTACTAATACCACCAGGGATTACAAAAGGAAATAAAGAGAAAAAAGAGAATTTTATATTTGTATATAAAGATTTAGAAGGAAAATATTTAAAAGAGAATTATGAGCAAATACATAACTTTGTAAAATTAAATGACGGAGTTTATAATAAAAATATATTGAATAAGAAATTTGGATTTTCTCTATCCTCCATAAATACATTAATAAAACATGGATTCTTAATTCAAAAAAATCAAGTGGTAAATAGATATAATGAAAAACTATATGGGGATTATGAAGAAAAAGTATTAAATGAGGATCAAAGTTTAACTCTTTATAGAATTTTAAATTCTAATAGAAAATTGTTTTTAATACATGGTGTTACAGGTAGTGGAAAAACAGAAATATACATGCATTTAGTAAAAAAATTAATGGAAAAGGATAAAGATTCTATAATTTTAGTACCAGAAATATCATTGACTCCTCAAATGGTTGAAAGATTTAAAGGTAGATTCGGAAAAAATATAGCTGTGTTTCATAGTAAGCTTTCTGATGGTGAAAGATTTGATGAGTGGGTGAGAGTAAAAAGAGGGGAAGTTAAAGTTGCTATAGGAGCAAGATCAGCAGTATTCTTACCTTTCAAAAATTTAGGCGCTATAATAATAGATGAAGAACACGAAAGTAGCTATAAATCTGATAGTAATCCTAAATATAATGCTAGAGAGATAGCGGAACTTAGGTGCATAAATGAAGGATGTAAAGTTATTTTAGGATCTGCTACCCCATCTTTAGAAACTTATTATAGAAGTAAAAATAATATAATAGATTTAATTACTATAAAAGAAAGAATAAAAGGGGCAGCTATGCCAGAGGTTAAGATAGTTGATATGAGAGAAGAACTCATGCTTGGCAATAAATCTATATTTAGTAGGGAACTATTTGAAGATATAAGTATAAGATTGCAAAGAAGGGAACAAATAATATTATTTTTAAATAGAAGAGGGTTTTCTACATTCGTATCCTGTAGAGAGTGTGGTTATGTTTTTAAATGTAAAAATTGTGATATTTCTTTAACCTATCATAATAGGGATAGTAGTTTAAAATGCCATTATTGTGGAGCGAATATGAAAATACCAAAACAATGTCCTAAATGCAATAGCAAGTATGTAAAATATTTTGGAGTGGGTACAGAAAAAGTAGAAAAGGCTATAAAGAAATATTTTCCTAAAGTTAGAACTTTAAGAATGGATCTGGATACTACAAGAACTAAGGATGCTTATGAGCATATATATAATACATTTAAAAATGGTGAAGCAGATATATTAATAGGTACTCAAATGATAGCAAAGGGATTAGATTTTGAAAATGTAACTTTAGTTGGAGTTTTAGCAGCAGATATGTCTTTAAATTTACCAGACTATAGGTCAGGAGAGAGAACATTTCAACTTATAACTCAAGTTTCAGGAAGAGCAGGAAGAGGAAAAAAAGAAGGAAAAGTTTTAATACAAAGCTATAATCCAGAAAATTACAGTATAATTTCTGCAGCTAAAGGTGACTATGAAGGTTTCTATAGTAAGGAGATAAAAATAAGAGAAGATATGAATTATCCTCCTTTTTCAAAAATATTGCTTATAAATTTAAGTAGTAAATATGAGAATAAGTTAATAAAAAATACACATAAAATTGGTATAATATTAAAGAATATTTTATCTAAATATGATAACTTGAATATGTTAGGACCTTGTCCTAGTCCATTATCTAAAATAAAAGAGATGTATAGATGGCAAATAATATTAAAAGGAAATGTGACGGGAGATATAATGAAAGAAATACAAAAAATAGTTTATACTTCACTAGAACAAGTTTATAATGATATAAGAGTAAGTATAGATGTAAATCCTAACAGTTTGTTATAATTTTTAAATTTTAGGAGGTCGTAAAAATGGCAATAAGAAATATAAGAAAATATGGAGATGACTTATTAAGAAAAAAAAGTAGGAAGATAGAAAAGATTGATGATAGAATTTTAACTCTTTTAGAGGATATGGCAGAAACTATGTATAGTGCAGATGGTGTAGGACTTGCAGCACCACAAGTAGGAATATTAAAAAGAGTTGTAGTTATAGATGTAGGAGAGGGATTAATAAAACTTATAAACCCAGAAATAATAGAAACAGAAGGAAACGAAACAGATGTAGAAGGATGTTTAAGTGTTCCAGGAGAACAAGGAGAAGTAGAAAGACCATATAAAGTTAAAGTTAAAGCTTTAAATGAAAAAGGAGAAGAAATAGTATTAGAAGGAGAAGGATTTTTAGCTAGAGCATTTTGTCATGAAATAGATCATTTAGATGGAATTTTATTTGTAGATAAAGTAATAAATAACTAGGAAGGAGAAATTTAATTTGAAAGATACAACTATAGTTTTCATGGGTACTCCAGATTTTGCAGTACAATCTTTGAAGAAATTAATAGAAGAATTTAGTGTAAAAGCAGTATTTACACAACCAGATAGACCAAAAGGACGAGGAAAAAAATTAGCTATGTCAGCGGTTAAAGAAGTAGCTTTAGAAAATAATATAGAGGTATATCAGCCAACAAAATTAAAAAATGATGAAATTTGTATAAAAAAGTTGAAAGAAATAGATCCAGATTTTATAATAGTAGTAGCTTTTGGACAAATATTATCAAAGGAAGTTTTAGATATACCAAAATATGGATGCATTAATTTGCATGCTTCCCTACTTCCTAAATATAGAGGAGCAGCTCCTATAAACTGGGCAATAATAAAGGGAGAAGAGGAATCAGGAAATACCACTATGTTCATGGATGAAGGTCTGGACACAGGAGATATGCTTTTAAAGAATAAAGTTAAGATAGAAGAGAATATGACAGCAGGTGAACTTCATGATATATTAATGGAAACTGGGGCTGAACTTCTAGTATCTACTATAAATGGACTAAAAGAAGGAACTATAGAAAGAGAAAAACAAAAGAGTGAAAATATTATATATGCATCTATGTTAAATAAACAAATGGCTAAAATAGATTGGAGTAAAACTTCTAAAGAAATAAATTTACTTATAAGAGGTTTAAATCCATGGCCAGTTGCATATACTCAATATAAAAATGAAATTATGAAAATTTATAGTAGTAGAATATTAAAAGAAAACTCAAATAAAAATCCGGGTACTATATTAAATGTATCAAAAGAAGGTATAAAAGTAGCTACTGGAGATGGAGTTTTATCTATAACAACCGTACAATTTCCTGGGAAAAAACCTATGAAAGTAGAAGAATATATAAAAGGACATACTATAGAAGAGGGTCTAGTACTAGAAGAATGCTAAAATAATTTTTTAGTGTGTTTAGAATGTTTAGTAATATTTATAAAATATAAAATTTATTAAACATAATGAAATAAAAGGAGGTGAACTTTAGTAGATAAGTATTTATATAATACTTTCTTTCTGCTAAAGATGATATATGTTTTATTATGATAGTACATTTTTGATATTGATTCCTGCTATGATTATAGCTGCATGGGCTCAATTAAAAGTATCTTCATCTTTTGATAGATACTCAAGAGTTTCAACAGCTAAAGGATATACAGGAGCAGAAGTGGCTAGAATGCTTTTAGATTCTAAAGGACTTTATAATGTACCTATAGAGCTTATACCAGGAAAACTTTCTGATCATTATGATCCTAGTAAAAAAGTTATGAGACTTTCAAAAGATGTATATTATGGAAAGTCTGTGGCATCTATTGGGGTAGCAGCTCATGAAACAGGGCATGCTATACAGCATTTAGAAAGTTATTCTCCACTTGTAATAAGAAATACTATAGTTCCTATAGTAAATATTAGTTCTCAAGCTTCATGGGTATTGTTTTTTATAGGGATACTAATGAGCTCAGCAAGTCTTACAAGAATAGGGATAATTCTTTTTTCAGCAGTAGTTTTATTTCAACTTATAACATTACCTGTAGAATTTGATGCTTCAAAAAGAGCACTGGTTTTATTAGAAAACAAAGGTATACTATATAAGGAAGAAGTAAATGGAGCAAAAAAAGTGTTGAGTGCAGCAGCTATGACATATGTAGCAGCAGCATTAACTGCTATCTCACAATTATTAAGACTTATAGTTTTAAGTAATAGACGAAATGACTAAGAGAAAGGTTTAAGGATATAATGGATAATGCAAGAGAAGTAGCTTTGGATGTATTAAAAGCTGTATTATATGAAGGGGCTTATTCAAATATAGTTTTAAATAAGAGACTAAATAAAAGTAATTTAAAAGATAATGATAAGGCTTTAATTACTGAAATAGTTTATGGAACATTAAAATATAAGGAAACTTTAGATATTATAATACAAAGCTATTTAAGAAATCCTATAAAAACTATGGATAAAAATATAGTTAATATATTAAGGATAACTATATATCAAATAAGATATTTGGACAAAATACCTTCTTTTGCTGCAGTTAATGAAGCAGTAGAAATGTCCAAAAAAATATCTATAAAATATTCAAAGTTAGTAAATGGAGTTTTAAGAAATTATATAAGAACTTGTAAAAATAAAAAGTTTTATGACCACAGAAACAACTTAGAAAAATTAAGTTTTATATATTCCTATCCTAAGTGGCTTGTAAAAATGTTTATAAGCCAATATGGTATAGAAATAGCAGAAAAAATATTAAAAGGGTTGAATGAAAGACCTAATATAACTGTTAGGGTAAATAATCTAAAAATAGATTATGATGAAGCTTTCGAAAAATTAAGTGAATGTGGATATAATATAGAGGAAGGATATATATGTCCTGAGGCTATACAAATAATTAAAGGTAAAAATATAGAAAAAAATCCTTTGTTTATAAGAGGAGATATAACCGTACAGGATGAGAGCGCAATGCTTGTAGCACCTTCTATGGAACTTACTGAGGAAAATGTAGTTTTAGATTTATGTAGTGCCCCAGGAGGTAAAACTACACATATTTCAGAAATTATGAATAATAAAAGTAAAGTATTTGCTTATGATATACATCAAAATAAGCTATCATTAATAGAAGAGAATGCAAAAAGATTGGGTATAAAAAATATAGAAGCTTATGTAGGTGATGCATCTATTTTCAATAAGGAACTAAAAGAAAAGGCTCATAGGGTACTTATGGATGTACCTTGTTCTGGATTAGGTATAATAAGAAAGAAACCAGAAATAAAATGGACCAAAAATGAGAAAGAAATTAAAAATATTATAGATATACAAAAAAAGATAATTAATAATGGGGCGTCTTATTTGAAAAAAGGTGGTGTATTTTTATATTCTACCTGTACTTTAAATAAGGAAGAAAATGAAGAAAATATAAATTGGTTTTTAAAGAAACATAAAAATTTTAAAATAGAACCATTATATTATGGTAATTTAGATAATATAATATATCATAAAGAAGGATTTGTATCCATATTACCTAATGATAAAATGGACGGTTTTTTTATAGCTAAATTGAAGAAGTGTTAGTAGGTGCTAAAATGGAAAACATATTAGATTTTAAATTAGAAGAATTAAAAGAGTGGTTAATTTCTAAAGAAGAAAAAGCTTTTAGAGCAAAACAAATTTTCAATTGGATTTATGATAAATTTATTTTTGAATTTAATGATATGAAAAATATACCTGAAAAAACTAAAGGGCTACTTTCTGATAATTTTTATATTGGTGTACCAAAAATAATTAAAAAATTAGTATCACAGGACAATAACACCTATAAATTTTTATTTGAGTACAAGGATGGTAACATAATAGAATCTGTAGTTATGAAATATAAACATGGTAACTCTATTTGTGTATCAACTCAAGTTGGATGCAGGATGGGATGCAAATTTTGTGCATCCACTTTAGATGGTGTTATAAGAAATTTAACTAGTGGAGAAATATTATCTCAAATATTAGTAGCTCAAAAAGAAATAGGTGAAAGAATTTCTAATGTGGTTTTAATGGGGAGTGGGGAACCTTTAGATAATTTTGAAAATGTAACTAAATTTTTAGATTTAGTTACATCAGATACTACTTTAAATATAGGACAAAGACATATAACCCTATCTACTTGTGGTATAGTACCCAAAATAAAAGAATTGGCAGATAAAGAATATAATATAACTTTGGCCATATCTTTGCATGCACCAGAGGATTTATTAAGAAAAGAAATGATGCCTATAGCTAATAAATATTCAATAAAAGATCTTATGGAAGCTTGTGATTATTATATAGATAAAACTAATAGAAGAATAACTTTTGAATATGCATTGGTAAAAGGTAAAAACGATTCTATAAAAGAGGCTAAAAAATTAGGTGAATTATTAAAAGGAAAACTTTGCCACGTTAACTTAATCCCTGTAAATGAAATAAAGGAAAATAGCTATAAAAAGTCTACATCAAAGAATATAGGATCCTTTGGAAGTATTTTGAAAGAAAATGGGGTAGAAACAACTATAAGAAGAGAAATGGGAGCAGATATAAATGCTGCATGTGGACAGCTAAGAAGAAGTTATGTTTCAAAATAAAGGAAAGGGGTGGATAATATGTTGGGGATACTATCTGATATAGGTAATGTTAGAGAGATAAATGAAGACTTTGTAGATTATTATTATGGAGAGCGATTTAAAATATATATAGTAGCAGACGGAATGGGAGGCCACAATGCAGGAGAAGTGGCTAGCAAATTAGCAGTAGAAGAAACTATAGACTATATAAAATATTATGAAGACTTAAAAGATATGAAAACTTTACTTATAGACGCTATAGAATATGCCAATACAAAGATTTATAACTATGCAAAAGAAAAGGAAAAATTCAAAGGAATGGGAACTACCATAACTTGTTGTATATTAGATAATAATAAAAACATGATTGTAGCTAATGTTGGAGATAGTTCTTGTTATATATTAGCCAAGGGTGGGGTTAAGAAAATAACAAAGGATCATTCTTATGTACAACAATTATTGGATGAAGGAACAATAACAAAAGAAGAAGCAAACACTCACCCTAATAAAAATGTTATTACTAGGGCATTAGGCACAGATTTATCTGTAAAGATAGATACTTTTAAAGTAAATTTAGATGAAGTTTGCAAGGTTTTGCTTGCTACAGATGGATTAACTAATTATGTTAGTGAACAAGAAATGTATGATATATTACTAAGAAATGAAAAAAATAATGAAGAAACCTGTAAGCAATTAGTGGAACTCAGTAAGTTAAAGGGTGGTAAAGATAACATATCCGTTATTTTGTTTGAAGGAGAGTGTGAATATGATAGGAACCAAATTGGGTAATAGATATGAACTTCTTGAGAAAGTTGGAGAAGGTGGAATGGCTATAGTTTACAAAGCTAAATGCCATTATCTAAATAGGTTTGTTGCAATAAAAATATTAAAGGATCAATTTTGCAATGATAAAGAATTTGTAGAAAAATTTAAAAGGGAAGCAACCTCAGTAGCAAGTTTATCAGATAATAATATAGTAAATATTTATGATGTAGGTTCAGAAAATAATATACATTATATAGTTATGGAATATGTAGATGGTAAAACTTTAAAAGAACTGATAGTAGAGAAAGGAAAAATAGAATCTAAGGAAACGGTTAGAATATCAAAACAAATAGCTAGTGCTTTGGTTTGTGCTCATAAAAACAATATTATACATAGAGACATAAAGCCGCACAATATACTAGTAACAAAAGAAGGAATTATTAAAGTTACAGATTTTGGTATAGCAAAGGCTTCAAATTCAGCTACTATAACTAACTCTAGCAAAGTAATGGGTTCAGCTCACTATTTTTCACCAGAACAAGCTAAAGGAAGTTTTGTAGATTCAAGAACAGATATATATTCTTTAGGTGTAGTAATGTATGAAATGCTTGTAGGAAAAGTTCCTTTTGATGGAGAAAGTCCAGTATCTGTAGCAGTAAAGCATATACAAAACGAAGTAGTATCACCAAGAGAAATAGATGATAAAATTCCAGAAAGTTTAAATAGTGCAGTATTAAAGTGTTTAGAGAAAAATCCTGTGAAGAGATATCAAACTATAAAAGATTTAGAAGAGGATTTAGCAAGAATAGAAAATAATGAGAATATATTAAATGGATCTAGTAATATATCAGAAAATGATGTTACTAGAGTAATGGATACTGCAGTTATAAATGATAAAATAAAAGAAATGGCTCAAAATGATGATTATGAAGATGATGACGAATATGAAGATGATGATTATGAAGATGACGATGAAGAGGATGAAATAGAGGAGAAAAAGAAAAGAAGCAGTAAGGGAAAAACAAATAAAAAATTAATATTAGGAATAGCTATGATAGTTTTATTTCTAGTTGTAGGATCTGTTTCTGCATATTTAGCTTTTAATAAGGCAGGAGGCGAAAAAGTAGAAGTACCTAATGTAGTAGGACTTACTAAAGAGGAAGCTCAAAAGGTATTAGGTGAGAAAAAATTAAAATTAGTAGTAGCTCAAAAGGTTAAAAGTGATAAAAAAGAAGGAACTATAATAGAATCTTATCCAAAATCCGGTGAAAAGGTAGCGGAAAATTCCGAAGTAAGAGTTAGTATAAGTTCAGGAAATGTAGTAGTTGTACCTAATTTAAAGGGAATGGAATTAGATGCTGCTAAAAAAGCTATACAAGATCTTAAATTAAAAGTAGGAAATGTAAAATATGAATTTAATGACAATGTAGCTGCTGGAAAAGTAATAAGTCAAACTCCAGATGTAGATGCAGAATTAAAAGAAGGAGAAGAAATTAGTTTAGTTATAAGTAACGGTCCAGAAATTAAATACTCAACAGTACCAAACTTAATAGGAAAATCTATAGATGCAGCACAAAATGCTTTAGCAAATGCAGGATTATCCATGGGAAGCTCAAAGGCTATTATTACGGAGGATCAATCTTTAGATGGCCAGGTAGCATCACAAAGTATAGGTGCAGGCCAAAGTATAAAACAGGGTTCTTCTGTAAGTATATCTTATTATAAATACAAAAAACCAGAAGTAAAACCAGACCCAAAACCAGACCCAAAACCAGATAATGATAATAATTCAGGAGATAATAACAATTCAGGAGATAATGATTCAGATAATGGATCGGATAATGGATCAGGAAGTGGATCTGGTGGTGGATCAGGAAGCGGATCTGGCGGTGGATCAGGAAGTGGATCTGGTGGTGGATCAGGAAGCGGATCTGGTGGTGGATCAGGAAGCGGATCTGGTGGTGGATCAGGAAGCGGATCTGGTGGTGGATCTGGCGGTAGTGGAACTCAATCAGGAAAGAATAAATAATTAGGATGATACAAGTTAATTTTTGGAGGTATTATGAAGGGAACTATAATAAAAGGTATAGGTGGATTTTATTATATCAAGATAGACAATAGTGAAGAAATCATAGAATGTAAGGCAAGGGGTAAGTTCAGGCATACTGAACTTACCCCTATGATTGGTGATTATGTAGAAATAAGCATAGATAAAAATAATAAAGGTGCCATAGAAAAGATATATGAAAGAAAAAGTGAATTATTTAGACCAGCTGTTGCCAATGTAACTCAAGCTTTAGTAGTGTTTGCTTTTAAAAATCCTGACATAAATATAGATCTTTTAAATAAATTTTTGCTTCTATGTGAATACAATAATTTAAAAGCTATAGTGTGTTTTAATAAAATGGATTTAGTGAATAAAGAAGACTATGAAGATATTATTTCTATGATAGATAAATCAGGCTATGATATAATATTTTTAAAGGCTAAAGAAGAGGAAAATATGGATACAATTAAAAAAATAATAAAGAATAATGTAACTGTATTTTGTGGCCCATCAGGTGTAGGTAAATCTACCATGTTAAATAAGATTATAGGTAAAGATGCTATGATGACAGGAGATATAAGTGAAAAATTAGGAAGAGGAAAACATACTACTCGCCATAGCGAACTTATATATGTAGATGAAGGACTATTAGTAGATACTCCCGGATTTTCTTCTTTAGATATAAGCTTTATGGAAAAAGAAGATTTATTGTATTGCATTCCAGAATTTCATGATGTTATAGGAAAATGCAAATTTACAGGTTGTCTTCATTATAAAGAACCTAATTGTGCAATTAAAAAGGCAGTAGAAGAAGGACATATACACAAAGATAGATATAATTTTTATATAAAAACTTTAGAAGAAATTATGAATAGGAGGAAGAAAAAATGGTAAAAATAGCACCATCAATACTTTCAGCAGACTTTTCTAAACTAGGAGAGGATATAAAAAAATTAGACAAATATGGGGCAGATGTTATACATATAGATGTAATGGATGGTAGATTTGTTCCTAATATTTCTTTTGGAATTCCAATAATTAAGAGTATAAGAAAACTAACAAATAAACCATTTGATGTGCATCTTATGATAGAAGAACCTTCTAAATATATAGAAGATTTCGCAAAAGCAGGAGCGGATATAATATCAGTTCATTATGAGGCGGATAAACATATAGACAGAACAATAAATTACATAAAAAGTTTTGGAGTAAAGGCAGCAGTGGCTTTAAATCCAGGCACTCCTGTAAGCTGTATAAAGGATTTAATACCTTCTTTAGATATGGTGCTTATTATGTCTGTAAATCCAGGCTTTGGAGGACAAAAGTATATTAAATATGCTTCAGAAAAAGTAAAAGAAGTTAAGCTTTTAAGTGAAAAATATAATAAAGATTTAATAATAGAAGTAGATGGTGGTGTTACTAAAGATAATATAAAAGAAGTAGCAGATTTTGGCGCTAATCTTTTAGTAGCAGGCTCAGCAGTGTTTAAAGATGGAGAAATAGAAAAAAATATAAATCTATTAAGAGAGGCACTATAATAATGAAATCCATAGTAATATGTGGTGGAAAGGCACCTTCTGAAAACCTTTTGCAAGAAGAAATGAAAGATTCATCTTATATAATATGTGCAGATAGTGGTGCTAATTGTCTTTATGAATATGATATAACACCTGATTTTATACTAGGGGATATGGATTCCATAGATAAAAAAGCCTTTTCTTATTTTAAGAAAAAGGGAGTAAATATGGACAAATATCCAAAAGAAAAAGATTTTACAGATGGTTTGTTAGCTTTAAATAAAGCTATAGAACTTAAATCAGATACTGTAGCTTTTTTAGGATGTACAGGTAACAGAATAGATCATGTATTAGGAAATTTAGGTTTTTTGGATATATGCTTAAAAAATAATATAAAAGGTTACATAAGGGATGAAAATAATGAAGTATTTTTAACAGATAAAGACATTTCATTAGAACCTAGAAAATCAGAATATTTTTCACTGCAGGCTTATGGATCAAATGTAGAAGGAGTTACCCTTTCTAATGCAAAATTTCCATTAGAAAACTATACATTAAAAATGGGAGACACTCTAACTACATCTAATGAGTTTACAGATAAAGAATTACACATACAAATTAAAAATGGAATATTAATTATAATTATAAGTAGTGATACCGGCTTTTAAAAGTATAAGTAAATATTGTTTAACTTATGGGGCAATGATTTCTTGAATTTTAATAATAGAAAAAATTTTAATATGAGTAGATTGTAAAATGTAAGCATGGATGAGAATATGTCTATGCAATTCAATATCATATAGTTCAGCGTATAAAATATAGATTTAAATGCAAATAGCTAAGAAATTTACAACTTTAGCTATGCAAGGGTTCAGTTCAACAGAAAAATAGATTTAATTTTAACAGAATAAATATAAGAAATACATGTAATAAGCATATGAATAAGCTTTAGTAGCTCTTAATTTGATGTAATTAAAAATTTGCGTAATTCCTCACAGGACGTGAGGAGTCACCAGCAAAGCCAGAGGAGGTTGCCTCTGCTGGGTAGCAAATTTTTAATGGAGTCAAATTTAGAGCTACTTGAGTTGTATGGAATTGTCTTAAGAATGTATTCTTATATTTACGGGTTAAAATTAAATCTATTTTTTATTTTAAAGATTAAAAAGTTTAAAAGGAAGTTTAAGTTTTTATGTTCACATATTTAAATACGCTTGCATACTATAGTATATAAGCTATAGGAGGGCATATATATGGGAAGAAAAAGTAACAAAAAATTAGGAATTATAGTTGGATCTATTGGACTTGGAATAGTTGTTACTATTATAGTGCCTATATGGGGATGGCTTTTAGCGGTAGGATTTGGACTTATATATATAGGCTGGTGGATAATTAATAAATGCAGATAAATCAATGTAAAACAATAATTCATAATGATATACATTTTATTATATAGTTGTTAAATTCCACAACAGTTTTTATTTATTGATAAAATATATTAGAGAATTAATTTGTGTAGAGGTGTATTATATGAAAATAGTTGCAATAAAGCTTCCCAAATTTTTATCAAATATAATAAAAAAGATAAAAAGAGTTAAAAAATAAGAACATAAAATAAAAAAAATGCAATTGTTTAAACAACTGCATTTTTTGTGTTATATAGCACGTTGTACCTTTCCTGAACGTAGGCATCTAGTACAAACATGAACTCTTTTAGGAGTTCCATTAACTATTGCTTTAACTCTCTTTATGTTAGGAGCAAAGGATCTTTTAGATTGACGATGTGAATGGCTGTATTGAACACCGTAAACAACGCCTTTACCGCATATTTCACATTTTCTTGACATTTTAAAACACCTCCCTAAAATTGTGAAGTTGATACTTCTCAATTCAAACATTAATAATTTTACCACAAAATATATGATGTGTGCAAGTAAATAGTTTGGAATATAGCAAAAAAAGCATTAATAATAATATATTTCCTTGAATAAATCCTTTATTTAATATAAAATAAACTATATGATATGATATAAGGAGGTTTCTTTCATGATAGGAAAGTTAACTAATGAATATGGACATATAGATTATGCTGAAGATGTAGTTGCTAATATTGTGGGTGTCTCTACAATGGAATGCTATGGTGTAGTAGGAATGGCATCTAAAAATGCAACTGATGGACTTTGGGAACTTATTAAAGGGGAAAGCTTTAATAGAGGTGTTAAGATTCGTGCTGTCGAAGGTAAGTTAAATATAGAATTATATATAATAGTGGAATATGGAACTAAAATATCTGTAATAGCTAACAATATTATACAAAAGATAAGATATAACTTAGAAAACTATACAGGACTTAAAGTTTCCAGTATTACTGTAAATGTCCAGGGCGTTAGAGTTTAGGAGGTAAGTCATAAATGGAACACATGAAAATAAAAGGTACAGATTTTTACAATATGGTAGTGAATGGGAGTAACAAATTAGAGGAAAAAAAAGAGTTCGTAAATTCTTTAAATGTTTTCCCAGTACCAGATGGTGATACAGGAACAAATATGTCTATGACCTTTAGATCTGCGGTAAAAGAAATAGAAGGTTTAAAAAACGAACCTATAGGAGAACTAGCTAAAAAAGTAGCTAAGGGAGCACTTATGGGAGCTAGAGGTAATTCAGGAGTTATATTATCTCAAATATTTAGAGGAATATCTAAGGGATTAGAAGATAAAGATGAAGTGGATGCAAGAGAGTTTGCAAATGCACTTTTAGAAGGATCAAAGTCTGCTTATAAAGCTGTAATGAGACCTACAGAGGGAACTATATTAACAATTATAAGAGCTGCAGGAGAAAGCGCTATAAAAAGCGAAAAGGAAGATGTGACTTCTTTGCTTAAAGAAGTGTGTGAACATAGTGAAGTAGTATTAAATAAGACTCCAGATATGCTTCCTGTATTAAAGAAAGCAAAAGTAGTAGATGCAGGTGGTCAAGGATTATTAATAATATTACAAGGAATGTTAGAAGCTTTAGATAAGGAATTAGAAGTGGAAATGGCCGGAGAAAATAAAGCTTCTAATATTAGTACTAAAATTGAAGAATATGAGGAAGATATAGAATTTGGATACTGTACAGAATTCTTTGTTATGGCAGAGAATGTAGATGTTGATAAATTTAAATCTCAATTAGAACCTCTAGGGGATTCTATGATAGTAGTAGCTGCAGATGGTTTAGTAAAAGTTCACATTCATACAAATGATCCAGGGGATATACTATCTAAAGCCATAAAACTTGGACCTCTTTCTAAAATAAAAATAGATAATATGAGAGAACAACATAAACATATAATAGATATGAATGGTGAAGAGGATAAAGCTGAAAAAGAGGAAAGTGAATTAAAGAAATATGGTTTTATATCTGTAGCATTAGGAGAAGGTATAACAGAAATATTTAAAGACTTAGGTGTAGATGAAGTCATAGAAGGCGGTCAAACTATGAACCCAAGTACAGAGGACATAGTTAAAGCTATAAACAAAATAAATGCAGAAAATGTATTTATTTTGCCAAATAATAAAAATATAATAATGGCAGCAACACAGGCGGCAGAGTTGTCAGAAAAAAATATAATAGTTATACCTACTAAAACTATACCACAAGGTATAACAAGCATAACAATGTTTAATCCAGAAGCGGAATCAAAAGAAAATGAAGATAATATGAATGAAGCTATAAAGGCAGTAACTACAGGATCTATAACATATGCAGTTAGAGATACAGAAATGGATGGAAAAATAATTAAAGAAAATGACATATTAGGCTTAGTAGAAAATAAAATTTCTGAAGTAGGAAAAGACATTTTTGAAGTTTCAAAAGCTGTTTTAGAAGAAATGATAGATGAAGACAGCGAACTTATAAGTATATTCTATGGAAAAGATTGTGATGAAGAAAAAGTAGAAGAGTTTATAGAAGAATTAGAAACAAAATATGAGGATTTAGATATTCAATGTTATAATGGAAAACAACCATTATACTATTTTATAATGTCTGTAGAATAAAAAAAGCCTAAGGGCTTTTTTTATTATATTTATACAGTTTAAATTTTTATTTATTTTTTTATAAATAACATTAAAAGAGAATTTAAAATTTAAGTTGAATTTTTAGAAAAGTTTATTTTCTATTATATAATTCTTTATAATAGGAGGAAGTTTATGAATGTGTATAGTCCTATAACTACTTTAAAAGGTGTGGGATCTAAAACTAAAGAACAATTAGAAAAATGCATGATATTTAATATAATGGATTTACTTTTATATTTCCCACGAGATTATGAATTTGTAGACAATTATAGCAAAGATAAGTTATCAAGTAAAAAAGTAATAATTAAAGTACAAGTAGAAAATATAAAAAGAGATGTAAGAACAAGAACAGGTAAAATTTTAACTACAATTATATTTAATGATGGAGAAAAAGCTATAGTCGGCAGTTG